>DATEGB010000158.1:0-11423 GCA_035280365.1 Candidatus Dormiibacterota bacterium | reverse complement strand
GTACCGAATAAGACGGAGCCGAACGCGATGATCAGAGTGGCACGCCGCGAACCGGCCCGCGTGTGGACCCCGGATACGTCAACCGTCATCATCGACACAGCCCCGATCGGCTTCGCCGGCGCCAGCGACGACGACCGCCAGAAGTGGCTCCACGGCTTCCGTCGCCTCATCGACGCGCTCGATACGCCGCTGCAGGTCGTCATCAGCGTGCAGCCAGGCCCGGACGCCGATTCCGAGGCGACGATGGAGGTGCCCCACGACTTCGAGGGCATGCGCGGCGCTGACCTCGCCTTCGCGCGCGCGGTCCGCAGGTCCGCCACATCGCACCTTGTCACGACCTCGCTCGCGATCGAAGGCAGCCACGCCACTCGCCTCCAGGCCGCGCTCACAGACATGGGGATCGGGAACGGGGCGCGTGATGCGCCGCAGCCGACCGCGTTTGGGCGGGAGCTCGTGACACGCTTCCTCCACGTCGGCGGCTTCAGCCGCACCTGGTACCTCGATCGCCTGCCCGGCACCGACCTCGACCCCGGCTGGCTCTTCCGCCTGTTACCGCCGGAACTCAACCTTCACCTTGCGTGGCACGCGACCCCGCTGCCTGCGGCGTGGATCATCGGCTACCTGCAACGCCAGCTCGTCCACATGCGCGCCACTCGCGCCCTCGACACCGTCGCCGGCGCCTCCGACCCCTCCCTGGCCGGAGCCCTGCCGAACGCCGAGGACCTGCAGCGCCGGCTCGCCTCCAGCCAGGACAAGGCCTTCCACGTCGCCACTTACCTGACCCTGACATCGCCCTCGCGCGACGAGCTCGACACCGGCTCTGCTCGTGTCGAGGCCGCTGCCCGCGCGGTGCTCTGCGAGCTCCGATCCTGCACCTTCCGGATGCTCGACGGCTTCCTCGCCACGCGCCCCGGCGGCCCGGACCGCCTCCAGCGCAAGCGCGTCGTCGACTCGACATCGCTTGTCACCTTCTTTCCCTGGCACGAGCCGGACCTCCAGCAGCCGGGCGGACTGTTCGCCGGTCGCAACCGGGCGACCGGCACGCCGGTGCTCGTCGATCCCTTCGACCAGCGCCGCTACGCCAACGCCAATATCGGCGTCTTCGGCCACTCCGGCGCCGGCAAGACGTACCTCCTCTCGACGCTCGCGATCGGAGCGCTGGGCATGGGCGTCCAGGTCTTCGTCGTCGACCCCGAGCATGAGTACGGCGGCCTGGCCCAGGAGCTCGGCGGCGTCGACATTCGACTGGCTCTCGGCTCCGGCCACGCCCTGAACGTCCTGGACCTTCGCCCGGCCCAACACCGCGACGAAGAATGGCTCGGGCCCGCGGCCGCGGACGTCGTCGACCTCTGCGCGTGCGTCTGCGGAGGGCTCGACGAAGCGGAGCGCGCGTTCGTGGAGGGCGCCGTGCGTCGGGCGTACGACGAGACGGCGGAGCCTGTGCTCGCCGACGTCGCCGAGCGCCTGCCCGCAAGCTCGCGCGTCGCGCTCATCCTCCATCGCTGGGTCACCGGCAGCCTCGGTCGCATGTTCAGCGCCCCCACCAACGTCGACCTCGAGGCGCCGATCGTCGTCTTCGGAATGCGCGAGCTGCGCGATGAGATGGTCGGTCCCGTCCACTTCCTTCTCGCCGAGGCGTTATGGACGCGCATCAAGCGCAAGGACCGCCGCCGCCTGCTCGTCATCGACGAGCTCGGCCTGCTTTTCGAGGACGCGACCATCCGCCGTTTCGTCGTCAGCCTTGCCCGCCGCATCCGCAAATACGATGGGTCCCTCGTCTTCGCGACGCAGAACCCCGGCGATCTCCTCAGCTCCGACCAGGGCGCGGTTGTGGCCACGAACCCGGCGCTCGCGTTCTTCGGCGCGCAACGCCCAAGTGAAGCCGCGCGACTGCAGCAGGCGTTCCATCTCAGCCCGCCGCAACGAGGCTTCCTCGAGACCGCGCGCCGCGGCGACTTTCTCCTCGCCGCCGGCAGCGACCGGCTCGCGCTCGGCGTCAAGGCTCCCGCTTGGCAGGAGGAGGTCATGCGGCGCGCCCGCGCGAGGGCGCGGCCACCGCCCCGACGCGTAGGCTTACTCGCTGATGGCGAGGGTCTTCCACTTCAGCCTGTACGGGCTTCCCGAGCATCGTCTCGAGCGCGTCCACGAGCAATTCGACGCGCTTGCCGGCGCGCGCGTCTGGCGGTCCGGGCGGCCGTGGATAGCGAGCTCGCAATCCCGCGGCCTCTTCGAGATGGAGTACTTCCGCCATCTCAAGAACGAAGAGGGCGGGCAGCTGTGCGCGGCCGGCTTCCTGAAGCTGGCGGGCGACGAGACCGACGCTCTGATCATGTCGATCTTCATGCGCGACCTCAGCGCGCAGCACGGCATCCGCA
This sequence comes from Candidatus Dormiibacterota bacterium, assembly GCA_035280365.1. Lineage (GTDB taxonomy): Bacteria > Chloroflexota > Dormibacteria > Dormibacterales > Dormibacteraceae > 40CM-4-65-16. The sequence continues at coordinate 9,048 of DATEGB010000158.1, read as the reverse complement.
CATCCATCCGCGACCTGGACCACCCGCTTGCCAAGCTGCGCCACCTCGACTTCCACTTCGGGCAGCTGCCGAGCGGCCAGTCCCTGGAAGACGTGCTGGCGAAGCGCCCGGTCATCAAGAAGGTCGAGGGCGAGCGGATCTTCTTCTATCCGCCCACGTTCCGGCTGCACTCGATGAGCCCGCCGAGCCCCGAGTGGGCCTACGCGCTGTGTGGCATGCGGGCCTACGCCCCGACGCTTCTCGAAGCGGAGCAGGAGGCGCTCAAGATCCTGCGGGGATTCGGGCACCTTGGCGGCTGAGAGAGCGGTCGCAACCCGCGGGTCGCTCCGGTCCGCCGACGGCACGAAGCTCGCCTACCGCGCCTGGCCTCTCGCGGGTGCGACGGTCACCTTCGCCGTCGTCCACGGTCTCGGCGAGCACAGCGGCCGTTACGAGCGCTTTGCCCGAGGCATGGCACGCCACGGCATGGCCACGTTCGCGGTCGACCTGCGTGGCCACGGCGAGAGCGAGGGCAGGCGCGGCCACATCGACTCCTGGACGCAGTGGGTCGACGACGCCGCCGCGTTCGTCGCCCAGGTCGAGCACGAGGCAACAACGGGCGAGGTGATACCGCTCGGGCACTCGTTCGGCGGCGCCGTGATGCTGACCACAGTCCGCGCCGGCAGACTGCCCAACGCCAGGCGCTTCGTCCTCTCCAGCCCGGCGCTGAAGCTCAAGGCGCACGTGCCCGTCTGGAAGGAATTCCTTGCGGGGGTCGCCTCCACCATCGCTCCCGGACTCACCCTCGACAACGAGGTCGACCCGGCCACGGTGTCGCGCATCCCCGAGGTGGTCGACGCATATCGGACAGATCCCCTCGTCCATTCGAAGATCTCGAGCCGGACCTACGCCGAATGGATGAAGGCCGCCGTGCGGAACCTCGAATCCGCCGCGGACATCACGATCCCATTCCTCATCCTGGCCGGGACGGCCGACCCGCTCATCGACCCCGCCGGCAGCGTGGGCCTGCACCACCAGGCACCCAAACAGAGCGAGCTCCACCTGCTCGAGGGGCGTTACCACGAACCGTTCAACGATCTGGGCAGCGACGAGGTCTTCGACCTCATCGCAAACTGGATCCGCCGATGATCTACGCCGCCGGCTTCCAGGTCGACCCAGGGTCGTGGTTCGCGTGGCTGGTGGTCGGCCTCGTCGCCGGAGCCGTCGCGGCCCGCGTGGTCGCGGGCCGCGGCTTCGGCTGCATCGTCGACATCTTCGTCGGCATCGCCGGCGCGTTCATCGGCGGCTTCCTGCTCGGGCAGCTCTTCGGCGCCACCGGCACGGTTCACTTCTGGGGCAGCCTCGTCGTCGCCTTCCTCGGCGCGGTTGTGCTGCTGGCGGCGTTGAAGCTCGTCTCCGGGGGACGCCTCTAAGGAACCAGGGCCTCAGCCGGCGGCGGCCCGGACCTGCTCCTCCTTCGGCTGTTCCTCGGCCGCGGCCCTGGCTCGGCGCTTGATGAGCAGAGCGCTCAGGGCGGTCAGGAACAGGAACGCGATAGGAAGCACGAATGTCTGCTTCATGGCATCGATGTAACCGCTGACAAAGACGTCGTGCGCCAGCGCGGCCAGCTGCTGCCTCACCGCCGGCGGAATGCTCGCAGGCAGCTGAGCGCCGCTCTGCCCGGTCCCGATCTCGAAGCCTTTCGACGAGATGTTGGTGAAGATCGCGACGAACTGCGACTGGAAGACAGGCGGCAGTGCGGCGGCGTGACTCACGGCCTGATCGTGGAGCGTGACCGCAAGACGGTTCTGGAGCAGCGCGCCGATGACCGCGCTTCCCACCGCTGCGCCGAGCTGCCTGATGGTGTTGAGCACCGCCGACGCCGAACCGGCGACACGGGGCTCGATGTTGCGCATGGCGACGGTCGTCATGGGTGCGAACGTCATGCCGATCCCCAGCCCCGCGACGACCGCGGGGACGAGGAAGTTGATCCACGTCGAGTCCGGGCCTGCGACCAGCGCGATGCTGCCCATGCCGACGGTGAAGAGAAGAATCCCTGTCAACAGGATGTACTTGCCACCGATCCGGTCGGCCATGCGACCGGCGAACGGCGCGGTGAACATCGACGTCAGTGACATCGGCGCGAGCGTCAGGCCGGCGACCAGGGCGGAGAACCCGCGCGCCGACTGCAGGTAGATGGTGAAGGGCAGGAACATGCTCAGCATCCCGAAGCTGATCGCCGCCGCGATCCAGTTGGCGACCGCGAAGTTGCGGTCGCGGAAGAGCGAGAGCGGCACGAGCGGCTCGCGCTGGTAGCGCTCCCAGATCACGAACAGGATCATCAGCGCGACGCCCGCACCGATGACCTCGGGGATCGTGATCCCGTACGCCTCGATCTGGCCCCAGTTGTAGCGCTCGCCCTCGATCAGGCCGAAGACGATGCCGAAAAGTCCGGCGGTCGCGACGATGATCCCGACGACGTCCCATCCGTGGTGGCGTCCGGGCCGGATGTCCGGGATGACCAGGAACGTCGCGACCAGGGCGAGGATCCCGATGGGCACGTTGATGTAGAAGATCCAGCGCCAGTCCATGTAGGTGATGATCGCGCCACCGACCGTCGGCCCGGCCAGCGTGGCGAGGCCGGCCACGCCGCCCCAGACGCCAAAGGCCGCGCCGCGCCGCTCCGGCGGAAAGATCGAGGTCAGGATGGCAAGCGTCTGCGGCGTCAGCAGCGCGCCGCCGACTCCCTGCAGGATGCGGGCGGCGATGAGCTGATCGGCGTTCTGGGCCACGCCGCAGAGCGCGGACGCGACGGTGAAGATGAGGAGTCCAATCGCGAACAGGTTGCGCTGGCCGTAGAGATCACCGAGCCGGCCCGCCGTGATCAGCAGCACCGCGTACACGAGCACGTAGGCGTTGAGCACCCACAGGATCTGGTCGAGGGTCGTGTTGAGCCCGGTGCTCATGGACGGGATCGCGACGTTCACGATCGTCGTGTCGAGCATGATCATGAAAAAGCCCGTCGTCAGAACGAGCAGGACGAGCCACGGATTAGTGCGCGCTTGAGCCATGTCTACTCCTCAACTTTTCCTCCCCGGCTTCGATTCCGGCCTTCCACTCCAGCTTTCCGTCGGTGATCTCCTTGGCGACCTGTCGCACCCAGTCGCGCTCTGCGGCGATGAGGGCGATCTTGTGCTCGAGCTCGATCAGCGCCAGGCGCTCATGAGTCGCCAGAAGCTCATCAAGGAGCTGTGAGAGCTTCGTGACGATGGCGTGAAGCGTTTGTGCGCGCTGCTCGAGCAGCTCCACCGCGGCTTCCGCGTGCAGGTGGTGCATGAACATCAGCCCGGCCGAGAAGTGCTGGTACTCCCGGCGGGGCTGGGCGATGATCTCGCCGACCGCCTTCAAGAGGACGCTCCGGCCCGAGTCGGTGAGGCGGTAGATCGTCCGCTCGGGGCGCTTGCCTTCCTTCTCACGCTCGGCCGGCACGATCCAGCCGTCGCGCTCGAGCACGTCGACGGTGTGGTACAGCGAGCCGAAGTTCAGGCGCACGAACTCGTCGTAGTGCCGGCTGCGCATCGTCGCGGCCAGCTCGTACGGGTGCATCGGCCGCTCGTTCAGCAGCTCCAGGATCGACAGCGCGAGGGGCGAGATGGTCTCGGCGGAGCGGCCCAAGAAGGCTTCGAGTTCGGACATATCCCACATGGAATATACGGCAAGAGATATCCGAATGCAAGTATTCGACCCAGAATTCTCTGGGCAAACTCCCAGCCGGCTCGCAACCACGAATTCCAGACTCGGGTAACTACGTTGATGTATGCCGAGGCGGCGGCTGAAGCCCGCGCCGTGAGCGACTCACCTCCCACAAGAGCCACGACGGCCGGCCGGCTGGTCCGCGATGCCACCGGCGGCGACCTCAAGGACAACATCACGATCACCGTGATCGGCGTGCGCCAGGCCGACGGCAGCATCAAGGCGGCGGTGATTCAGATCGGCTCGGGCGCGCCGTCCAGCGGTCTCTCGAACCAGTCCACATCCCAGTAGCGGCCGAACTTCCGTCCCTGCTCGGTGAAGTGGGCCGCCCGCTTGAAGCCGAACTTCTCGTGCAGGGCGATCGACGCCGGGTTGGGCAGAGCGATGACCGCGTATGCGCGGTGCAGGTCGTGGCCCGCCAGTGAGCTGAACAGCGCCTCGTAGAGGCGCGTCCCGGCGCCCTTGCCGACTGCTTCCGGCGCGAGGTAGATGGTCGTCTCGACGGAGGTGATGTAGCCGGGCTTGGGCCGGAGCCGGCTGCTCGACGCGAAGCCGGTCACGCGCTCGCCCTCCAGGCCGACGAAGACGCGGTGCGGGCCGCGGTTCGAGAAGTGCGCGAACCACTCGCGCCGGGCGTCCATGGACAGCGGCTCCTCGTCGAAGGTGACGTGCGAGCGGACGACGTAGTGGTTGTAGATCCGGTTGATCGCCTCGAGGTCGTCGGCGGTGGCGGGTCTGACCACGCCGGGCAGTGTATTTCGGAACAATTGGCGACATGGACCGGATCGAGCTGTGCGGCATGTCCTTCCAGGGGCGCCACGGCGTGCGTGACGCCGAGCGGGAGAGCGCGCAGGAGTTCAGGGTGGACGTCGAGGTCGAGGCCGACCTGTCCGGCGCCGGGCGTAGCGACAGGCTCGGCGACACTGTCGACTACACGAAAGTCCGGGCCGCGGCGCGCGAGGTCATCGAGGGGCCGTCGCGGCAGCTGCTTGAATCGCTCGCCGGGGCGATCGCCGAGCGGGTGCTGTCGCTGCCGCACGTGGACGCGGTGACGGTGCGGGTGGCGAAGCGGCCCGCGAGCATGCAGCCGATCGACGCGGCCGCCGTGCACATAAAGAGGACGCGCGCATGAAGCTCGCGTACTTCGATTGCTTCTCCGGCATCTCCGGTGACATGACGCTCGGAGCGCTCGTCGACGCCGGCGCGGACCGCGCCCTTCTCGACGCGACCGTCGAGGCCCTGGGCCTCGGCGACGAAGTGACGGTCGACGTCCGCCGCGAGGCGCGGGGACACGCCGGCGGCACCCGCGTCGAGGTCAAAGTCTCCGACCGGGTCGAACGCACCGTGCCCGCGCTTCGCGCCGTCGTCGAGGGGTCGGGAGCTCCGGGCGAGGTCAAGTCGCGAGCCGTGGACGCGATCGACCGGGTGGCCCAGGCCGAGTCCGTCATCCACGGAGTCCCGGAGCAGGATCTCCACCTGCACGAGCTAGGCGGCGGGGACACGCTGGTCGACCTGGTCGGCGCCTTCTGGCTGCTGCATGCGCTCGAGGTCGAGCGCGTCTACGCGTCCGCGCTGCCGATGTCGCGGCCCGCGCCCGCGACCCTGCGCATCCTCGAGGGCAGCGGCGCGCAGCTGGTCCCGGTGGAAGGAGACCGCGAGCTCGTCACGCCCACGGGTGCGGCCATCCTTGCGGCCGCGGCCACGTTCGAGCGCCCGGCGATGACGCTGCGGCACGTCGGCTACGGTCTCGGCTCTCATCCGGCGCCGGGCAACGCGCTCGCGGTGTGGATCGGCGACGAGGTCGCCGCCTCGACCGGGGTCACCCTCATCGAGACCAACCTCGACGACATGGCGCCCAACCTGGTCGCGGCGCTGGTCGAGGACCTGATGGCGGCGGGGGCGCTCGACGTCACCGTCGTGCCCGCCTTGATGAAGAAGGGACGGCCGGGGCATGTCCTGACCGTGATGTCGCCGCCCGAGCTCGTGCCCAAGCTGAGCGAGCAGGTGCTGCGGGGCAGCACGACCCTCGGCGTGAGGCTGCGTCAGGTCGACCGGGTTATCGCCGCGCGTCGCGTCATCGAGGTTCGCACCGACCTTGGGGTAGCGCGTGTGAAGGTGAAGGAGATGGGAGGAGAGGCGGTCGATGTGGCGCCGGAGTACGAGGACTGCCGCCGCATCGCCCGCGAGCGCGAGATCGACTTGCGCGACGTGATGCGGGTCTTCACAGCGGCGGCCCGGCAGCAGGTCGGGCTGCAGTGACGGCCCGCGTCCTGGACGGAAGGGCCGTCGCGTCGCAGATCTACGCCGAGGTGGCGAAGGCCGTGGCGGAACGCGCCCTGGCGGGCCGGCCGCGGCCGAAGCTCGCCACCGTCCTGGTCGGCGACGACCCGGCTTCGGCCAAGTACGTCCAGCTCAAGCAGCACAACGCGGGCCACGTCGGCATCGACTCGGAAGACCACCGCCTTCCGGCGGACGCCACGACTGAGGAGCTCCTGGAGCTGACGCGGCGGCTCAACGATGACGACTCTGTGAGCGGGATCCTGATCCAGCAGCCGGCGCCGAAGCACGTCGACATGCGGCGCGTCGTCTTCGAGCTCGATCCGAGAAAAGACGTGGACGGCTTCCATCCGATCAACGCCGGGCTCGTCGCCCTGGGCCTGGCCGGCGGAGTCGAACCCTGCACGCCGGCTGGGATCGTCGAGCTCCTCGTCCGCTCCGGCGTGGCGATCGAAGGCGCGGACGCAGTGGTGGTCGGCCGCAGCAACCTGGTCGGCAAACCGATGGCCCTTTTGCTGTTGAAGCGAAACGCCACCGTGACGCTGTGTCATACGAGGACGCGCGACCTCGCCGCGCACACGCGGACGGCGGACATCCTGGTGGCGGCCGCGGGCCGCGCCAACCTGATCGGCAAGGACATGGTCAAGCCTGGCGCGGCCGTGGTCGACGTGAGCACCAACTGGGACGGCGGTCGCCAGGTCGGCGACCTGGGGCCGGGGGTCGAGCAGGTGGCCGGCTGGCTGACGCCCAACCCGGGCGGGGTGGGGCCGATGACCCGGGCGATGCTGATCAAGAACACCTTCGAAGCCGAGGTTCGCCGCCGCCCGTGACCAGGGTTCCGCCCGAAGCGATGCGGTTGCTCAACGGCTTCCGAGGGTTCCAGCTCGTCGTCGCGGCTTGCCGCCTCGGACTGCCCGACATCGTGGCTGCCGCGCCGGCCGGTGCCGAGGAGCTTGCGATGCGTACTCAGACGAGCCCGGATGCCATGCGCCGGTTCTTGCGCGGTCTGGCCACGTGGGGGTTCTTCGCCGAGGACGCGGACCGGCGCTACTCGGCGACGGTCATCTCGGACGCGTTTCGCTCCGACCGGCCAGGGTTGCGCAACGTGGCGCTGATGCTCAGCGATGAGGGTTACTCGACCTGGGGCGATCTGATGTACAGCCTGCGCACGGGAGGCACGGCCTTCGAGCACCTGCATGGGATGAGCCGGTGGCAAGCGCTCGCCCAGAACCCCGCGGCCGCCGCGGTGTTCAACGCCGCCATGGTCGAGCTCACGAATCGCGTGGCGAACGAGTTCGTCGCCGCGTATGACTTCGCCTCCGCGACCACGGTGATGGATGTCGGCGGCGGCACCGGCACGCTGCTGGCGACGGTGCTGCGAGCCAACCCCTCGTTGCGCGGCTTCCTGCTGGACCTTCCGGCCGGGCTCGCGCAAGCGACGGACGCCATGCGCGCGGCGGGGGTGGCCGACCGGGTGCAGCTCGTCGAGGCGAGCTTCTTCGAGCCGCTGCCGGCGCGCGCTGACGTGTATCTGCTCAAGTCGATCATTCACGACTGGGCCGACGAGTATGCAAAGCAGATCCTGGCGAGCTGCCGCGCTGGGATGGCCGCCGACGCCCGGCTCGTGCTTCTCGAGCGGGTGGTGCCGGCACGCATCGCCGGCGAGGACTACGAACTCGCGGCGGTGATGAGCGACCTGCACATGATGGTTCTCCTCGGCGGACGTGAACGGACGAGCGCGGAGTACACCGCCCTGCTCGCGGCGTCCGGCCTGCGCCTGACGCGAACCATCGAGTTGCCGTCCGATTTCTACGCACTCGAAGCCCAGCTCGCTTGACGTACGAAGAAGCCCTCGAGTTCATCTCGAGGCAAGGGCGCTTCGCGATGAAGCTCGGCACGGAGAGGACGCGGGCGCTGCTCGACCGGATCGGCGCGCCCGACCGTGGGCTGCGCGGCGCCTTGATCGCCGGGACCAACGGCAAAGGCTCGACCGGCGCGTGCCTCGCGTCGATCCTCCGCGCCGCCGGCAGGCGCGTGGGCTTCATGCCCAAGCCTCACCTCATCTCGTACACGGAGCGAATCGAAGTCGACGGACAGCCGATCTCGGAGGCGGACTTCGCGGCCGAGCTCGAGGCGCTGATGCCCACCTTCGACGCGGTCGCGGCCACCATCGGCCCGGCCACAGAGTTCGAGATGCTCACGGTGCTCGCCCTCGCGTACCTGGCGACGCGCATCGACGACCTCGTCTGCGAGGTCGGCCTCGGCGGACGTCTCGACGCGACCAACGCTCTCGACCTTGGGCTCGCGATCATCACCAACGTTGACCTCGACCACCAGAAGTACCTCGGCAACACGATCGGCGAGATCGCGCGCGAGAAGGCGGCGATCATCAAGCAGGACAACCGAGTCGTCACCGGTTGCGGGGCGGAGGCGCTCGCCATCGTGGAGGACCGCGCCGCGCTGATGTCGGCGCGGCTGTGGCGTCTCGGCCTCGAGCTGCAGGTGGAGTCGACGTCACTTGGCTGGGATGGCCACCGGCTGGCCGTCACAGGTCCAGGTTTCGCGCATCGCGACCTGCGGCTGCCGCTGGTCGGCGACTATCAGCCCGAGAACGCGGCGCTCGCCGTCGCAGCGGCCCACTTGCTGGGCGTGGGCGAGGAGCGAGCAGTGCGCGAGGGCCTGGCCGCGACGCGCTGGCCCGGCCGGCTCCAGGTGGTCGGCGAGCGGCCGCGGGTGATCCTCGACGGCGGCCACAACCCGGCGGCGATGGTCAAGGCCGGCGCCGCGTTGCGGCGGCTGATCGGCAAGGAGCGGCTCGTCGCCGTGTTCGCCATGCTGACCGAACGTGACCCGCAAGTGGTGCTCGCCGCGCTGCGCACGGTCTCGCCCGACGCCGTCGTGTTCACCGAGCCTGCCAGCGCGCACGGCCACGCCGTCGCGCCCGAGCAGTTGGCCGGGGTCTGGGGACTGGGCGCGGAAGTCGCCCGGCCGGCGCCGGCCGCGGTGGAACGGGCGCGCGAGCTTGCCGGGCCCACGGGA
>DATEGB010000157.1:0-13410 GCA_035280365.1 Candidatus Dormiibacterota bacterium | reverse complement strand
TCCCCCGCCCCCGTCGCCACGTCCCGCCCGTCGTGGGCTCCGGGCCCCCAGCCTTCGGAGCCTCCGGCCACGGCGCCGAAGGAACACTCCACCGTCTACGACGTACCGGCGTGGGCGCCGCGCGTGCCCCTCGCCGCCGAGCCTGGCACGCCGACCTGGTTCTCGCCGAAGGAGCAGATCCCGCACGCCACCGCGCAGCCGGTGGTGCCTCCCGCGCCGAAACCGCCGCCCGCGCCGGCCGCTCCGGTCGTTGGCGGCCAGCTGCCCGTGGCACCAGTGCCGAAAGCGCCCGAGCCTTCTCCGGCGCAGCCCGCGGCAGGCAAGGCGTCCTGGCGGGTCGTCGAGCAGAAGGCCGCGCCCAAGGCGGCCCAGGGCCCGACGGCCGAGGACCGTTCCTACGCCGAGTGGTTCGCCTGGGCCAAGCGCGGCGGCGCGCCTGCGAGTGCCTGCCACGCCGCCGCCCAGGGCGCGTTCAAGGCGCTGTCCTCGGGCAAGGACGTGACCACGGCCGTGCAGTGGGCCACCGCGGCGATGAGTCGGCCGCCGGAGAACGTCAGCTACGCGCGCCAGACATACTGCGCGTGGTTCGCCCTCGCCAACATCGACCTGAACCTCGACCAGCACCGCTCGCACGCGTTTGCGGGCGGCGCGGTGCAGGCGCTGGACGCCGGCGCCGACGCCTCACAAGCACATGCCGCGGGGCTTGCGGCCGCCGGCATCCGCTAACTGACTACTAGGTCAGAGACCGCACCTGCCGGCTCGCGGCCGCGCCGGCCGCGCACGCCAGCGACATCCCGCCGGCGATCAGGAAGAGGAGCGTCACGTTGGCTTGCGCCAGCACGCCAGAGATGGCGTAGGCGACAGGCGTGAGGCCCATCGACGCGAGCATCACCAGGGCCATGACGCGGCCCTGCATGCCGGGGTCGGTGCGGCGCTGCAGCCAGCTCACTCCGTAAGTGTTGACGACGCCGGTGCCGATGCCCGTCAGGGCCATGACCACGGCCGCGGGCGGCAGCGACGGTAGGAGACCGACCACCGCCATGCCGATGCCGAGCCAGACGCAGAGCGCGATGACCAACAGCCCGAAACGCTTCGGTGGCGGCACCACTCCCGCTCCGAGCGCGCCGGCAGTGGCGCCGACGCCCCACGCGCCGAGGAGGACGCCGAAGCCGTCGGCCCCGGCGGCGAACCGGCCGTGGACCAGCGTCGGCAGGCCGACGCCGATGGCGCCGTTGGCCGCGAAGTCGATGACGGCGACGACGATCAATGTGATGCGGATGCCTATTTCGGACCAGGCGTAGCGGAGCCCCGCGACGATCTGCCCGCCGAGGCCGCCGTCGGGGTGCTTCTCACCGCGTGCGGCCCGGGCGGCGGCCGGCATCCAGAGGACGAAGAGGAAGCCGATGACGAAGCACGCGGCGTCCCCGGCGAAGGCCCAGCCGATGCCGAGAGCCGCGACGATCACGCCGCCGAGAACGGGGCCGAGGATGACCGAGGCCTGCGCCGTCACGTTGAGCACCGCGTTGCCAGGCTCGAGCTCGCGGTCGCCGACAACACGCGGCAGGATCGACGACCGGGCCGGGTAGAAGAAAGCGTCGACGATGCCGAACACCGCCGCGATCCCGTAGACCTCCCACATCTGCACGCGACCGGTGAGGACGAGGAACGCGAGGGGCGCGACGAAGAGCGCGCGCAGCCCCATCGAGCCGAGCATGGTCAGCCGCGCCGAGAGGCGGTCCGCGAGCGCGCCTCCGACCATCATCAGCACCGCCCTGGGCAGCGCCTGGACGACGAGCACGGTGCCGAGGGCGAGGCTCGAGCCGGTCAGCTGGAGGACCAGCCAGGCCATGGCCACGTAGCTGAAGAAGTCGCCGAAGAGCGAGAGGATCGTCGCCGCCCACAACTTGCGGAACGGGCCCGACGCAAAGACTGACCAGGGACGTCGCCGCGCGACGGTGACTTCGGGAGCCGCGGCGGGCTCTTCCAGCGTCTGCATCACCGACGCTCTCTCCGCTGCCGGCCGGTCGGGTCGATGCGGTCGGCGAGGGCGCGCAGGAACGAAGTGAAAAGGCCGGTGCGAGAATGGGCGAACCGCGCAATCGCGCGCGACCGCTCCATCTCGCCGCGCCGCTCAGACAGCATGCGCGCGTAGTCCTCGGGGCCGGGTTCCATCGGGATCATCTTTCGCCTCCATCAAATCGGGTCCCCGCGAACTGACAGCGCCAGCTCTCAGTTCGTGGGGCTTTCCGCCAGTCTCTTCATGGCCTCGTCGACGTCGATTTCGCCGCGGGCCACCTGCTCCATGAGCTCGACGCGCGACTGAGCAGGCGGTGCCGGGGCGCGCTCGATGCCGAGCTTGCCGAGCAGGGTGTCGAACCGCGCACGGGCGGTCGGGTAGCTCACGCCGAGGTGACGCTCGAGGTCCTTCATGTTTCCGCGCGACGCCAGGAAGACGCGCAGCACCTCGCGGTCCTCGTCGCTGAGGACGCAGAACTCGCACTGGGCGAACGCCCCGGACAGCTCGGTCTCGCACGATGGGCACGAGAGCCTGGTCAGGGCGAGACGCGTGTTGCACACGGGGCAGTTCGACGGCGGCCGACGCATGGTGGTGCGCGCCATCAGCCGACCGTCACCCTGACGTCGCCCATCGTGCAGCTGATCTCCAGGCTGCCCGCGCCCGTGCCGACGACCTGGTCCTTCACGCCTTCGACCGCGACCTTGCCGAGGGTGGTGTGCGCGGTGATGCGCACGTTGGACGTCCTGTCGAGGTCGACCTTGACCTCGCCCATCTGGCACCGGATCGAGCTCGTGCCGCCGTCGAGGCGGCCGCTCGCTTCGAGGTTGCCTGCCGACACCGCCAGGTTGACCGGCCCCGCGAAGCCGTCGACGATACAGTTGCCGGCCTGCACGTCGCTGGTGACCGGGCCCTTGACGCCCTGGATGTGCAGGTTGCCGGCCTGGACCCGGGTCCGCAGCGCGAGCGCGGGGTTCATCCGCACCGTCAGTTTCTTGTCGGTGTCGAAACCCGGGATCGCGATCCTCGCGTACGGGCGGTTGAACTCGAAGGTCGTCTCGCCGCTCAGAAAGGACTGGTCGATGACCATCGTGTCGCCCTCCTGGCGAGCCCGGTGCGGCCCGTCGGCGACCGCGGAGGCGACGGTGGGGTCGCCCACGACCTCGGTGTTGCCGAAGCGGGAGTTGACCGTCACCTGGCGGATGGCGGTCGACGGCGCCGGGGTCGGGGAGGGGGCGCCGGCGGGGGTTTCCGGCTCCAGGGCTTCCAGGCGGGCGGCTCCCTCTTCGGCGCTGATCGTGCCGGCCGCGACCTGGTTGAGGATTTCGCGCTGCAGGTCTTTCATGCCACTAATTAGAAAGCCTGACTTGCCAATTTGTCAAGTCCAGGAGCAAAAATGCAACTTCTGAACTGGGATAAGCTAGGCGGCCGGGTGACCACGAGGATCGGCGTGATCGCCGACACGCATTGCCCCGAGTTCGTCGACCGCCTGCCGGCGCGGGTATTCGACGTCTTCGCGGGCGTCGACCTGGTCCTCCACGCGGGCGACGTCAACGCACGCTCGACCCTGGACGAGCTCGCACGCCTGGCGCCAGTCGAGGCCGTCCGCGGCGACCACGACCGCGACCTGGCGGACCTCCCGGCTGTGCGGGAGCTGACGGTCGAAGGCAAGCGCATCGTCCTCGTCCACGGCCAGCGCTCGCGGTGGATCGAGGAGCCCCATACGCTGCTCTGGACGTTGAGCCTCGGCTGGTTCCGGCCGCACGCGGATCTGCCGCGCAGCCTGCGCCGGCGCTTTCCTGACGCCGACGTCATCGTGTACGGCCACACGCACCGCGCCGAGGCGCGCACGCTGCACGGCGCCCTCGTGTTCAACCCGGGCGGCGTCCACCAGTGGAATGCGGCGACCACGCGACGCAGGCTCGCTCAGCGACCGGGTTGGTTCGAGTGGTGCTGGCTCCAGGTGGCGAGGCACGTCCAGCGCACCGAGCCGCCGACCGTCGGTCTGCTGGAGGTCGGTGACGCGGGGATCATGCCGCGGATCGTCGGCCTGTAAGGTCTTGGAATCATGCCGGTCACGTATCGCTCTGCGGCGCTAGACGACGCCGAGCTCGCGGCAGACCTCATGACCCTGGCCTACCCGGCCATGAGCCACGACCCCGTGATGATCCGGTTTCGCTGGGAGAACACGCGCGTCGGTTATGAGGTCGGGCGGTTCATCGCCGAGTGTGACGGGAAGCCGATCGCCTTTCTCGCCTGGCTTCACGGCCCGTGGTCGAAGCTGCCTGAGCGCCACTGCGAGGTCGAGGTCTGGCTGGAGCGGGCCGAGCTCGACGTCCGGCTGCTCGAGGAGATGTGGACCTGGATCGGCGAGCGGGCCGTGGCGCAGGACTCGCGCATGTTGCTCGCCTACTGCGCCGAGGACGAGCCCGAGATGCTCGAGAGCCTGGCCGCGCTCGGCTACGCGCGCGAGCGCATCGAGAAGGTCTGGGAGCTGGACCTGCGCAGGCATGGCGCCCGCCTGGTCGAGGAGGCGCGGGCCGCGAAGTCGAAGACGGAGGCGAATGGGATCCGGCTGACGACCGTCGCCGAATGGGACGACGGGGAGAAGTACGCCAAGCTGTTCCACCTCAACGAGCGGACGATCCAGGACGTGCCCCACTCGCTGCCGATCGTGCCGGAGGTGTTCGAGGACTTCATGAAGAGGTTCCGGTCGCCGGACCGGCGGCTCGAGCGCTGGTGGATAGCCGTGGAGGGCGACCGCCCGGTGGCGATGAGCTACCTCAAGTTCCCGCCCGTGCGCGGGACGATCTGGACCGGCTACACGTGCACCGACCGCGAGTACCGCGGCCGCGGCATCGCCCGCGCCGTCAAGCTGCAGTCCCTCGCCCAGGCCGTCGAGCTCGGCGTGCCTGTCGTCCAGACCGACAACGACTCCGAGAACGCGCCGATGCTCCACATCAACGAGACGCTCGGCTACGTCCGCCGGCCAGGTTGGGTCGAGCATCACAAGCGGGTAGAAAAAGGACGTGCCTAAGACCAAGGACTTCTACGAGGTGCTCGGAGTGCCGCGCACGGCGACGCAGAAGGAGATCTCGGCCGCCTTTCGCAAGCTGGCCCGCCAGCATCACCCGGACCTGAACGCGGGGAACAAGCAGGCCGAGGCCCGCTTCAAGGAGCTCTCGGAGGCGCACGAGGTCCTGTCCGACGCCAAGAAGCGCAGGCTGTACGACCAGTTCGGCGAGAACTGGGCCTCGGCGCAGGCGGCCGGGATCGACCCGGAGCAGGCGCGGCGCGCGGGGGGCGGTTTCGGCGGACCCGGCGGCGGTCCTCGCGTGGAGTACCGCACCGTCACGCCCGAGGACATGGAAGACCTCTTTGGCGAGGGCGGCGGCTTCGGCGACATCTTCGGCTCCATCTTTGGCGGCGCGACGCGCGGCCGCGCGAGGCAGGCGCAGTCCCTGGACGTGGAAGCGCCGATCACGGTCAGCCTGGGTGAGATCTTCCGCGGCACCAGCCGCACCGTCGAGCTGCCCGGCGGCCGGCGCGTGGAGGTAAGGGTCCCGGCCGGCGTCAAGGAGGGCACGGTGCTGCGAGTGCCGGGTCTGCGGGCGACGGTGCAGGTGGCGCCCGACCCTGTCTTCCGGCGCGAGGGCAAAGACCTCCACGTCGCCGTGCCCGTGCCGCTGCACGTCGCCTTGCGTGGCGGCGAGGTGTCGGCCCCGACCATCAAGGGGGGCCAGGTCAAGTTCAACGTGCCACCGGAGACGCAGAACGGCACCAAGATCCGGCTGCGCGGCCTCGGCCTGCCTGACCCGAAGGACGGTCCGGTCGGCGACATGTACGCGGAGCTTCGCGTGCAGCTGCCCGTACCGATGGACGAGCGGACGCGGAAGTGGGCGGCGGAGCAACCGGTCTGAGGAGCCTCGAGTTTTCGCGGCGCCTTCTCCTCCCGCTTGTTTTCGTATCGGGCATGGCGAGCCTCGGCATCGAGTTCGGCGCCTCGCGCCTCCTGGCGCCGTACTTCGGGACGAGCCTCTACGTCTGGGGCGTGCTGATCGGGCTGATCCTCATCTATCTATCGGCCGGTTACGTCATCGGGGGCCGGCTCGCCGACCGCCACCCGAGGCCTGAAGTCCTCTACCAGATCACCGCGTGGGCCGGGCTGTGGATCGGACTCATCCCGCTCGTCAGCTATCCGATCCTGCTCCTCTCGCAGCAGGGGTTCAAGGAGCTGAGCGTCGGCCTGGTCGCGGGCACTCTGTTCGCGGTCGTGATCATGTTCGCGGCGCCCGTGATCCTCCTCGGATGCGTCAGCCCGTTCGCCATCCGTCTGCTGCTGCGCGACGTCGAGACCGGCGGCAACACCGCGGGGCGCGTGTACGCCCTGTCGACGGCCGGCAGCATCCTCGGCACATTCCTGCCGGTGTTCTGGTTCATTCCGAGCTATGGCACGCGGCCGACGCTCGAGGGCTTCGGCCTCGCGCTGGTCGCGATCTCCGTCGTCGGACTGTGGCCGTGGCCGCGACGCCGGTTCTACGCGGCGTTCGCCGCGGCCGTGATCCTGGCGTGGATCTTCCTGCCCTCAGGCATCAAGCCGCCGCAGGTCGGTCACCTCGTCTACGAGAAGGAGTCCGCGTACGGCTACATCCAGGTCGTGCAGGACGGCACGAAGACGGAGCTGATCCTCAACGAGGGAGAGGCGATCCACTCCATCTACGACTCGGCGAGCCTGCTGACGGGCGGGCCGTGGGACTACATGGTCGTCGCCGACGCCTTCCGGCCGGCCCAGGCTGTCGAGGCGCCCCCGCGCGACGTCGCCATCCTCGGCCTGGCCGGAGGCACAGCGGCGCGGCAGCTGACCGCCGCGTACGGGCCGAGCGTGAACATCACCGGCGTCGAGATCGACCCCGACATCGTCGACGTCGCCCACCGCTTCTTCCATCTCGACGAGCCCAACGTGAAGCCGGTGGTCGCGGACGCGCGCTACTGGATCGACACGACCACCTCGAAGTACGACGTGGTCGTCATGGACGCGTACCGGCAGCCGTACATCCCGTTCCACCTCACGACGCGCGAGTTCTTCAGCGAGGTGCACGACCATCTCCGACCCAACGGCGTCGCGGTCGTCAACGCCGGGCGGACGGCGACCGACTATCGGTTGGTCGACGCCATCGCGAGCACGATGGCGGCGGTCTACCCGACGGTGTTCCTGGTCGACGTGCCGGCGTTCAACAACACGCTGGTGTACGGGACGATGACGCCTGTGACCATGGCGGACGTCGAGCACAATCTCAGCCTGATCAATGAGCCCGTCGCGCAGGACGTGGCCCGGAGCGTGCTCAACGAGGGGCGGTTACGCGTGTCTGGGTATCGCGACCAGGTTTTCACCGACGACCTCGCGCCGGTGGAGCGGCTGATCGACGAGATCATCTTCAGCTATGTGACGGGTCGCTGAGGGCGTCCGGATCTGGTGCCTTCGCCGGCGATCGGCGCACTGGACTGCGCATATTTGGTGCGTTCGCCGGCGATCGACGACGTTACGGGTCGCTGAGCGCGCCCTTCACCTGCTCGCCCGCGAGCTGCTGATCGTCGGTGATGCAAAGCAGGCGCACGCGACCGGTGGCGACGAGGCGCTCCTGCTCGTCGAGGACCTGCGCCTGCCACACCTGCGTCTGCCGGCCCCGCGTGACGGGCGTGGCCACGGCGTGCAGCTTCGCGCCCGCGCGCACGGCGCGGATGAAGCTCGTGTTGTTCTCGATCCCGACCACGTGCTGGCCGTTCTCCCGCGCGAAGAGGTAGGCACCCATCGAGGAGAGCGTCTCCACGACCCCGCAGTGGACGCCGCCGTGGACGATGCCGTAGCCCTGGAGGTGCTGCCGGCCGACGGTGAGCTCGGCGCGGACCTCGTCCTTCGTCGCTTGGGTGATCGTCATCCCCATCGCCGACACCCACCCTTCGGGGATCGCGTTGAGCTGTGCAGCGAAGTCCTGCGCCACGAGAGTGAATCCTACTGAGCGAAAAAAGTAAGAGCCGGGGTGACCCCGGCTCTTACAGCTCTACGTTCGCAGTACTACCGCCTCCGACTCCAGGAGCCGGATCCGGTTCAGAAGCCCTAGAGGCTTACGACCTCCCGAGCTCCCGGCTGGCAAACGAGGCGGCTGGTACCGCGACTCGGTTTATCCAAAGCTCCGCCTCACCTCCTTTGCCCCACGGGCGTTGAACTTCGGCTCGAAAGTCTACCGAATAAACTCTTGCCGGATGTCACGCCGATACGTCGCGGTCTGCGGAGCGTCGGAGGCGACGCCCTCGCAGCTCGACGCGGCGCGCGAGGTGGGGAGGCTGCTCGCGAAGGGCGGCGCCGTCGTCATCAACGGAGGATTCGGCGGCGTGATGGGCGCGGCGAGCGAAGGCGCGGCCAGTGAGGGTGGCACTGTCGTCGGCATCCTGCCCGACGCTGACCGCGCCGGCGCGAACGCGCACCTCACGGTCGCGCTCGCGACCGGGCTCGGTCAGGCGCGCAACACCGTGATCGTCACCGCGGCGGACAGCGTGATCGCGATCGGTCGCGGGTGGGGCACGCTGAGCGAGATCGCGATCGCGCGAAGGCTCGCCCGGCCGGTGTTCGCGCTCGACACGTGGGACGTGAACGGACTCGAGGTGGTCAAGACTCCGGCCGAGGCGGTGAAGCGTGCGCTCGAAGCGAATTAAGAAGCGCGTCGTCCAGAAGCCGGACGGCCGCTACCTCATCTACTACGAGAAGATCGCCTGAGCGAGCTTCGCTGGAACCCCCTCCTCGAAGAATGGGTCACGGTGGCGCCGTGGCGGCAGGACCGCACCTACCATCCGCCGGCCGACCACTGCCCCCTTTGTCCCACGAAACCGGGCGGCCTCGAGACCGAGATCCCCGAGCCGACCTACCACATCGTCGTCTTCGAGAACCGCTTTCCTTCCTACACCGGTGACCAGGGCCGCGCCGAGGTCGTGTGCTACACGCCCGTGCACGACTCGTCGCTTGGCCAGCAGACGGTCGACCACATTCGGGACCTCATCGAAGTGTGGCGTGACCGCACCGACGAGCTCAGCCGCCTGCCGAACGTCAAGTACGTCTACATCTTCGAGAACCGGGGCGAGGAGATTGGCGTCACGCTGAGCCACCCGCACGGCCAGATCTACGCGTACCCGTTCGTCCCGCCGGTGTTGTTGCGAGAGCTCGCGGCCGAGGCGCGGCACAAGCGCAAGACCGGCCACTGCCTGTACTGCGACATCATCGACAAGGAGCGGCACGGCGTGCGAGTGGTCAACGGCGACGAGCACTGGATCGCCTTCGTGCCGGAGTTCGCCCGCTGGCCCTACGAGGTGCACCTCGCCCCGATCGCGCACCGCGGCGGGTTTGCGGACCTCGACGAGGACGAGAACGTCTCGTTCGCGAGGAACCTCAAGGTGCTGCTGCAGAAGTACGACCGGCTGTTCGACAAGCCTCTTCCATATGTGATGGCGATGCACCAGCGGCCGCCCGGCCGCGGCCACGACCATCACCACTTCCACATCGAGTTCTATCCGCCGAACCGGACGAAGGACAAGCTGAAGTACCTGGCCGGCTCCGAGCTCGGCGCCGGCGCGTTCATCCTCGACGCCCGCGCCGAGGACACGGCCGCGGAGCTTCGTGCCCTCTAGGTGGGTGGGACGCGCGCCCGGGCGGGTGAACCTCATCGGCGAGCACGTGGACTACCTCGGTGGCCTGGTCCTGCCCGCGGCGGTCGACCGTTACACGGACGTCGGCGGCCGGCCCGCCGGCGAATGGTCCGTCGACAGCCAGGTCCCGGGCGGCCTCGCCTACGTGCGCGCCGTGGGTGAGGAGCTCGGCGCCGAGCCGCAGGCGGTGACGGTCACCTCGGAAGTGCCGCCGGCCGCGGGCCTCAGCTCCTCGGCCGCGCTCCTGGTCGCGGTGGCGGCGGGCCTGCAACCAGAAATGGATGGCAAGCAGGCGGCGCTCGCGTGCCAGCGCGCGGAGCAGAAGGCGACCGGCGTCCAGGTCGGCGTGATGGACCAGTTTGCATCGGCCCTCGGCAGGCGCGGCAGCGCGCTGCTGCTCAATTGCGCGACGCTGGAGTATCACCTGGTCCCGTTTCCCGAGGAGGTAGCCATCGCCGTCATCGACTCGGGCGAGCACCGCTCGCTCGCCGATACCCCGTACAACCAGCGCCGCCGCGAGGCGGAGTCTGGCGACCCGAAACGAAGGCGGCACGTCGACTCGGAGATCGCGCGCGTGCAGGATTTCGTCGACGCGCTCCACGAGCGCGACTTCGCACGCATGGGCAGCCTGTTGAAGGAGTCGCACATCAGCCTGCGCGACGACTTCGAGGTCTCGACCCCGAACGTCGACGGCATCGTGCAGAGGGCGTGGAACGCGCCGGGCTGCTACGGCGCCAGGATCATGGGCGCAGGCTTCGGCGGCAGCATCCTCGCCCTGGTCGAGCGTGAGCAGACGAGACCGTTCGTGGAGGCCATCGACCGGCCGGTGCTCATCTGCGCGACCGCGGACGGAGCCTACGCCCGATGAGCGACTCGCTGTTCATGCCCCTCGCCCAGCGCGCGACCGGCCGACGCGAGCTGTCCGGCTGGGAGGCGATCTGGATGCCTCTGGGCGAGGGCGAGGCCGAAGGGCTCCCGACCGGACGCGGCTCGGGCTGGAAGCCCATCGAGGTCCCGCGCCAGCTCGCCGCGCGCGAGGGCCGGCAGTCGGTCTGGTACCGCACCGAGTTCCCGCGCCCGGACCACGCGGGCCGCGTCGTCCTGCGCATCGGCGGCGCGTTCCTCGCCACGAATGTCTGGCTCAACGGCCGCCTGCTCGGCTCGCACTACGGGTACTTCGCGCCCTTCGGCTTCGACCTCACGCCCTACTTGAAGCCGGAAAACCAACTCGTCATCTGCTGCGAGTCGCCGCTCGAGACGCAGCCGGAGAAGAAGCGCCACATCATGGGCCTCTTCAACGACGGCGACCTGAAGCCCTACCCGGCGAGCGCGTACGGCAGCCTGCCCGAGCCCTACCACCCCGAGGTGCCGGTCGGCCTGTGGCAGCCAGTGCAGCTCGAGTACGTCGGGCCGATCGCCGTCGACTGGATGCGCATCCGCACGAGCTTCGAGGCTGGCGACGGCCGGCTCGAGGTCGAGGCCAGGTTGCGCAATCTCGACGGCCGCAGCATGGATGGCGAGGTCGAGCTCGGCGTCAACACTCTGCGGCTCCGTCGCGAGGTGCATCTCGGCGGCGGCGCCGAGCAAACCGTCTCGATGCGCCTCGCGATGCCCGGCGCCAAGCGGTGGGACCCGTGGCGGTTCGGCGCCCAGCCGGTCTATCGCGCCGAGCTGATCGCGCGGACCGCGGACGGAGTCGAATCGGCGCGGGTCGAGGACGGCTTTGCGTTTCGGGAGCTCACGTGGGACATCGGGCCGCGCCGCTGGAGCTTCCGCGTCAACGGCCGGCCGATGTTCGTTCGCGGCGCGTGTTACATGCCCGCCTACAGGCTCGACGAGCTCAGCGCCGGCACGTTCGCGGCGGACATCGCGGCGGCGAAGCGTGCCGGCATCGATGCGTTGCGCATCGTCGCCAACGTGCTGCCGCTCGAGTTCTATCGCCAGGCGGACGAGGCCGGCATGCTCGTGTTCCAGGATCTGCCGCTGACCGGCACGTACGTCTATCACGCGCGCAACGACGAGTCGCGCTTCTTCGACAACGCGGCGCGTGAGCAGCTCGCGGAGATGGTCGCGCTGCTCCAGAACCATCCGGCGATCGTGATGTGGACCGCGCACGACGATCCGCCGTGGCTGGCGACGAACTTCGACCTCGGCGACGTGCACGCGGTGCGCCAGAACCATTCCATCGACCAGGAGCTGAAGGCCACATTCGAGCGGCTCGACCCGACCCGGCCTTCGCTCGCGGCGTCAGGCGACGTCGACCTCCACCTCATGCTCGGCTGGTCGGACGGCGTGTGGCACGACATCGGGCAGGTCGAGCCGATGATGGTCACCGCGTTCGGCGCGCAGTCGCTGCCGGACGAAGGCTCGGCCGCGTGGGAGTCGATCGGCGGCGCCTGGCCGGTCGCCGACGACGACCCGGCGTGGAGGCACGCCGGTTTTCAGCCCGTGAACTGGGCGGAGCGCGGAGCCGGACTGCCTTCGGCCCACGAGGACCGCGATTCGTACATCCGCGCGTCGCAGCGCTACCAGGCCGAACTGGTGCGTTACGCCGCCGAGCACCTTCGCACGCACAAGTTCGAGCCTTGCTGGGGCGCGTTCACGTACCACCTCGTCGACCCGTTTCCCGGCATCGGATTCGGTCTGCTCGACGCGACGCGGCAGCCAAAGCAGGCGCTCGAAGCCCTGACGCACGCATTCAAGGCCACACGCGTGATCATCGAGCCGCTGGCTTTCGAGCCCGGGCGTCCGTTCGGTGTGGTCCAGAACCCCCACATCCCATTCGCCGTGCGCCTTGTCGTGGTCAACGACGACCTGGAGGTCGGAGGCCGCGGGACGGTGCGCTGGTCGGTGACGCGGGACCGCGCCGCCGGCGTGCGCGGGCTCGACCGCGTGCGCGACGCAGTGCAGAAGAAGTCGTACACCGGCGTGGTCGAGGTCGAGGTGCCGACTCCGTTCGAGCCAGCGGTCAGCGCGACGTCGCTGAGCCTGCCGCTTCCCGCGCAAGGCGAATACACGATGGAGGCGACCCTCACGATCGCCGGCGCTGTCGTCGACCGCGCGGAGCTGCGCTTCAAAGTCTCGGCGACGTCGGCGCCCGCGCGTCCGAGACCGGAGATCCCGCGCTACCTCGCCGAGCGTCTCGCCGATCTGCACAGCCTTCGCTCGGAAAAGGCCGGCGTCAGCTTCGCGCTCGAGAACCGCACGCGCCCGGCGGTCCTGGTCGGCGTAACAGGTCTGCGCCTCGACGGGGTGCTCGTCACCGGCCACCAGCTGCACATCGAGACGAGCGCGGGACTCGCGCCGCTGCCGAAGCGCCTCGACATGCCGCTCGGGCGGCGGCTCGTCGTCCACGTCGTCACCGGCGCGCCGCTTGGCACTGGCGCGCACTCGCTGGAGGCGGACGTCACGGTGCCGGGCGTGGCGTCGGGGCGGCTCGTGATCGAGAACGGCCCGATGCCGGATGGAGAACGCTGAGCGCAATGGCATACTTCACGGCTTAGCGAAGGGAGGACCCTCTAGAAGCGCATGCCAGACATCAACCTGCTGACGATCCTGCTCTCGGTGGCGGCGATAGTCGTCGCCCTCCTTTATCTGCGCACCCGCCGCCGCCGCAGGAAGAAATCCGCGCCGCCCGTGCGTCCGGCCGCGCCGGCCAACCAGACCGCCGGCGTCGCCGCGACGTGGGCGCCGCCCGCACA
>DATEGB010000156.1:0-7712 GCA_035280365.1 Candidatus Dormiibacterota bacterium | reverse complement strand
GGCGGCCACGCCGCCCAGGCGCTCGAAGCGGCCACCGCGATGGCCCGCGCGACCACCGCGCTGGGCCAGCTCGCCGCCGCCTCGAGTGGGTTCAGCGGCATGCTCCCGACGGTCACCGCCGCCCAGGGCGCGCCCGGTCCCGCTGGAGCGTCGCGCCGCATCCAGGCCGTTATCGAAAGCATCATCACCAGGCGCGGCCTGAGCCTCCGTCTGGCTCCCGCACTGACCGAGGCTTTCGAGGGCGCCGAACTGAAGGCGAGCGAGTACGCCAAGGCAACCAAGATCAGCAAGGATTCGGCCGGCCGCGAGCTGAGGCTTGCCGCCGAGTCCGGCCTGCTGCAGACCGTCCGCTACCCCCAGGGCGAAGCGGGATTCCGCGCCTCGCAGGGGATGCTGCGCGATATCGCCGAGGGACTGGGCCAGCCGATCAACGCCGCGACCCCGCTGACCGCCGAGACGATCATCGGCAGCCTCGCCGTCGGCCAGACGGAAGGCACCGTGACCATCATGTTCACGGACGTCGAGGAGTCGACCCGCCTGCTCTCGACGCGAGGCTTCACCGCCTCGCACGAGATCATGAAGGCCTACGAGACCATCATCGACGAGAAGGTCGCGCAGCACGCCGGCCGGAGAATCAAGGGTCTCGGCGACGGTTTCATGATCAGCTTCGGGTCGGTGCGCCACGGCGTCGAGTGCGCCCTCGACATCCAGCAGGCGATCGCCGAGTACAGCAAACAGAACCCGGAGCGCAAGCTGCGCATCCGCATAGGCCTGAACACCGGCGAGGTGGTCGAGGAGGGCGGGGACATCTTCGGCGCCGCCGTGAACGTCGCGGCGCGCGTCGCGGGCAAGGCGAAGGGCGGCGAGATCCTCGTCTCCGAGATCGTGCGCCAGCTCGTCGGCCCCGTCGCCGAGATCAAGTTCGACTTCCGCGGCCACTACAAGCTCAAGGGCTTCCCCGACCGCTGGCGGCTGCACGAGGTGCAGCCCGGCGAGGTCAAAGAGGCTGCTCGCGTGCTCACGTCGGCCGACGGGTTTGTCGACCGCGACCAGGAGCGCCTCGACATCCGCATGGCGCTCGACCGGGCGGCCGCCGGCAACGGCTCACTTGTGCTGCTCTCGGGCGCGCCCGGCATCGGCGCCAGCCGGCTCGCCTCGGAGGTGGCGGGCGAGGCCGCGGCCAAGGGCTGGCTGGTCCTCGGCGGGCGCTGCCTCGAGGACGGCGCCGAAACCTATCGGCCGTTCCGCGACATCCTCGCCTCCGCGGTCGCCGCGGGCACGGCGAGGACGCTTGCGGAGGCCGCCGGTCACAACGGCCCGCTGCTGTCCACGCTCGCCCCCTCGCTGCGCCAGAAGGTGCGCGGCATCGCCGCGGCGCACAATGTCGCGCCCGACAAGGTCCGCGAGCAGCTTTTCCGCGCGGTGTACGACTTCCTGAGCGGCGCCCAGGGCGCCAAGCCTCTGCTCATCCTGCTCGACGACCTGCATTGGGCGGACGAGGCGACCGTCTCCCTGCTGCGCGACCTCGCGCAACGCATAAACGGCAGCCGCATCGTCGTCCTGGGCACGTGCTGGGACACCGAGCTCGACTCGGGCCGGCCGTTCGCCGCGGCGCTCTCTCGCCTGCTCAGGCGCCGCCGCGCGCAGCGCATCGGGCTGGGGCGACTCAGCGACCACGACGTCGAGCGCATGGTCGCCGGTCTCTCGGACACGCCGCTTTCGCCGGTGGCGTTGATCGGAGTCCGGGCAGCGACCGAAGGCAACCCGCTGTTCGTCGAGCAATCGATGCTGTACCTGGCCGAGTCGGCGAGCATGCTCGGCGGCGCGGCGCGCGGCCAGGCGAGCTACACCGAGGAGGACCTCGAGCTGGCCCAGAGCGTGCGCGGCTTGATCGGCCGGCGCGTGCAGCGCCTGAGCGAGCCTGCGCAGCGCATGCTCGTCGCCGGCGCCGTGATCGGCCGCGAGTTTGACGTGCCGCTGCTGGAAGCATTCGGCGAGCTCGCGGGCCACGAGCTCCGCGACGCGCTTGACGAAGCGACTCGCGGCCACTTCCTGGTCTCCGCGGGCAAGGACACGTACCGCTTCGCGCACGAACTCGTGCGCCAGCGCGTGCTGGCGGCGTTGCCGCTGCCGCGGCAGCAGGCGTACCACCTCGCGGTGGCCGACACGCTGGAGCGCGTGTACGGCAAGGCAGCCCAGGAACACGCGAGCGAGATCGGCGATCACCTTTACCAGGCCGGAACCGCCGCCGACGGTGCGCGCACCGCCGCGTTCCTTGCCCACGCGGCGACCAACGCGCTGGCGGTCGGCGCGTTCGAAGAGGTGCTGCGGTTGGTGGACTCAGCCCTGCAGCTCCTCCCCGCCGACCGGACTCGGGAGCGCGCCGAGGCGCTGGCGACGCGGGGCAACGGCCTGTGGGGTCTCGGCCGGCTCGAGGATGCGAAGGCGGCGTGGCGCGGCGCCGTGCAGCGCTACGAGGAGCTGAGCGACGGCAAGGCCACCGGCGCCCTGCACCGGCGCATCGCGCACCTCGAGTCGCGCGGCGAATCGAGCCACCCCACCAACGGCGCCGCACCGGCGGAGGTCGGCGGCCCGGTGGAGGTCGAGGCGACTTCTAGCTGACCAGGGTCCACTCTGGCGCCTCAGGACACGATCTTCGCCGCGGGCGGAACGGGCGCGTAAAGCGAGCTGAACGTGATCGCCGGCAGAGTCCCGGAGAACGAGACCGACCCGGCGACGATCCCCCCGGTGCCCGCCGTCTCGTACGCGTATGGCGACGCCACGGTGACCGTGGCGGAAGGCGCATAGAAGAGACCAATGAAAGCCGAGTTGCCGTGCGCCCCAAGCACGTTGAAGCAGGTGTTGCCTGACGGCTCGTAGACGCTGATCCAGTCGTACTGGTAGCCGCTGAACACGTATGTGTCGCCTCCGTTGCTCGTCGCCAGGCAGGCGCCGTTGGGGAAGTAGAGCTCCACGGCGCCCGGCGTGACAGGACCCGGACAGGTCATCGCGCCGCCGGCGACGGAACGGCACTGGTTCTCGTTCGCGCGATCTCCCGTCCTCCCGTTGCCCCGTCCCGGGTTCTGGTTCGGCAGGCCCGCGGCCAGCGGGGCGGTTTCACTGTCGGGAGGGTACGCGCCGCTGGTCCCCGGCGAGGCGGTGGCGCTGGGCGCGAACGCCCCACCGAGCTGCGAGTTGTCGAGGCGGATAGACTCGTTGCCGAGGGAGCAGCCGCTTCCCACGGGGAGCGGGCAGCCGGCCAGGTTGTTGTTCTGGACCGCAACAGTCACCGGTAGGTTCGCCGCCAGCCCAAACGGGCCCGCGCAGGTGCCTCCGGCGCTGGGTGGCGAGGCGTAGATGTTGTAGGACGTCGCGCCGGGCACGTTGCTCACCGAAACCTGGATGTTGAAGCCGCCGCCGGGGACATTCGCCGTGTAGCACATCGACGGCGCGCTCTCCCGCTGATACGAGAGTCCGGCATATGTGTCCGTGCGGACGGAGGTCAGCACGAAAGCCCAGTTGCCGGTGGGCACGCTGCCCGGCCCCGCGACCGCCGACACCTGGGCGGCCCCGGCGCAGCGGACTCCGTTCGTGTTCCAGAACTGGTTCGCCGCCCGCACCGTGTTGTTCGACGAGTCGCTCTCGTCCGGCGGCTTGAGCTCGTTGCTCACGAAGTCGCCGAGGTTGATCGCACCCCATTGGAAGTCGAAGACGCCGCCGCTTAGGAACCAGCAGCCGCCGCCGACGAGGATGGGCGGCGAGGAGTAGACCCCGGGCAGGACGATGACGTTGCTCGAGGTGAGCGATTGCGGGCCACCGACGGCCGGGACCGGGTACCCGGGATCGGCCAGGCGGAACCCAGTCTGGACGGACCCGGCCACGTCGGGATAGGTGCACGGCGTCGCGGCGCCACTCGGGTAACAGCTCGTCTGCGCACCGCTCACGGTCGCCTGGCACCGGGCGTAGACGTCGCCGGCGACCCGTACGGCGCCGCCCGGCACTGAGATGCTGCCGTTGGACACAACATCGCCGGTGATGTTCAAGGTGCCGCTGCCGTTCACAGTCACCGCGGTGCCCGCGGCTCCCCCGCACCCCGCACCTCTGAGCGCGGCCACGGTCGGGCTGTAGAGGAGGTTGTTCACGTTGCCCGTGCCGCTGGCGCCAAGCGTCGGCGTCACGCCGTTGCTGAGGATGCGCGCGAATTGCAGCTGCAGCGGACGCGTGGCCGACATCGCGAACTGCGTGCCCTGCGCGCCCATCGCCCGCACGACCTGGGTCAAGGCGGTGCTGTCCGGGTAGGTGCAGGTCACCGTCCACGGAAGCGCGCCCGGCGAGCCGTAGGCGCCACACGTCGGAGCGCTGTAAAGCCGCATGTTGGTGCCGAAGATCGTGGTCGCCGCCTGCTCTGCGGTGGCATAGCTGCCGGTCTGCTGTAGCTTGTCGGCGGCCGCCAACAGGGACGCGTCCGTCGCCGCCTGCAGGTCGCGCCGCAGCGCGAACGCACGCGAGCCGTCGATGGCGATGGCGGCCATGCCGACGACGACCGTGAGCATGAGGCCGACGACCACGACCGCCTGTCCTTGCTGCGCCTGCCGCGACGTCATCAGTACTCGGTGCGATAGACGGCCGCCGCCGAGATCACGACGTGGTCGGTCGTGGCCTGGGCGACGATCGGCGTGATGAGCACGAGGTTGAAGCGAAGCGTGACCTGCAGCTGGTCGTTGCCGGTCGCCGGGTTGACCGCGCTGCAGCCTCCGGCGGCCGCCGACCCGTACTCGCCTCCCGGCGCGTTGGGCGGAGGCGTCGTCTCCACGGTGGCTGGCGGCGCCGGCTCCGTGACGTACAGGTAGGCGGAGTTCGCCGGCGGCGTCGAGGACGTCACCGGGCCCTGCGGGCACGGCATCGACACCGAGACCCCGAGCATCTGCCCGTTCACCACGCTGAGGACGTCGGCGTTGGTCGGCAGCTGGTTCGACGCCCGCGCCGCGGCCCGCGCGCCCTCGCGCGCGGCGTGATTGAGCGCGTCGTAGTAGAAGATCGCGCGACCGATGTCGATCGTGCCGAACAGGAGCAGGAGCAGGACCGGGGAGACGAGCGCGAACTCGATGAGAGCCTGGGAGCGCTGCTCCCGGATTCGCCTCACGAGCCCTGAACCGTCATGTGCTGGTTCACGGCCACCTTGAAGACGCCGAACTGAGACTTCACGAGCGGTGTCAGGGGGCCGTACGTGTACGTGACGATGACGTTCACGTCGAGCTGGCCGAGGTTGGTCGCGGGCGACGTGTAGTCGAGCCCGGACGTGTTGTTGTAGCAGATGTAGAGCCAGGCCTGGTTGGCGGTCAGCGGGTACGCGGACGCGATGAACGGCGGGTTGTGGTAGCCGTTTCCGTCCGAGGGGTTGGGGCAGGTCGTGGTCGGGTTCTTGAGCACTGACGCCCCCAGGCCGATCGTCGCCAGCTCCGCGTCGACGACGGCTTTGATCTCCGCGTCGTAGAGGTAGGGGTGGGAAAGGCTGCCGGCGTCGAACCAGATGCCGTGGCGCGCCCCCTCCCTGGCGGCGTTGGAGAGAGCCTCGGAGACGTAGATCGAGCGCCCGATGTCGACCAGCCCGCCGACCAGCAGAAGCAGCACGACGGAGGACACCGCGAACTCCACGAGAGACTGTCCGCGCTGACTCAAAAAGGGCGTTTTCGGTGTCATGTAAGGGGGGTCGGCAAGCGCATATCTTGCCTATGATTGGTCGGCCTTGCGGACGTTTAGCGCAATTACCTCCCGCCGGCCCTTCACCCTGCTCGGCATCCTCCTCGCCCTCCTGGTGATCGTCGCATTCGTCCTTGTCGCTCTCAACGCCAGCGCGGCCAACATCAGTCCCCAGCAGACGGTCGTCTACGCGGCCAGGACCCTGCAGGCGCGCGTCCCCATCAGCGCCAGCGACCTGTCGACGAAGCCGATCTCGGTGCCCGCGACCTACCCGAAGGTCTACTTCACCGACCCCGGCCAGGTGCAGGGCATGGTGCCGCTGGTGGCCATCCAGCAAGGGCAGGCGATCACCTCCAACGACGTCGCCAAGCCGAGCCAGGCGCTGGGCTCGCAGTCGGAATACCTACCGATACCGCAGGGCTACGTGGCGCTGACCATCCCCACCAGCGAGCAGCAGGGAGTCGCCGACTACATACAGCCTGGCGACTACATCTCGGTGATCGCGACTGTGTCAAGCGGCAGCCGAGTGGCGTCGATGACGATCTTCACCCAGCTCCACGTGATCAAGGTCGGGACGCAGAGCGCGGCCGGCGGCGCGAGCGCGACGAGCCTGACGGTGGTCGTCACGCAGTGCCAGGCCGAGGTCATCACGTGGTTTCTCACGTACGCGTCGCTCAAGTACACGCTCGAGTCGTACAAGGACTACGCCCCCGGCGCCCAGGCGCCTGACCCCAAGTGCCCTAGCGTGGGCGACGCCAAGGGCGTGACGCTGGCCGTCATCAAGGCCGCCTTCCCGGGCCTCTTCTAGGTCCTCGTGTTGAACCTCCCGCAGGCCACCATCGTTGTCGTTCCGATGGCGGCGGCGATCTTCGTCTTCTTCTGGGCGCTGGACAGGGTGCGCAAAGAGCGCGTGCCTCAGCAGACGCAGCCGGCGGCGCCGCGGGCCACGCCGCGCGAGCTCGTCGACCGGCTGCTCAAGCCCGCCGCCGAGAACCTGAGCCTGCGGCGCAAGGTCCAGGGCAAGCCCACGCTGGGTGAGGACCTCGCCCGCGCGGGCCTGAACATCACGGCGCCCGAGTACCTGCTCATCCGCATCGGCGCGGTCGCCCTCAGCGCCCTGATCGGGCTGTTACGTTTCGGCTTCTCGGTCGGACCGGTGATCCTGGGCGCGATCGGCTTCTTCCTGCCGCCGCTCGTCATCGCCTACCTGCAGCGCCGCCGCCAGCAACAGTTCAACGACCAGCTGGCCAGCATGCTGCAGCTGCTCTCCAACTCCCTGAAGACCGGCTACGCCATCGACCGCGCCCTGGAGACGGTGGCCGCCAAATCGCAGCCGCCGGTCTCGACCGAGTTCGAGCGCGTGGCCACCGAGGTCACCCTCGGCACCTCGGTGGAGGAGGCGCTGAGCTCGCTCCTGACGCGCATCAACAGCCCCGACCTGGAGTTCATCGTGACCGCGATCCTTCTCCACATCCGCGTCGGCGGCAACCTCGCCGAAGTGCTGGACAACATCTCGGACACGCTCCGCGACCGCCTGCAGACCAAACGCGACATGAGCGTTCTGACGGCGCAGTCGCGTGCGTCGGCGAGCATCATCACCGGCCTGCCGATCCTGCTCGCCCTCGGCCTCTACATCTTCGTGCCCGGCTATTACTCGCCCATGACGAGCTCGTGGATCGGCTACGCGATGCTCGGCTTCGCCGCGTTCATGATCCTGGTCGGCAACCTGATCATCCAGCGCATGACGGCGCTGGAGTCGTGAAGCCATGAGCGCGATCGCGTTGGCGGCCGGCGTGATCTGCGGCGCCATCGTCGTCGCCTACTTCGTCGCCCTCGACCAGTTCCGGGCGGCGGCCGCCGACGGCGGGCACGTGGCCGCGGCACGGCCCTTCGTCAAGCAGCTCGAGTCGCTGCTGCGCCCGGTGTCGCGCATGCCCGCCCGCACCTCGGCGCAGCTGCGCCAGCGCCTGAGCCAGGCGGGCAACCCGGGCGGCCTGACGCCCGCGGGCTTT
>DATEGB010000155.1:0-9792 GCA_035280365.1 Candidatus Dormiibacterota bacterium | reverse complement strand
CGCTCTGCCCCTGCCCGAGACGATGGCGATGCCCACGCGACCCCCTGCGGCGGCGGTCGGCGCCGGGCCGCAGGCCGAGCTCAAGATCGAGTCGGGCCCCGACGCCGGCCACACGCACCGCGCGACTGAGAAGCCGGTGCGCCTGGGACGCTCACCGGACAATGACGTGATCCTGCGCGACCCGGCGACGAGCGGTCACCACGCCCGGCTCGAGCGGCGCGGCGAGGCGTTCTGGCTGGTCGACCTCGGCAGCACCAACGGGACGTTCGTCAACGGCGAGGCGGTGCAGGAGAAGCAGCTGAACCATGGCGACCGGCTGACCGTCGGCCAGAACTCACTCCACTTCTCCGTCATCGGAGCGTAGTGCCCGCTCGACGCGTTTAACTAAGACCGATGCGACTGAAGATCGCGTGGGCCACCGACCCTGGCCTCGAACGTGAGGAGAACGAAGACTCGGTGGCCGTCTGGCGGAACAAGGCGGGCCTCGACACGCTCATCGTCGTCTGCGACGGCATGGGGGGCCACGCCGCCGGCCAGCACGCGAGCTCGATCGCGGTCAAGACCGTCACCACGGTCCTTGCCGAGGACGGCCAGGAAGGACCGGACATCGACAGACTGAAGCGCGCCCTCAAGGAGGCGAACGCCGCGGTCTTCAAAGCGTCGCACGAGAACGCCGACTGGGCGGGGATGGGGAGCACGATGGTGCTCGCCGCCATCCGCAACGGCGAGTGCGCGCTGCTCAACGTCGGCGACAGCCCCGCCTATCTTTTCCGCAACGGGTTGGCCAAGCTCATCTCGCAGGACCACTCGTGGCCCGCAGAGCAGGTGCGCCTCGGGCTCATCAAGCCCGAGGAGGCGGAGAACCATCCGCTCAAGCACAGGCTCACGCGCGCGGTCGGAGTGTGGGAGGCGATCCAGCCATACGCGGACAAGTTGAAGCTCGAAGAAGGCGACGCGGTCGTGCTCTGCAGCGACGGGGTGGAGACCGCGGGGGTGAGCGTCGAGGAGATGGGGCGGCTGCTGCTCAAGGACGGCAACCTGGACCGCGGGGCCGAGCGCGTCATCGAGCGTTGCCGGGAGCTTGGCGCGCCGGACAACGTGACGCTGGCGGTGGCGCGGGTCGAGGTCGACGTGACCAAGACCGCGGTGCTGCCGAAGATGAAGATTTAGACCTGGGTGCGGCGATAGCCGCGGAGCAGCGTCTCCGCTACGTGCTCGACCTTCATCTTCGAGCCGCGCGCCCGCAGGCCGGACTCGAGCTGCATCTGGCAGCCGGGGTTCGCGACCGTGACCACGTCCGCGTTCGTGGACATCAGGTCGTCCATCTTCTGCTCGAGGATGCGCCTGGACATGTCAGGCTCGAGCGTGCTGTAGAGCCCGGCCGCGCCGCAGCAGATGTCTGGGTGACGCATTTCTTTGAACGTGACTCCAGGCAACGCGCGGACCAGGTCGCGCGGTTGCTTCTTGATCCTCTGCGCGTGGGCGAGGTGGCAGGCGTCCTGGTACGTGACGGTCATCTTGACGTCGCGATCGGGCGCCGGCACGCCGACCTCCGCGAGCCATTCGGTGAGGTCTTTGACCTTGCCTTTCAGGCCGGGGTAGAAGTCCTTGAGGTGCGCGCCGCAGCCGGCGGAGTCGACGACGAGCGCGTCGAACGTGCCGGCCTCGTAGACACGCGAGTTGTGCTCGCGCAGGCCCTCCGCGCCCTCGAGGTCGCCGTTGTGCGCGAACAGGGCTCCGCAGCAGCGCTCTTCCGGCGGGAACCACACCTCGCATCCCGCGAGCTGAAGCAGCTTCACGGCCGCGTGATGCGATTGGGGATAGAGGATCGGCATCACGCAGCCGACCAGGAACGCGACCCGGTGCTTGCGCTCTCCGAACGGTCGCGCCATGTTTCCGTCCGGCGGACAGAACCGCGCCCGCAGCTGAGGCAGCATCCGGCCCGAGCGAACGACCGAGGTCAGGTGCAGCTTCTGGGCCACGCGCGTCGCGTTGCCCGCGAGGCGAAGTCGCGCCGGATGGCCGACCAGCTGGCGGAGCGCTTGCCGGCTTGCGGTGCGCTTGGGTGACGGCCGGCGCGCGTCCTCGACGTCGGCGCGACCCGCCTCGATGATGCGGCCGTACGGCACGTCGGAGGGGCAGACGCCTTCGCACGTGCGGCAGCCGAGGCAGAGGTCGATGTGCTTCACCTGCGCCTCGTCGAACTCGAGCCCGCCGCGCTTCCACTGCGTCATCAGGTAGATGCGGCCGCGCGGCGACTCGGTCTCGAGGCCCGTGACGCGAAACGTCGGGCACGCGTCGAGGCATAGGCCGCAGTGGACGCAGGTCGCGAGGTCGTCGTCCGACAGCCGCTCGAACATCAGACGACGAACCTGCCCGGGTTCAGGATTCCGTCCGGGTCGAACGCGGCCTTGATTCGGCGCATCACTTCGAGCGTCTTCGGCCTCGTGCCCCACGCGTCGACGTCGTCGCACGCCGCAAGGAGGACGAGCGCGCCTCCGGCGTCTTCGGCGCGCTTCCGAACCTCTGCCGCCGTCGATGCATCTGGCGGCGACCAGTACGCGACGCCGACACCCGGCGAAGCCCACCACTCGGACAGCCCGTCCAGGACCTTGTGGAGCGTGTTGCGCGGGGCAGAGATGCGGGCCGCGCCGACCTGGCCGGAATGCTTCGCCCAGAACCATGGATGGACGAAGTCCCAGCCCAGGTCGTTGGTGACTCGATCCACGGCGTCGGGACTGCCGAGGAAGCGAGCGACCACGCGGCCGTCCGCGAAGAGCTCCAGGGCCGACGGTGCCATGGGCAGCGCCAACGCGCGGTCCACGTCCTCCCAACCTCCCCGGGAAGAGACAGTGACGTCATGCAGCGGCCTGGGGTAGACCTTGAACGACGCCGCCACGATGACGCCGAGCGTGCCGAGGGCGCCGTAGTGCAGCTTCATCATGTCGTAGCCGCTGACGTTCTTCACTACCCGGCCGCCGCCGGTCGCCAGCTTCCCGTCCGGCAGCGCGACGCGAATGCCGATCAGAAAATCACGTGGCGAGCCGTAACCCAGCCGCAGAGGGCCGGTCCAGCCGGTCGCCAGCAGGCCGCCGATCGTGTGGCCAGGGGAGTTGAACGGGTCGAGCGGGAGGAACTGTCCCGCCTTGCCGAGCTCGTCCTGCAGCGCCTCGAGCGTGATGCCGCTCTCGACGCTCACGACCATGTCCGCCTGCGAGTGCTCGAGCACGCGGTCGAGGTGAGTCGTGTGCAGCTCGACGTCGCACCTCGAGGGCGCAACGCCCATGCCCTGGGCGCGGCCGCCTCCGACCGGCGCCACGGCGAGCTTCGCCTGCGCGGCCTCGTGCAGCTTGCTCGCCAGCTCCTCGGCGGTGCGTGGCGCTTCCTTCACCAGGGGCCCCCGCGAACTCACGGCTTGCCTCTGAGTGCGTGGGGATCCGTCACCACCATTTCGCCTCCACGGCCAGCCCTGTGCGGCCGGCGAGGTGGACCTGCTTGCGCGTCGGGTCGGGAAAGATCTTGCCCGGGTTGAGGAGGCCGTCCGGGTCGAACACGTCCTTGACGCGGTGCATCGCGTCGAGGTCGTCGGGGCTGTAGATCCAGGGCATGAAGGCGTTCTTCTCCAGGCCGATGCCGTGCTCGCCGGACAGCGCGCCCCCGAGCTCGACCACCGCGCGGAGCATCTCCTCGCCCGCGGACTCGACCTGGTGAAGGACCTGCGTGTCGCGCATGTCGAAAAGGATGTTGGGGTGCAGGTTGCCGTCGCCGGCGTGAAAGACGTTGGCCACCGGCAGCCGGTAGTGCTCGCCGATCTCGCCCACCGCGGACAGCACCTGGGGCAGGCGCGAGCGGGGAACGACCCCGTCGTGCAGGTAATAGTTCGGTTTGATTCGCCCCAGCGCGCCGATGGCGCCCTTGCGCCCGGCCCAGAGAAGCTCGCGCTCCGCCGGCGTCTGCGCCTCGCGCAGCCCGTAGCCCTGGTTGTCGGCCAGGACCTTGCCGATGGTCGCGGTGAGCTCGCGGGTGGACTCCGCGATGCCGTCGACCTCGACCAGGAGCACGGCGCCGGCGTCGGTCGGGTAGCCGGCGTGGTAGTGCGCCTCGACCGCACCGACGGTGACGCCGTCCATCATCTCCAGCGCGGCGGGGACGATGCCGTGGCCGATCACCGACGACACCGCCTGGCTGGCGGCCTCGATGGTCGGAAACGCGGCCAGGAGCGTGGTGATGCTGGGCGGGATGCGCAGCAGCTTCACCTTGATCCTGGTGATGGCGCAGAGCGTCCCCTCCGAGCCGACCAGGGTCCCGCACAGGTCGTAGCCGGTGCGGTCGGGGGTGTCGCCGCTGACCCAGTGCACGGAGCCGTCGGCCAGGACCACCTCCATGCCGAGGACATGGTTGGTGGTGACGCCGTAATACAGACAATGCGGGCCGCCTGAGTTCTCGGCGGCGTTGCCGCCTAGGGTGCAGGCCTTCTGACTCGACGGGTCGGGGGCGTAGAAAAGCCCGTGCTGCGCGACCGCGAGCGAGAGCTCTTGGTTGACGACGCCGGGCTCGACGAGCGCGGTCTGGGCGACGGGGTCGACCTCGAGGATGCGGCGCATGCGCGTCACCTGCAGAGCGATGCCGCCTTTGATCGTCACCGCCCCGCCCGAGAGGCCGGTGCCGGCGCCGCGCGGCACGATCGGGACTTTGTGCCGCGCCGCGACCTTGATCACCCCTGCCACCTGCTCCGTCGTCGACGCAAGGACGACGGCGTCCGGCAGCGCGCCCTCGATGGAGCCGTCGCGCTCGAAGATGCGCAGGTCGTTGGCCGAGACGATCACCGCCTCGTCGCCGACGACGCCGCGCAGCTCGCCGACCACCGGCTCAGGAAGCATTCTCGAAGACCTCGAAGCGACGGGTCGTCGAACCGGGGAAGGTCGGCGCCTCCGTGGCCTTGCCGTCGCCGATCAGCAGCTCGAGCCAGGGCCTACATTCCTCGTCGCTGGGCATGCGGTCCTGGCGCTCGAACACCGCCTCCTGGATCCGGGCGTGGGGCGAGACCTGGATCGTGAACCAGACGGAGAGACCGTTGGCGGTGATCGCGTGGTGAGATTCGTCGACCTTGCGGTTGATTGGTAGGCGCAGAGGTTTCGCCTCCGCCGCCGCGCGCAGCCGCGCCGCCTCGGTCGCGATGCTCGAGGTCATCCAGTTTCCTATTTAAACTCGGGTGGAGATGACGGGTCGTGAGCGCGTGGAGGCCGCATTGGCTCTTGGTATGGCCGATCGTCCGCCCGTTGGTGCGTGGGGGCACACCTACCGCGAGGAGTGGTCGCCCTCGGATTTGGCCGCCGTCACGGTCGCGCGCGCGCGCCAGTTCGGCTGGGACTTCGTCAAGTTTCAGCCGCGGGCGAGCACGTTCGCTGAGGCGTTCGGCTCCGTATATCACCCGTCCGGCCATCGCCTGCGCGCGCCGATCATGATCAAGCCCGCGGTTCCTGATCTCGATGCGTGGACCTCGGTGTCGCTCCTCAATCCTGACGTCTTCGGGGACCAGGTCGAATCGCTGCGCGACGTCGTCCGCGAGCTCGGGCCAGACGTGCCGGTGATCCAGACGGTCTTCAGCCCAATCACCGTCGGCGGCTATCTGGTCGGTAAGTCGCAGTCGCGCGTCGTCCGGGAGCTGCGCAAGAGCGCCGAGGTCGTGGGCCCGGCGCTGGAGAAGATCGCGCGGGGCCTGGTCGATTTCTCGAGGCGCTCGGTCGAGGCGGGGGCAGCCGGCATCTTCTACGCGATCTCCGGCTACGCCGGGCGCAACGTGATGAAGGAGGAGCTGTACCGTGACCTCGTGCTCCGGTACGACCAGATGGTGCTGAACGCCCTGCCGCGTGGAGCGTGGTTCAACGTCCTGCATCTTTGCGGCTCAAGTCTTAATTTCGGCCTGGCGCGCGACCTGCCCACGCAAGCGGTGAGCTGGTCCATCCACAACCAGGGCAACCCGTCGCTGCGCGAAGGGCGCAACATCGTGGGACGCGCGGTGATGGGGGGACTGAGCCAGCGCTCCGCGCTGGTGTACGGCCCCGCCTCGAGGATCGCAGGGGAGGTGCGCCTGGCCATCTCCGACACAGGTGGGCGCGCGCTGATCATCGCTCCCGGCTGCTCGGTGCCACCACGGGTGCGCGACGCGAACCTCGCGGCCGTGATGTCGGCGGTGGCGGCGTGAGCAGGGTCGAAGGCCTGGCCGAGATCGTGCTTTGGGTCGCGGACATAGAGGCCGCGCTCGAGTTCTACCGGGACCGGTTCGGGCTCGAGGTCATCTCGCCGCCGGGGCTGCCGAACAAGTTCCTGATGGTGGCGAAGCCGGGCGACATCCCGGAGCTCATCGTGCTGATCCCGCACCCGCACCCGGATTCGTATTTCCCGACGCACCGGGAGAAAGAGAAGCGCTCGCTGCACCACCTGGCGTTCCGAGTCGATCGGCGGCAGTACGAGGAACTGGAGACCGCGTTCCTGGAGGCTGGGATCGAGGTGCGCCACGGCGTGCACCCGGTGCTGAAGGGCGTGCGGACCTTCTACGTCGACGACCCGGACGGGAATGAGGTCGAGGTGATCGGCCCGGCTTAGCCGCCCGGCGCACCGATCGACGCGCCGAGGCGGAACGAGATCAGCCACTCGACCACTATCGCGGCGCCCCACCCTGCGCCGGTGACGATCGCGGCCGCCTTGATCGCGGCCACGGGTGAGCGGAAGATCCACGCCACAGCCGCGATCACGAGCGTCAATGTGAGGACGACGATGGCGCCCGCGCTGACGATTGGCACCATCAGGTACTGGCCGCCTGAAAACGCAAACAGGAACGTGGTGACCAGGTAGAAGAACCCCGCGGCCGGCAGGGTGATCGCGGCAATCGCGACCGCCACCAGCAGCTGCGACCTCATGCCGGCCATTCTGACAACCCCGGCGTAACGTTCTTCGCATGAGCTTCGAGCTGCGGCTCGAGCGAAGGCGCGTGCGGTGGTTCTTCGCCGGCCTGCTGGCCGTCAGCGCGGTCATCGACCTCGTGGGCGCGACCGTCATCCACCGCGTGACCCGCACCCAGGTGCTCGACTCGATGTTCCCGGCCGGCGTGACCCTGGGCGGTCGCACCGGCGCGGTGCTCACCGGTTTGATGCTGCTCCTACTCGCCGTCGGGATCGCAAGGGGCAAGCGCATCGCGCTCCGGCTCGCGCTCGTCGCACTGAGCGCGACGATTGTCTTCGAGCTCGTGAAGGACCTCGACATCGAGGAGGCGACGCTCTTCGCCTGGACGATGTTCGGGCTGTGGTGGTTTCGCGATCACTTCCAGACCGGCTCCGACCCAGCCGGCATGAGGTTGGGCGTCGCGCTCCTGGTGATCGGTGTCGGGACGGCGTTCGTGTACGTCGCGGCCGGTGGTGACCTGGTGGTGGCGACCCTGCCGATCCTGTCCTACATGCTGGTGGTGGCCGCGATCACGTTGGTGCTCCATCCGCGTCTTGCGCCTCGCGCCATGCCGGCCGACAGGGAACACCTGCGCGCCTCCCAGAGGAGGTGGGGCCGCAACTACATCTCGCGTCTTGCCGCGCACGGCGCGTCGAGTCACTACTGGCTGCCGGACGGCGGTTGCGTCGCCTACACGCTTCGTGGTCGCACCGCCCTCGCCCTCGGTGACCCCATCGCACGACCGGAGTCGCTCCGGGCGGCCGTCAGCGCGTTCGCCGTCTACTGCGAGCGGCAGGACTGGATTCCGGCCTTCTACCAGGTCGACGCAGACGAGCCGTATCGAGCGCTGGAGATGATGCTCGTCCCCATCGGCGCCGAGGCGGTGGTTCGGATCTGCGACTTCAGTCTCTCCGGCAAAAAGCGCGCCGACCTTCGCTACGCGCTGCATCGCTGCAAAAGGGAAGGCATAGAGCTCGTCTTCACATCCGGGCCGGACGCCCTCGCCTGGGAGAGGTCTCAGCTGCACGAGGTCTCGGGAGCGTGGCTGCGCGGGCGCAATTCGCCGGAGCTTGCGTACAGCCTCGGCACGCTCTCGACCCTCGCCGATCCCGACATCGTCGTCGGCCTGGCGCTCGCTCGCGACGGACGGCTGGAGGGGTTCGTCAGCTGGCTGCCGGTGCCGGCGCGCCACGCGTGGACGCTCGACCTGGTGCGCAGGCGTCCGGACGCCACCTATGGCGTGATCGAGGCGCTGCTCGTCAGGTCGATCGAAGAGGCGCGAGGTCGCGGGATCGTCGAACTGAGCCTTGGCATGACGCCGCGCGTGATCCCGTCGCTCGACGTGCCGCGCGGCGTCGGTGGGGCGCTGCGGGCGATGTTCTGGGGCCTCGATCGATTTCAGCGCAGCCGGACCCTGCACCGCTACAAGGAGAAGTTCGGACCGCGCTGGGAGGAGCGCTACCTAGTGGTACCGAGCCTGTCGTCGCTGCCGGAGGTGCTGCTCGCGCTCGTTCGCGTCCATCTGCCGCCGCTGTCCACGGCTACCGCGTGGGTGCGCGCACTCGTGTCGCGCGAGCGCGTGAAGTCCGGCCTGCGCGCCGCCGCCTAGGTCGTCTGCGGCTTGCTCTCGGGCGCGGGTTGCGGCGCGCGGGTGCCGAGCGCGACGCCCACGCCGACCAGCGTCGCGATCGTGCCGACGATTAGCGTCACCGGCTCCGGAAGGTGGAGGCGGAGCGCCGCGTCGAGCGAGTAGGCGCCAGGGCCTGTGAGCGCGACCGCGGTGATGGCGGCGAGGATCGAGAGGTTGAATTCATAGCCGCCCTTGCTCACCCAGAAGCCACGCGGCCAGTGGACAAGCGCGACGGCGACGAGCATGGAGCCGGCGATCGCCAGGCTTGGCAACGGGGTCAGTAAGCCGGCGGCAAGACCGACCCCGCCAAGTATCTCGGCGAGCGTCGAGATCCAGGCCCACGGCACAGCCGGGCGGATGCGCATGCGGTTCATGGCCCCAATCCACCCCGTCATGCCCGGACCGCCCCACCAGCCGAGGAGCTTTTGTAAGCCGTGACCGATGAGGATCAGGCCGATGACCAACCTGAGCACCAACAGGCCCAGCGCGACCATGTCTGAGTAACGTTAGCCCGTGAAGGTCGCGCTGGTGACGGGTGGCGGCAGCGGCATCGGTCGCGCCGTGGCGCTCGCCCTGGCGGCCGAGAGTTGGGAGGTCGCGGTCGCCGGGCGGCGGCCGGCGGCCCTCGACGAAACCGGACTGCTCGCCATTCCCGCCGACGTCCGCGACCAGGATTCCGTGCGGGCCTTGTTCGCGGCAGTCAAGGACCGCTTCGGCAGGCTGGACGTGCTGTTCAACAACGCCGGCATTTTCCCGCCTGCGCTTCCCCTCGAGGACCTGAAGCTCGACGACTGGTCGAACGTCATTCAGACCAACCTCACCGGCGCGTTCCTCTGCACGCAGGAGGCTTTCAAGCTGATGAAGCACCAGGACCCGCGTGGCGGGCGGATCATCAACAACGGCTCGATCTCGGCCCACTCGCCGCGGCCGAACTCCGTCGCTTACACCGCGACCAAGCACGCGATCACCGGGTTGACCAAGTCGACGGCGCTGGACGGCAGGACGTTCGACATCGCATGCGGCCAGATCGACATCGGCAACGCCGCGACCGAGATGACCGAGCGCTTGCACGGCGAACCGCGGATCGACGTCGCCGACGTGGCGCGGGCGGTCGTGTACATGGCGAGCCTGCCGCTCGACGCCAACGTTCAGTTCATGACCGTGCTGGCGACCAAGATGCCGTACATAGGCCGCGGCTGAAAGGCTCGATAGACTGCCCG
>DATEGB010000154.1:0-6610 GCA_035280365.1 Candidatus Dormiibacterota bacterium | reverse complement strand
CGCTGGCGGTGCGGTCGCCGCGTCCTCGCATGGCCTACCTGGCGGTCGCCCAGCTCGGCTGGGTCGCGGCCGGCCTGGCGACCCATTTCCGCTCCGGGGTGGGCGCGTCGCTGTTCCTGCTCGCCGCGTTCGGAGTGGCCGCGACGTGCGGCCCCGCCCTGCTCGGCCGGGCAGAGGCGGGGGAGACCGCCATCGCCGGTCTCGGCGCCGTGCGGCCGGTCCGCGCTGCCGGCGTGGCCCTGGCGATCCTCTCCCTGGCCGGGGCGCCGCCGCTGGCCGGATTCTTCGGCGAGCTCGCCGTGGCCGCCGCCCTGGCCGAGAGTGGGAACTTCGTCCTCCTGGGCCTGGGGTTGCTGGGGTCCGTGCTGTCGGTCGCCGCGGCGATCGCCACGCTCCGCGTCCTCTACATGCAGAGCCCGATCGAGGAGGCCCGGCGGGGGCCGGCCGCCGCCTTGCCCGGGGTGACGCTGCTGTCGACCGCGGGCGCGGTCGCCTTCTGCCTGTTGATCGCGGGCTTCGGGCTCCTCGGGAACCCGATCCTCGGCCTGGCCGACCAGGGCGCCGAAGCCCTGGGACTTCGCTAAAGATCCCCACGAGCTCGGAGCCTTCGGCGCGAGCTCGCGGGGACCCTTTTTTGTAAACTCCGCCGCAGCGAACTAACTCAACGTCGTAGCAAACGTCCTGGAGGTCCCGCCTGGCCGCTCCGAAGCGGCGTCCTCGCGCCAGCGTCCGAGGCCGCCACCCGAAGAAGACGCGCCGCAAACAGAGCTGGCTGCTGCGCTTCAGCCTGGTCTCGCTGATCGTGATGTCGACATGCGCCCTGATCGGCACGGGCGCGACGATCGGCATCGTCGACTACTTCGCCGGCGACCTGCCGTCAATCGACGCCATCCAGAGCTCGAATCTCATGCAGACCACGCGCATCGTCGACCGCAACGGCAACCAGATCGAGGCGCTGTACCACGAGAACCGCACGGTCGTCCCGCTGGTCAAGATCAGCGACAGGCTGCAGAAGGCGACGATCGCGACCGAGGACCGCACCTTCTACGACAACTCCGGCGTCGACTACCGGCGGCTCGCGATCGCCGTCGTCTACGACCTCACGCACCGATCGTCGACGCTGGGCGGGTCGACGATCACGCAGCAGGTGGTGAAGAACGACGTGCTCGACACCGAGGAAGCGCAGTCGCGGACGGTGAGCCGCAAGTTCCGCGAGCTGCTGCTGGCCGAGGAGATGGAGCGGCGCTACACCAAGCAGCAGATCCTCGAGCTCTACCTGAACACCATCAATTACGGCAACGGCGCGTACGGCGCCGAGGCGGCGGCGGAGACGTACTTCCAGGTCCACGCGAGCGAGCTCGACTGGGGGCAGGCCTCGTTCCTGGCGGGTCTACCGCAGGCGCCGAGCGACTACGACCCGTTCGGCAGGCCGTCGCAGCTGGAGGCCGCGAAAGAGCGGTGGCGCGAGGTGCTGGACGGCCTGGTGACCACGGGTTACCTGGCCCGCCCGACCGCGGACGCCGTCTTCGCCGGCGACACGGTGACAAAGATGCTCGCGGCGCACAAGGCACTGGGGCCGGCGCACAACCCGCTGACCGCGCACTTTGTCGACTACGTCGTCGCCTACATCAAGAAGAGGTATGGCGACCTGGCGCTGTACGAGGGCGGCCTGACGATCACGACGACGCTCGACCTCTCCACGCAAGCCTCGGCCGACAGGTGGGTGAAGGCGGGCGTGCGCACCTACGCAAGGCGCGGCGTCAACACCGGCGCGATGCTCGTCATCAACCCCGCGGACGGCGAGATCCTCGCCATGGTGGGCAGTGGCGACTACAACAACGCCTCCATCCGCGGCCAGATCAACCTGACCGGCATGGACCCGCTCGGCTGGCGCGGCGTCGGTTCGTCGTTCAAGGTCTACACGTACGCGGCGGCCCTGCAGGCGGGGCTCGTCACGCCGGCTTCCTTGCTGAACGACGCCACCGGCGTCATCGGCGGCCACACCTTCAGCGACTGGGACGGCAAGCACGAGGGCTACATCTCGCTGCGCACAGCGCTCGCACAGTCGCGCAACCTGCCCGCTCTGTGGACTTACTCGCAGGAAGGCGGGGACCGGGTGGTATCCCTGCTGCACTCGCTGGGCGTGACCGCGCAGATCGAGAACCCTTCCGGCGTCGCCACGACGCTGGGCCACGACGCGATCTCGATGGCGCAGCACCTCGCGGCCTACTCGGCGTTCGACAACGGCGGCTTCCGCGTCACGCCGACCGCCATCCTGCGCGTGACCGACGCCGGCGGTCGCGTCCTCGAAGCGTTCAATCCCAACTTCGGTCACGTGCAGGTGCTCACGCCGGAGCTCGGCTACGTGATGACCGACCTGCTGCGCGGGCCGGTGAAGCTTTACCTCGGCGGCCTGGGTTCGCGCCCAGTGGCGGGTAAATCGGGGACGACCGAGGCCTACACGGGCTCGATCTTCATCGGCTACACGCCGAACCTCGCGGTCGCCGCGTCGCTGATGCACATCAACGACGGGCCGAAGTGCAACTCGGGGTACGCGTACCTGGCGACGAACTTCCCGCCCTCGGGGTGGCAGTGCCCGACGTCGGTGCTGTTCGGCGAAAACGTCGGCATCTCGGTGTGGAAGCCGTTCGTCGAGGAGTACTACACGAAGCATCCGTGGCCTTCGACGTGGACGCAGCCGCAGGGCGTGGTGACGCGCCAGGTGTGCAGCTACGACGGCGGCTACATCTCGAGCGGCGGGTACAACGAGATCTTCCTGCGTGGTTTCGGGGAGCCGCATTACGCGTGCGGGACGAAGCCGTACCCGGGCCAGCCGGCGTACGTGCCGGCCGACTCGCCCTCGCTCTTGCCGTCGCCGGCCCCGGCACACTAGTCGCCGTGCGTGTCCACCGGACCGGCGTCGTGGCCGGGCTCGTCTACCTGGTATTCGGGTTCGCGTGGCTCCTGCTCGGCCGGCCGGACATCCTCTGGCTGGTCGGCACCTGGCTCGTGATCGTCGCCGTGGCCGGCGTCGCCGTCCCGGGCGTGGCCAACCACGTGTCCCTGGCGCGGGCTTACCTGGCGGCGCCGGCGCTGGTCTACGGGCTCGCGGGCCAGTACGGATTCCTCGCGGTGGCGGTTGCGCTTGCTGGTCTCACCGACCTGGTCGACGGGACGGTCGCGCGCCGGTTCGCGCAGCCGTCGACCT
The DNA here is from genome assembly GCA_035280365.1 of Candidatus Dormiibacterota bacterium. Taxonomy (GTDB): domain Bacteria; phylum Chloroflexota; class Dormibacteria; order Dormibacterales; family Dormibacteraceae; genus 40CM-4-65-16. Next base: position 3,402 of record DATEGB010000154.1, on the reverse strand, counting down.
TCGGAGGAGGCCTCGACCCCGTGGTCGACGGGCTGTTCATGGGCGCGCTGTGCATCGGGCTCGCCCTCGGCGGAACTTTCCCGCTGTGGCTGGCGCTGGTGGTCATCGCGCGCTACCTGCTGCCGGCGCTGGCGGGCGGTCTGCTGATCGCGCTCGGCCGGCGGCCGGAGCTCCGCCACACCCTGACCGGCCAGGTGTCGACGATCTTGATCCTGGTCCTGGTCGGCGGGGCGTGCCTGCTGCGGGGCCTGGGACAGGATGCGAGCGGGCTGATCCGGGGCGCGGAGGTCGCGATCCCGGTCGCCACGGTGGCCACGTTCGCGCACCTGGGGTGGGCTGTGTCGAGGCGCCCGGCCAGGGTCGTTGAGGCCGGGTAAACTGGCGGAGGTCGCGCTAAGTGGGGTGCTGGCGGTACCCTGCACCGGCAATCCGCCTTAGCCGGACCGAATTCCGTCGCTGAGGTCGAGGTTTTCAGCACCGGCCGCGGCAAACGGCGTTGAAGGTCGGGACCTGCGCAGCCCGGGTCTCCGAACCCCGTCAGGTCCGGAAGGAAGCAGCGGTAAGGAGAGAACCTTGGGGGTGCCGCAGCCATCCGGGCCGGAGCCGCGAACCGCGGTGCAAGCTGGGGGTCTCCGATCGAGGCGAGGGTGCGCGGCCACTTCTGTGAAAGCTGATGCCTGAGTACCAGTCGCTCTACCGCAAGTACCGGTCGCAGACGTTCGCCGACCTCGTCGGTCAGGACGCGGCCTCGCGCGCCCTGCAGGGCGCGATCGTCTCGGGTCGGGTCGCTCACGCGTACCTGTTCAGCGGCTCGCGGGGGACAGGGAAGACGTCGGCGGCGCGGCTGCTGGCCAAGTCGCTGAACTGCACGGACCGGGCGCGTTCGTCCGCTGAGCCGTGCAACCGGTGCGAGTCGTGCCTGGAGGTGATGGCGGGCTCCTCGCTCGACCTGATCGAGATCGACGCCGCGTCCAACCGCGGCATCGACGACGTACGCGACCTGCGCGAAAAGGTGAACCTCGCGCCGGCTCGCGGGCCGTACAAGGTGTACATCATCGACGAGGCGCACGGGCTCACCGGCGACGCGTTCAACGCACTGTTGAAGACCCTCGAGGAGCCGCCGCCGCACGCGGTGTTCGTGATGTGCACGACCGACGCGCAGAAGATGCCGCTGACGGTGATCGGGCGCTGCCAGCACTTCGTGTTCCGGCGGCATTCGGAAGAGCAGATCGTCTCGCGCCTTACGCACATCGCTTCGGCGGAGAAGCTCAAGGTCGAGCCGGAGGCGATGCGCCTCATCGCGCGCACGGGTCAGGGCTCGATGCGCGACGCGGTCGGGCTGCTCGACCAGCTGGTGCCGCTGGCGTCCGGACCCATTTCCCTGGCGGCGGCGCGGTCGCTCCTGGGGATCGCAGATCCTCGACTTCTGGAAGGCTTGCTGGACCACGTCCTGGCGGGGCGGGCGGCGGAGGCGCTGGCCGAGCTCGACCGGGTGTACGCGGAGGGGGCGGAGCTGCGCCAGGTCGTGCGGGGATTGATGGAGGGGTGCCGGGACCGGCTGGTGGCGGCGCTGACGAAGCACGACCAGCCGACGGCGCGGCGGCTGTCGGACGTGCTCGACGCGCTGCTGCACCTGGACGGAGAGGTGCGGCGGCACGCGGAGCCGCGGTTCCTGGTCGAGGCGACGCTGGCTCGGCTGGCCGTGGAGAGCGGAGCGCCCGCTCCAGCCGTTGTCGCCGAGGCACCAGCCCTTCCCCCCCAGCGCCTCGACGAGGGGCGGCCCCCCCTGCGTGGGGAGGACAAGAGCGTCTCTGGATGGTCTGAGGTCCTGGAGAAGCTCAATCGGACCGTGCGGGCGGCTTACCTCGACGCCCAGCCCGAGGTCGCCGACGGCGTGCTCGTGCTCTGGTTCCGCTATGGGTTTCATCACAAGAAGGCGCAGGAGCAGTCGGCGCAGCTACTGCCCCACGTGCGCGCCTGGCTGGGAGACGACGTGAAGATCGATTTCCGGCTGAGAGAAAATGACGTGCCCAAACCGAAGACCGCGAGCCCCGAGGATGATCCTTTCGTGCGTGAGATCGTGCGTCGCTTCGATGGCCGCGTGACCCGGGTCAAAGAGGTGTCGGAATGAAGGACCCGATGAAGATGCTGCGCCAGGTCCAGCAGATGCAGGACCGGATGCAGAAGGTGGAGAAGGAGCTGGAGACCGAGACGGTGGAGGCGAGCGCCGGCGGGGGCGCGGTCACGGTCGTCGCGACCGGCGCGCAGAAGCTCGTGTCCGTGCGCATCGACCCCGAGGCGGCCGGCGACGCGGAGATGCTGCAGGACCTGGTCGTCGCCGCGGTCAACGAGGCGATGGAGAAATCGAAAGAGATGGCCGCGGCGAAGATGCAGTCCGTGGCGTCGGGCCTGGGACTTCCGCCCGGCCTGGTCTAGATGCCCGCGCTTCCCGAGCCGCTCGAGCGCCTGGTCCAGGAGCTGTCGCGGCTGCCGGGGATCGGCCCGAAGACGGCGCAGCGGCTGGCGTTCCACCTGCTGCGCGTGGACCGTGTCCGCGCCGACGCCCTGGCGCAGGCGATCGAGGACGTGAAGGCGCGGATCGGCTATTGCGAGCGCTGCTACAACATCGCCGAGGGCCCGCTGTGCGCGATCTGCTCCTCGCCGCGTCGTGACGGGTCGGTTTTGTGCGTGGTCGAGTCGGCGTTCGACGTGCTGGCGATCGAGCGGACCGCCGAGTTCAGCGGTTTGTACTTCGTCCTGCATGGCGTCATCTCGCCGATCGACGGCGTCGGTCCGGAGCAGCTCCACGTGCCGCAGCTCGTCGACCGGGTGCGCGACGAAGGCGTCGCCGAGGTCATCGTCGCCACCGACGCGGACATCGAGGGCGAAGCCACCGCGGTCTACCTGCAGCGGGCGCTGGCGCCGCTCGGGGTTCGGGTCACCCGGCCTGCGCACGGCCTGCCGGTGGGCGGCGACCTCGAGTACGCCGATGAGCTGACCCTCGCGCGCGCCATGGCCGGCAGGCGCAGCTTCTGAGCGTCTGGGGGGTGCCCGGCTGGACCAGATCCGGCCCCCGCCGGGCGCCGGCGAGCTCCTACAGCGGCTGACCGGGATGGGGGTGCCCTCCTGGACGAGCTCAGGATCCGCTCCTGACAACCCGATTTGCAATAGGGGCTCGGGCGCGGGTATCATTCACGGGTTCCTCAGCCGAACAGGTTTCGTGCGCCCAAAAGGGCGGTAGGAATGAATGTCCGGCTCGGCGGAGCCAGCACCTTGACAACTGAAGAGTGGGAAAGACTCTGAGAGTCTGAGAAGACTCAGGGCTCTGCTCTGGGTCCTCCGTTTTTGGACGGAGAGTTTGATCCTGGCTCAGGGTTAACGCTGGCGGCGCGCATAACACAT
>DATEGB010000153.1:0-4775 GCA_035280365.1 Candidatus Dormiibacterota bacterium | reverse complement strand
GGGGTCGGCGCAACCGCGTCGGTGGAGATCGAGCGCCTCTAGGCCAGCAATCCCGGCTCGGGCCGCGCCAGCCGTCCCGCGCGGAGCAGCCTGTCGATGGTGCCCGGAGGAATCGGCCAGCTGAACCAGGACGAGAGCTCGGCCTCGGGCGCGACCACCGCCGCCTTGACGCCCGCGACGAGGAGGTCGCCGTGAGGGTCATCACTGTGGGCCGGCTCGGTCACGACCTGGTCCCACCGGCGCATCGGCGCGAAGTACCAGCTCGAAGAGCTTTCGAAGACGAGTCCGTCGCTGACCACGGCACCAAGTCGTTCGAGCCGGTTGCGGACAGACTTCAGACGCTTCGAGTCCCACCCCAGCTCGAGCTGCACGTCTGCGTTCAACGAGGGCCCGTGGCGCGAGAGGTGCTCGAGAAGCCTGGCGTCGTCGCCGGTTGCGTCCGCGATCGCCTGACGAACGACGGGATCAAAGATGCGAGTCGCGGCCGTGGAAAGGTAGAGCGATTTCCCGCGATGCATCTTGGTGAGCAGGCCGCGCGAGCCGGCGGTCAGCTGGAAGGACCAGATCCATTTCGATTTCGGCCAGAGGTCGAAGCCACGCCCCGCGGGGTTGCCCGCCTCCTCATGACAGGCGCCGAAGAGGCTCGGCAGGGCGCAATCGGCCATGCGGGTGAGCAGCCCGCGATCGTTGAGAAACGCCACGGCTTCTTCGAGCGTGGTAAGAGCCCGGTCTGCGGTGAGCCGGCAGAGACGAGCCCTAAGCGACTCGACGTCTTGGCCCAAGTGCCATTCCTGACGTGCCGATCAATCAGAGGAACGCGATCGCTTCGTAGATCGGCCCGCGCGTGAACCAGTCCCCCGAGAACGTCACGTGCATCGCGTTCTGCTCCCACGGGTCGTTGACCCAGTAGTCCGAAGCCCCGTTCGCCCCCGTCAACGTCACGAAGTGCGTCCCCCCGCTCGGTAGGTTCATGCCCACGATCACCGGGCGCCCCGCCACCACCTGCGCCCGGATCCACGCCGCCGACGGGCCGAAAACCATCACCGTCCGATGCCCCGGGATGTTGAGCGCCGAGTTGAACATCGACCCACGCCCGTCGAACCACTCCCCGTGCGCCGCCACCCACGCCGGCGAAACGCCGCGAAAGCCGAAGTGTGTGTACACCATCGCCAGGTCGGAAACCAGGCAACCGATCTGCCACACGGGGAAGGTTCCGCGCACGTCGACCGACGCCCACCGCGAGTCGCGCTGGTTGAAGTAGAGACCCCACCCGTCGCCGATCGGCTGCGGGTCGAGGATGAGCCGCTCGGTCGACCCGCCCGAGCTGCCCGCGCCGGCAAGGCCGCGCGCGATGTCCCAACTCGCCCATGTCTGCGAGGCCCGCAGTACGGGCGCGCTGCCCCACGCGTGCACCTCACCGTGACGGTCGAGCACCCATCCGCCTGGCGAACCGACAGGCGCCAGGGTCCACGCCACGAGCGAGTCGGCCATGTCGGCACCAGGCCAGGAAGCGGACGGCGTCACCGGCAAAGCGCCGCCAAACGCATGGATTCCGCCCGAGTAGTCGAGCGTGTATCCCTCGACCAGCGGTCCACGAGGCGGGTTGAGCACGAGGCCGCGGGCCATATCGCCGGAGAACATGGCGTTTCCGGCCACAAAGGGCGCTCCGCCGAACGGGTGGATCCCGCCGAAGCCGTCCAGCGTGTAGCCGCGGACGGATGTGGGCGAGCTGTCGGGCATCAGCACGAGGCCACGCGCGATACCCTGCGAGGGCCACAACGCGTTGCCGCTGACCGCGGGCGCTCCACCGAATGGATGGACGCCGCCGTCCGCGTCGAGGATGTATCCGGCCGGCCGCTTGCGAGACGCCCAGGGAGCCAGCACCACCTCCCGCGCGCCGATCCAGTGCGGCCAGTAGACGCCGCTGTCCACCTCCGGCGCCGCCCCGACGGGGTGCAGCTTGCCCCACCCGTCCATGACGTAGCCGCCGGTGCCGTCGGGGAACAGGGCGAGGCTGAACGCGATGTCCTTGGTCGGCCACGAGGCGGTGCTGGCGAGTGCAGGCGACTCGCCGACCGGATGGACGCCGCCCCAGCCGTCCAGCACATAAAGGCGTCGCGCGTTGTCAACAAGCGGCGGGATGCGGGACAGCACCGCGCCGCTGAGGCCGAGACCATCGTCGCCCGTCGAGACTCCGCCGTCGCCCAACATATAAAGGACGGATGACGCCAACACCGCGAGCGCCAAAACAGACATCCCGAGAAGGCCCATCCTCTGGCCGCGACCGTTCATCGCGGCGCGCATGGTACATCGACGCCGCCGCCAGCGAGCGCGAAGTCAGGCTGACCACGACCGGACGCAAGTCGGGCAAGCCGCGCAAGGTGACGATCTGGATCACGACCGACGGACAGCGCCTTTACGTCCGCTCGGGCGCGGGCCTCGGGCGCGAATGGCCGCAGAACCTCCTCGCGAACGGCGTGGGCACGCTGCGCCTCGGCGGTCGCGAATTGAAGGTGACGCCGCGCCATGTCACCGACCAGGCCGAGGCGCGCGCAACTTCCCAACTCGCACGAGACAAGTACGGCAGCTACGTCAAGCCATCGAAGCCGGGTGAGCCGCTGACCAGGGGCGAGACGGCGGTCTTCGAGCTGATTCCGACTTAGGGCCTCCGCGACGTGTCACGGAGGCCCCGTCGGTCGGAAGGGGTGCTTTCTCTCCGTCCCATACCCGAACGGGTTACCCCTCCGGCGCAAGGCCGCAGATGAACCGGATGACCGCCTCGATGCCACGGTGGTAGTTGTCGACCTGAAGGTGCTCGTTGGGCGAATGAATCGCGCAGTCGGCCTGCGCGATGCCGCTGATGACCAGGGGCGCGCCCACAGCCTCCTGGAAGTCGACCGCGACCGGGATCGAGCCGCCGACGCGGACCAGCGCCGTGTCTTTGCCGAACGCCTCGCGGTAGGCCGCCCGAAGCGAACGCGCCGCGTCGTGGTCGACGCTGCACAGCACCGGCGGCGCCGATCCCAGGAGCTCGACCTCGATCTCGACCCCTGGCGTGCTCAGCGCCGCGACGTGCTTCGAGAACGCGGCCAGGATCGAGTGCCAGTCCTGGTCGGGGACGAGTCGCATGCTCACCTTGGCCGTCGCCTCCGAGGGGATGACAGTCTTCGCACCTTTGCCTGTGAAGCCGCCGATGAATCCGTTCGCGTCCAGCGTCGGCCTGCTCCCGGCGCGGGCCAGGGCGAGGTAGCCGCCCTCGCCCTCGAGGGCGTTCGCGCCGGTGATGCGCTGGACCTCGGCCGCGTAACGCGCGTCCTTCTTCTCCCAGTCGGTGAGCTCGTCGGCGCCCGGCTCGCGGACTCTGTCGTAGAACCCGGGCACGGTGACGTGGCCGTCACGGTCTTTCAGCTCGGCGATGACACGGGCGAGCGTGTTGATCGGGTTTGGCGCATTGCCGCCGTACGTCCCGGAGTGGAGGTCGACGGCCGGGCCCATCGCGCGCAGCTCCGTGTAGACAAGGCCTCGAAGCGCGGTGGCCAGTGTCGGGTGTCCCTCCTCGTCCATCCCGCTGTCCCAGATGAGCACGGCGTCGCTGTTCAAGGAGGACGCGCGGTCGCGCAGGAAGCGCGGGAGCGAGGGCCCGCTGATCTCCTCCTCGCCTTCGAGCAGGAAACGGATGTTGACCGGCGCGCCGCCCGAAGCGAAGAGATGCTCGACCGCCTTCACGGTCGCCATATGGTTGCCCTTGTTGTCCGCGGCGCCGCGCGCGTACAGGTGGCCGTCGCGCACCGCGGGTTCGAAGGGCGGAGACTGCCACTCGTCGAGCGGGTCGACCGGCTGCACGTCGTAGTGGCCGTAGATGGTGAGGTGTGGCGCCCCCGGCCGCGCGTTCCACTCCGCGACCACGACCGGCAGCCCGCCGTCGCTCACGTCGACGATCTCGGTCTTCATGTCCATCGCGGCGAACCGATCCCGCAGCCAGCGCGCGTTGCGGAGGCAGTCGTCGCGGCGCTCGGGCAGCGTGCTGATGGAAGGGATGCCCAACTCCTCGATGAGGTCGTCGAGGTCCGCCTTGCGGCGGGAGCGCGCGAGCGCGACGGCGGCGTCCTGCAGCGAATGCGTCGTCGCCACCGCTACGTCTTCCCCCGCGCTCGTCTGATCTGGTCGGCGTGGTCGTGCGCGTGCGACGCGTACAGGGCCAGCCAGTCTTCGGTGGAAAAGCGCCCGCGCTCACTGTGTGTACCGGCGCGGGACCAGTCGTCCACGGTCATCCGCTCCAGCAGCTCGGCGGTGCTCTCGCGCGCCCAACGCATAGCCGCCAGCGACGCTCCGATCGGCTGGCCCCGCGACAGCCGCTCGGTGAACGTCTTCTCGTTGTACCCGCGGATCTGAGCGTCGGTCTCGGCCAGAATGCGGCGGATCCTGGTCGACCCTTGTATCTCCGCGTCGGCGAGGTGGTGGACGACTTGCCGCGGCGTCCACTCACCGGCCGTCGCCGACTGGTCGAGCTCCGCCTCCGTGATCCCCTCCAGCGCGTCGCGGACGGCGCGGAAGCCGTCGCGGTAGCGCGCGATCATTCGCGCGCGTTCCCCAGCGTCCATCCACCAACCTCCTTGGAGCCGGCTCCTTGGAGCCGGTCTGAAACTGACGGAGTTCGGTGACACTTTGGCCTCCAACCAAGGAGGAGAACTCAAAGGTGACCGAACGAGAATTATCCAGGCAAGCAGCTCGGCGGCTATCGATCATTCGTCACGCCGAGGAAGTGAGCGGCAACG
>DATEGB010000152.1:0-5667 GCA_035280365.1 Candidatus Dormiibacterota bacterium | reverse complement strand
CCGTCCAGGGGCACGATCTCCTCCGCCAGCCGCCCCGAGCGCTGGGCGGCGACCGCGCGCCGGTGGCTGCGCAGCGCGAACGCGTCCTGGTCCTCGCGCGACACCTCGTACTTCTGGGCCACCCGCTCGGCGGTCTCTCCCATCTGCAGTGTCCCGTACATCGCGGCCATCTTCGGGTTCACGAGCCGCCAACCGAGCGCGGTGTCGTAGACCGTCTGCTGTCCGCGGGCAAACGCACCGGTGGGCTTGGGCATCACCCACGGCGAGCGCGTCATGCTCTCCACGCCGCCGGCGACGACGATGTCCGCCGCGCCGGCCTGGATCTCGCGCGCCGCCGTGATCGCCGCCTGCATACCCGAGCCGCACAGGCGGTTGACCGTCTGGCCCGGCACCTCGACCGGAAAGCCGGCAAGGAGGAGCGCCATGCGCGCGACGTTGCGGTTGTCCTCACCCGCCTGGTTGGCGCAGCCGAGGATGACGTCCTCGACCTCGGCGGGCTTGACCTGGGCGCGGTCGCAGGCTTCCTTGAGGACGATCGCGGCGAGGTCGTCCGGCCTAACGTCCTTCAGCTGGCCGCCGTAGCGGCCCATCGGCGTGCGCGCCGTGGCGACGATGACCGCTTCAGGCATCTACTTCTTCTTGCGCGACTCGAGGAACCTCTGCACGCCGTCGGCGAACTCGCTGCTCGTTGCCTGCGCCTCTTGCAGGTACGACTCGAACTCCATCGCGTCCTCGAAGCTCGACGTCAGGGCGTGGAGCAACGCGCGCTTGGCGCCGGCCATCGCCTGGCGCGGCTGCGAGGCGAGGTGGTTGGCGAGGTCACGCACCTCCTCCTCGAGCCGGTCCGCCGGGACCACGCGATTGATGACACCCAGCCGGTGCGCGTCGGCCGCCGGAAGCGGCTTGCCCGTGAAGAACATCTCGTAGGCCACGCCGGTGCCCGCCAGCCGCGGCAGCAACCAGCTCACGCCCCCGTCCGGGGCGAGCCCGATGTTGACGAACGCCTCCATGATGTAGGCCTCCGGGGTCGCGATCCGGATGTCGCACGCGAGCGCGAAGCTCGCGCCGATGCCAACGGCAGGTCCGTTCATGGCGGCGATCACGGGCTTGGGCATGGTGCGAAGGCGCATCAGGATCGGCATGTACTCGTTGCGCAGGACGTTGCCGACGTCCTCGGGCGTGCGCATTCCGGCGCCCTGGACCATCTCGGTCACGTCGGCGCCCGAGGAGAACGCGCGACCCGTGCCGGTCAGGATCACCACGCGGACGGCGTCGTCCCGCTCTGCCTGCTTGACCGCGTCGCCCAGCTGCCGCCGCGTGAGCGCGCCGATCGCGTTCATCTTCTCGGGCCGGTTGAAGCGGATCCAACCGATCCCGGCGTCGGTCTCGACCTGGACATGGTTCTCGACTTCGGTCGCCATCAGCTCACCTTCCTTTGAACACGCCCTTCCGTTTCTCGAGGAAAGCGTGCATGCCTTCCTTCTGATCCTCGGTCGCGAAGAGGAAGTAGAAGCTCTTGCGCTCCGCCGCCAGGCCTTCCGCAAGCGGCGACTCGAACGCCTTCAGCACCGCCTCCTTGGCCATGCGCACCGCAAGCGGCGGCTTCTCCGCGACCTGGCGGGCGAAGCGCTTCGCGACCTCCACCGTCATCTCGGCCGGGACGACCTTGTTGACGAGGCCGAGCTCGAAGGCGCGCTGCGCCGTAAGCGGGGCGCCGGAGAGCATCGTCTCCATAGCCACGTACTTGCCCACCGTGCGCGGCCAGCGCTGCGTCCCACCCGCGCCGGGGATGATGCCGAGGTTGATCTCCGGCTGGCCGAGACGCGCCGTCTCGCCGGCGACGATGACGTCGCACATCAGGGCCACCTCGCAGCCGCCACCGAGCGCGTAGCCGTTGACGGCCGCGATCAGCGGCTTGCGGAAACCGGCCAGCGGCGCCCATCTGCCGGTCTGGTCGCGAAGGAGCTGGTCGACCGGCCCCTGGTCCGCCATGTCGCCGATGTCGGCGCCCGCGGCGAACACCTTCGGGCCGCCGGTCAGGACCACCGCGCGGACCGAATCGTCGGCGTCGAGCTGGGACAGCGCCCCCGTCAGCTCGCTGATCAGGGCCGGGCTGAGCGCGTTCAGGACCTTCGGCCGGTTGAGCGTGATGGTCGCGATCGGTGGCTCGACCTCGACCAGGAGGTGCTCGTACCCCATCGCGCCTATCATCAGTCAAATGCCGAGCCGCCGACTCTGGGACTCGTACGGCCGGGTCGCCGACGATCTACGCATCTCGGTCACCGACCGGTGCAACTTCCGATGCATCTACTGCATGCCCGCCGAGGGCCTGAAGTGGCTGAAGCGCGAGGACATCCTGCGGTTCGAGGAGATCGTCCGCCTGGCGCGGATCTTCGTCGAGCGGTACGGGGTACGCACGATCCGGATCACGGGCGGCGAGCCGCTCGTGCGGGTGAAGCTCGAAGAGCTGATCGGGATGATCAACGCGATCGACCCGACGCTGGACATCACGATGACGACCAACGGCGTGCTGCTCCGCCAGAAGGCGCAGTTGTTGAAGGACGCGGGCCTCAAGCGAATCAACATCTCGCTCGACACTCTGCACATGGACCGCTTCCAGGAGATGGCGCGCAGCGACGCTTTCGAGCGCGTCATGGACGGCATCACCGCGGCGCGTGAGGCGGGGTTGTGGCCGATCAAGCTGAACATGGTCGTCATGCAGGGCAAGAACGACGACGAGGTCGTCGACTTCGCGCGCCTGGCCCGCAGCGAGGGTTACGAGGTCCGATTCATCGAGTTCATGCCGCTCGACGGCGACAACATCTGGACCAACGAGCAGGTCGTGCCGAGCCGGCGAATCATGGAGCAGATCGAGGACCAGTTCCCGCTGGCGCCGTTGCGCGATGAGCGCCCCGGCCCGGCGACGCGCTACGCGTTCGCCGACGGTGCGACGGGCGGCGTCGGCTTCATCTCCTCGGTGAGCCAGGCGTTCTGCACGACGTGCAACCGCATCCGGCTCACCGCCGAAGGGGGCCTGCGCACGTGCCTGTTTTCGTTGCAGGAGACGCCGCTGCGCGAGCTGCTGCGCTCGGGAGTGTCGGACGACCACCTGGGCTCGGTGATCGAGAGGGCGATCTGGCGCAAAGAGGAAGGGCACCTGATCAACAAGCCGGGGTTCGTCAAACCGGCGAAGTCGATGTCCCAGATCGGAGGCTGACCCCGCGCCGACTTCCCTCGATCGCCGGCGAATGGCGGTTTCGCGGCCCTCCGAATGCGCCGATCGCCGGCGAATGCAGCAAATCCGGGCCGCCCTAAGCTAGACCGCGTGCTGAAACCCGAAGAGGCGCGCCGGCCCTACACCGTCACCGAGCTCGCCAACGAGATCCGCCGCGAGCTTCGCCCGCTGACGGCCCTGCTCGTCAAGGGGGAGGTCAGCGGCATGAAACGCGGCGCGGCCGGCCACTACAACTTCTCCATCCAGGACGGCTACAGCCGGATCGATGCGGTGCTCTTCGCCGACGAGGCTCGCCGCGTGACGACGCTGCCCGAGGACGGCCAGGTCTTCATCTTTCGGGGCAAGGTCGACTTCTTCGGCAAGATCGGCCGCCTCAGCTTCATCGTCGACCAGGTCGAGTTCGACGACGTCGGCAAGTTGCGCGCCCGGCTCGAGGAGCTCAAGCGCCGGCTCGAGCTCGAAGGCGCGTTCGAGGCCAGGCGCAAGCGTCCCCTGCCCTTCCTTCCCGCGACCGTGGCACTCGTCACCTCGCCGACGGGTGCGGTCATCCACGACCTCCAGCAGACGATCTGGGAGCGCTACCCGAACATGGGCATCGTCGTTTACCCGGTCCAGGTCCAGGGAGCAGCGGCGCCGATGAGCGTGGCTCGCGCCCTGCGGCGCTGCAACGCGGAGGGAGACGCAGACGTAATCGTGCTCGCCCGCGGCGGGGGCAGCTTCGAGGAGATGTACGCCTTCAACACCGAGCTCGTCGCGCGCGCGATCCTCGACTCGAAGCTTCCCGTCGTCACGGCGCTCGGCCACACCTCGGACCGCACGGTCGCCGACCTGGTCGGCGACGCCGAGTGCCGCACTCCGACCGAGGCCGGCGCGCGCGTCGTGCCCAAGAAGGCGGACCTGCAAGTGCAGCTCGGTGATCGCCGGCGCCGGCTCGATCGTGAGCTGAAGCTGCGCGTGGCGAGGCACGCCGAGCGCATCGAGCGAGCGGCGCGGGAGCTGCAGCGGCTGAGCCCGGTCGCGCAGGTGGCGCGGCGCGAGGAGGCGATGCGCGATCGACGGCGCCGGCTCGACGGCGCGGCCGCGGGACGTCTCACGAAGAGCGCCAATGCCCTTGCCTCGCGCAGGGCGGAGCAACGGCTCGAGCGCGCTCTCGCCGACAGGTTCGCGGTCGCGACGCGCGCCATCGCCCACCGCCGCGAGCGCCTGGTCGCGCTCAGCCCCGACGCCGTTCTCGCGCGCGGGTACAGCATCACCCAGGACGCCGAGTCGGGGGCGGTGATCCGCGTCGCGTCGACCACCGCCGAAGGCCGCCGTGTCCGCATTCGCCTGGCCGAGGGAAAGCTTGGCGCCCGCATCGACGAGGTCGAACGATGAGCGCCGAGCTGAGCTACGAGGAAGCGCTTGACAAGCTCGACCACCAGCTGCGCCTGCTCGAAGACGGCAACCTCTCGCTGGAGGACGCGCTGAAGGCCGTCGACGAGGCACGCGTCTACTTGAGGATCTGCACCGAGCGGCTCGAGGCCGCGCGCAAGCGCATCGAGGTCCGAGGAGAGACCGAGCCTCCTACGGAGTAGGCACCGGTTCCGGCGAACCCGACGACTCCAGCTTCTCGTCCATCGCGCGCAACCTCCTGCTGAGGTTCTTGATGAACTCGAGCAGAACCTCCGGGTGCTCGTGGACGATCGCGTGGAGCCGGTCGCGACGGAGCACGCGCAGAGTGGTGTCGGCTGCCGCCTGCGCGCTCGCCGAGCGGGGCTCTTCGTCGAACACGGACATCTCCCCCACGACTGTGCCCGGCCCCTGCCGCGCGAGCGTCACCTCCCGCCCCGCCTGGTCGAGGTGGATGCGGACTTCGCCGTCGACTATCACGTAGAGCTCGGCGCCAACGTCGCCGTGTCGAAACACGGTCTCGCCTTTCACGTAATGCCTCGTGACCATCAGCCGGTCGACGCTCGCGAGCTGCTCGAGCGTGAGCGTGCTGAACAGCGGAACCTGCTTCAGCGCGATCAGCTCTTTCATGTGTTCATCGAGCCCGCCCGACGCCGCCTGCGCCGTCTCGCGGACCCATTTGTCGGCATGCCCGGCCAGCGCGTCCAGCTCCGACCGCGACAGCGGCCGCGCCACGAGCGGGTCAAACGATTCCGGCTCGAGCAGTCTCGCCAGCGGATCGGCGAGCCAGGCCGGGCCGAAGTTTAACAACGTTTCCAGCGCCTCCACCCTCGTCTGCGAGTGCGGCGAGCCCAGCCCGCGCTCGACCGTGGCGAAGCCGCGCTTGCCGTGCAGCGCGCGCATGGCGGCGAGCCCCGAGTCGGTCGCGCTCGCGACGTAGTCGTCGAGGCCGATCCGCAGCAGAGCGTGGCCGGCCGCGGCGTCCCCGTCCAGGTGGCGCATCGCCTGCGAGACACGCGCCGAAAGCCGCGCCAGCTGCAGCG
>DATEGB010000151.1:0-3587 GCA_035280365.1 Candidatus Dormiibacterota bacterium | reverse complement strand
AGGCGCAGGTACTCGGCCGCGCGCGCCATCCGGTAGCGGGTGAGGTGCCGCATCGGCGACTCCCCCATCGCCGCGCGGAACCGCTCTGCGAACGCCGACCGCGACATGGACACCGCGGCGGCCAGCTTGGGCACCGTCCAGTCCTGATCGGGATGATCCCGCATCAGCCGCAGGGCGCGCGCGACCTGCCGGTCGCCGTAGGCCTCCGCCGGGTCGGTCGAGCGCGCGGCCTCCTCCAGGCTGTGACGGAGCGCGTGGGCGATGAGCGCGTCGGTCAGGCGCGTGACCACCGCCTCCGAGCCGGGTCCACCTTTGGCAACCTCGGTCGCGATCATCCGGATCAGGCCGACCAGCCACTCCGGCGCCAGCGCCTCGCTGCCTTTGAGGTGGACGACGTCGGGGAGGGCGTCGAGCACGGCCTTGCCCGCGATCGGGTCGATGGCAAATCCTCCGCACAGCAGCTCGCTCCGCTCCCCGCCCCCGCCGTACGAAACCTGGCCGTTCACGGGCGGCGTGCCCGCGAGGATGCGGTCCAGCCACTCCAGGGAAGATGTGCGCGGCGAGTTGCGCACGACGTGCGCCTGGCCGCGCGGCAGGATCACAAGGTCCCCGGCCGAAAGCCGGAGCGGCTGCGGCGAACCCTCGACCTCGAGCCAGGCGCCGCCTGACGTCAGGATGTGGAACGCGGGCACCTCGCGACCGGGCACCTTGAAGCCCCACGGCGAGCTCATGAAAAAACAGAAAACGGTGCTGTTGACGCTCAGACGGAGGAGGACCTCGCTGAGGGCGTCAGGGTCCTTGGTCACATGCCTTCGTGGTCGGGAACGTTCCGGCCGACCATCCAGAGAAAGAACCACGTCCCCGAATCGCCCATGTAAGCGAAGTCTTTGTGCAACGCCTTCTTCGTGGAGTCGAAGTCGCCGAGCGAGTCCAGGTACTTCTTGAAGCCCATGTGCTCGGCGTCGAGCTCGAGCATCCGGCCGGCGTTGGACGAGATGGCTTCGAGCTTCTTGCGGTTGCGGATGACCCGCGTGTCGCCCATGAGGCGGTCGATGTCCCTGGATTTCAGCCTGGCGACGCGCTGCGGGTCGAACCCGCCGAACGCCTCGCGAATGCCAGGCCATTTCGCCTCGACGACCCGCCAGCTGATCCCTGTCTGGAACATGACGCGGGCCATGGCGTCGAGGTAGCCGGAGAGGTCCTTCGGAGGCTTCGGTTGTCGGTGCTCGTGCATGGTGGTGTGATCTTAGGCGCGGTCCGGCTTCGCGGCATTTAGCCAATCCACCGTGATGCTTTGCCGGCGCGCCGGTGCGGCGTGGCGGCTAAGGAACGCGGCCCGTGGGACATGTTCAAGCGTCTGGTGCGCCGATAGCGTCGGGGCATGGCAAACACAAGCGCGAAAGACACCGTCGACCGCTACAACAAGGCTCTCGGGGCGAAGGACTTCACGGCGGCGCGCAAGCTCCTCGCCGACGACCTTCGCTTTGAAGGCCCGATCGACCACTTCACCCGGGCGGACGACTACTTGACCGCGATCAGCCGGCTCTACGGGATGGTCAGGGGCGTCGAGCACCAGGCCTCGATCGCGGAGGGCGGAGAGGTGGCGGTGTTCACGGTCCTCGACACGCCGATCGCCAGGGCGCCGGTGGCCGAGTGGTACACGGTGCAGAGTGGCAAGATCACGAGCCTGCGCGCCTACTTCGACGCGCGACCCTTTGCGCAGGCGGGGCACTAGGCTGTGCGGCCGGCGCTACCAGTTACGCGATAGTCGCGACTATCAACGCGTCCGGCACGCGAAGACACGGGATAGTCGCGACTATCCGCGGTCCAGGGCGCCCATGTAGATTCCAGTGGCGTGAACCACTCGCGCCTCCTCGCCGCGTCGGAAGAGCACATCACCCCGCTCGCGGTCGTCGACGACGACGTCCGCGAGCGAAACCTCAAGCGGATGCAGGACCGGGCGAACGCGCACGGCCTGCGCCTGAGACCTCACGCCAAGACCCACAAGAGCTCGGTCCTCGCCGTGAGGCAGCTGGCGCACGGGGCGGTCGGCCTCACCGCGGCGACCATGCGCGAAGCGGACGTCTTCGCCGAAGCCGGTGTCGCAGACCTCCTCATCGCCCATCCCCCGGCCGGTAAGCCCAAGCTGCAGCGGCTGCAGGAGCTGGCGACGCGCGTGCGCCGGCTCGCGGTGGCGCTCGACACAGTCGAGCTCGCCGAGTCCCTGCCCGAGGCGGTCGAGATCCTGTGGGAGGTCGACACGGGCCTCCACCGCCTGGGCACCACGCCGGGTCAGCCGACGTTGGATGCGGTGAAGCGGCTCGTCGAAGTGGTCGGGCCCGCGCGGTTTCGCGGCCTGATGACGCACGGCGGCCATTCCTACCGCGCGACCGACGACACGCAGCTGACGGCCGCGGCCCAGGACGAATCCGGCGGCCTCGTCGCGAGCGCGGCGCTGATCCGGGCCGCCGGCATCGAGGTCCGCGAGCTGTCCATCGGCTCGACTCCGACCGCGGCCCACGTGGAGATGGCGGGCGGAGTCACCGAGATGCGGCCGGGAACGTACGTCTACGGCGACGCCAACCAGGTCACGCTGGGCAGCCAGGCGCTCGAGGACTGCGCGCTCGCCGTGGTCGCGACCGTGGTCTCCCGGCCGGAGCGCACCCGGGCCGTGGTCGACTCGGGCTCCAAATCTCTGCCCGCCGACCTGCGCGTCGCGGGCCTCAACGGCTACGGCATCGTGCTCGGGCACCCGGGGGTAACCCTCGACCGCATCAGCGAAGAGCACGGGGTGCTGGTTTCGGAGTCGGCCATCGACCTCAGCGTCGGCGACCGGGTGGCGATCATCCCCGCGCACGCGTGCACGACGGTCAACCTCCACCCGGCGCTGCTGGTGATTCGCGGATCTCAGTCGCGCTGGGAGCCGGTGGACGCTCGCGGCTGGCGATGACCACCGGCCATCTGTCTGCGCCACGTCAACGTTCGAGTCAGGGCTGACACGCTGGGCACCAGTACGTCAAACGGGCGAGCTCGCCCTGCGCCCGAACCTGGATCCTCGATCCACAGCGTGGGCAGGGCCGGCCGGCGCGGCCATGAACCGCGCCCCTGCCATAGCCGGGGAAACGGCGCTCGCGGCCGCCGCGGAGGTTGGCGCGCATCGCCTGGTGCGCGACCTCGAAAAGAGCTTTCAGGTCCTCGTCGCGCAATGTGGCGGTGCGTTTCCAGGGGTTGACGCGGCGCTCCCAGAGCGCCTCGCACCGGTAGACGTTGCCGATGCCGGCCGTCACGCGCTGGTCGAGGAGAAGCTCACCGATGGGCATCGTGTTTCGCGTGCGGGCCCGCTGCACGACCTCGTCAACGTTCCAGGTGTCACCGAGGATGTCCGAGCCGAGGTGGCCCACCTTCGTCTGCTCGTCGCGGACGAGCTCGACCACCGGCGCGGAGAAGCAGACGGCCGTCGCGTCCTCGGTCTCAAGCACCGCCTTTACCTGCCAGGACGGTCGCCGCCACGGCTCGCCGCGCCGGTAGACGTGCCACGCGCCTCGCATGCGCATGTGCGAATGGATGGCGAGGCCGTTGTCGAAGCG
>DATEGB010000150.1:0-14948 GCA_035280365.1 Candidatus Dormiibacterota bacterium | reverse complement strand
GCCGGACGCCTCCTTCTCCGCCTGCATGAAAGGCTCGAGGTAGGCGACCGCGCGCTTCATCGCACGCGCGCTCTTCACGACCTGGGGGAGGAACATCTTGCCCGCGCCGAACAGGTCGCCGACGATCTTCATCCCGTCCATCAGCGGGCCTTCGATGACGAGCAGCGGCTTGCCGTACTTGAGCCGCGCCTCCTCCGCGTCCTTCTCTATGTACTCGACCTCGCCGTGCAGGACCGCGTGCTTGAGGCGCTCCTCCACCGGGCCCTCGCGCCAGGAGAGGTCGACCTCGCGCTTCGAGCCTTCGCCGGAGACCGACTTGGCGAACTCGACGAGCCTTTCGGTCGCGTCCGGGCGGCGGTCGAAGATGACGTCCTCGACGAGCTCGAGCAGGTCCTTCGGGATGTCCTCATAGACGACGAGCTGGCCGGCGTTGACGATGCCCATGTCGAGGCCGGCGCGGATCGCGTGGTACAGGAACGCCGAGTGGATGGCTTCGCGCACGCGGTCGTTGCCGCGGAACGCAAAGGAGAGGTTCGAGACGCCGCCGGAGACGCGGACGCCGGGGCACAACCGCTTGATCTCCCGCGTCGCCTCGATGAATGCCTTCGCGTACAGCGCGTGCTCCTCGATGCCCGTGGCGATGGCCAGGATGTTGGGGTCGAAGATGATGTCCTCGGCCGGGACGCCCGCCTTTTCAACGAGCAGCCTGTAGGCGCGGTCGCAGATCGCGACCTTGCGGGCCACGGTGTCCGCCTGGCCCTTCTCGTCGAAGGCCATCACCACCATGGCGGCGCCGTACTCGCGGACCTGGCGGGCGTGCTCGAGGAAGACCTGCTCGCCCTCCTTGAGGCTGATCGAGTTGCAGACGCCCTTGCCTTGCAGGCACTTGAGCCCCGCCTCGAGCACCGACCACTTGGAGCTGTCGACCATGAGGGGGAGCCGCGCGACCTCGGGCTCAGTGGCGAGGAGGTTTAGGAAGCGGACCATCGCCGCCTCGGAGTCGAGGAGGTCCGCGTCCATGTTCACGTCGAGCAGGTTGGCGCCGCCACGCACCTGGTCGAGGGCGACCTGGACCGCGCCCGTGAAGTCGCCCGACTCGATCAGGCGGCGGAAACGGATCGACCCGGTGACGTTGGTGCGCTCACCCACGACGACGAAGCCGGAGTCGGGTGTGATCTCGAACGGCTCGAGGCCGCTGAAACGTGTCCGCGGCTGCCGGCTCGGCACCTGGCGGCGCGGCACCTCGGCCATCGCCGCCTTGATCTGGCGGATGTGGTCAGGGCCGGTGCCGCAGCAGCCGCCGGCCGCGTTGAGGAAGCCCGCCTCCGCGAACTCCTTGAGCAGCCGGCTCGTAGTCGGCGGCTGCTCGTCGTAACCGCCGAAGGCGTTCGGTAGACCGGCATTCGGGTAGCAGATGACGTAGACCGGCGCCACGCGCGACATGGCCTCGACGTAGGGCCGCATCTCAGTCGCGCCGAGCGAGCAGTTGACGCCCGCGGCGTAGGGCCGCGCATGCTCGACCGAGGTCCAGAACGCCTCCACCGTCTGCCCGGAGAGGTTGCGGCCGCTGCGGTCGACGATGGTGACCGAGACGAAGAGCGGAAGGTCCGGAGCGACCTGGGCGACCGCAGCGATCGCGGCCTTACCGTTGAGCGTGTCGAAGACGGTCTCGATCAGCAGGATGTCGACCCCGCCTTCCTTCAGCGCACGGGCCGCCTCGGCGTAACCGTCGCGCAGCTGGTCGAAGGTGACCTCGCGGTACGAGGGGTCGTCGACGCGCGGGGAGAGCGAGAGCGTGACGTTCGTCGGGCCGAGCGAGCCCGCGACGAAACGGTCCTCGAACTGGTCGGCGGCCTTGCGGGCCAGCCGCGCGCCCTCGAGGTTCATCTCGTAGACGTAATCCTCGAGCCCGTAGTCGGCCTGGGAGACGCGCGTCGCGGTAAACGTGTTGGTCGTGACGATGTCCGCGCCGGCCTCGAGGTAGTCGCGGTGGACCTGCGTCACCAGCGCGGGCTGCGTCAGCGAGAGGACGTCACTGTTGTTGCGCAGCGGCTTGGGATGGTTGCGGAACCGCTCACCGCGAAACTCGGCGTCGCTCAAGCCTTTGTGCTGGAGCATCACGCCCATCGAGCCGTCGAAGATCGCGATCCGCCGCTGGAAGAGCCGATCGAGGCGCTCGCGGACCGAAGTCGCCACCGCCATGGTGACCCCTAAGCCTACGCGAGCCCCCCTTCAGTCGCCCCCGACGGGGCTCCAGACCTGGAAGCGACCGTCGTCGTAGAGCAGCGTGCGCCCGCTCGTGGGCAGCGCGTCCAGCGCCGCCTGCCGCTCGTCCGGCTTGGTCGGACCACTGAGGTAGGCCTGGCGGTCGATGACGACGTAGCTGCTGCCCTCGAGCCGGTCGGGGAAGTCGTTGATCGTGTGCCGGTTGGCGAGCCAGACGGCGAGGCCGTCGTCGGCGTTGACTGCGGCGTCGGCGGGGATCATCGCGGTCGCCGTCTGCAGCTGGGCGACCAGGTTGGGGTGCGAGTAAAGGCCGGCGTTGGCGCGCAGGGCCGGCGGGAAGCGTCCGATCGCGAAGCCGAGCACCAGGGGCGGGATGATCACCAGGAGGGCCCAGGCCGGCTTGAGCTGGCGCGCCTGGAGGTAGTTCCGCGCCCCGACCCCGGCGGCGACGATGAAGGGGAACAGAAGAAGAAGGACATAGTGCAGGCTCAGCACGTTCTGCGGGTTGTGGCCGCTGAGCACGTCCGCGAGGTAGGGCGGGACGACGAGCAGAAGCCAGCGCGGCGCGAACATCGGCATCGCCGCGACCGAAGCGAAGACGACCGCGAAGACGACGACCGCGCCCGGCCGGAAGATCGTCTCCAGCACCGTTAGTGGTGAGACCGGCATCGTGTCGTCGAGACCGAGCAGCCAGCGGTAGTAGACGAAGTCGGTGTAGCCGCCGTTGCGGAAGTGCTGCTGGACGATGCCCGTGCCGACCAGGAACCACCCGGCGGCGAGGTAGAGGATGAAGCGCCAGTGCTTCTTGACCTCGGGCGCTCCGTACTGCGACATGAGGAGCGCCACCACCCCGACCGTGTAGATCTGGTCCTCCTTGCACGTGAGCGTCAGGAGGCAGAACGTCCACATCAGGATGCGGCGACCGCGCAGGCCGGCCCAAGCGGCCAGGAGCGCGAACGCCAGCGCCATGTTCTCGGGGTGAAAGAAGTCGCGGGCCGCCTCCTGGATCGCATACCAGAACGGGATCGGCGCCGCAAGGGCGACCGCAAGCCACGCCGACTCGGGCCGGTCCTTCGGCAGTAGGGCGCGGAAGAAGAGGTAGGCGGCCGGCGCGGTCGCGGCCAGCCCCGCGCTCGAGAAGATGAGGAGGACGGTCGGGCTCGGCCAGAACCTCTCCACCGCCGCCAGGGCGAAGAAGATCAGCTCGAAGTGGATGCCGAGGAAGTTCGCGCGCGCGAAGCTCGAGTAGAAGCCCTGTCCCTGCGCTACGTTCCAGATGACCTGCTGGTCGTAGGCGAAGTCCCAGGCGGAGCCGGTCATTCCGTAGAGGCGCTGCAGCTCGCCGTAGAGCGTCCACGCGAAAGCGATCGCGGCCGCGAGCATCGGGATCGCCGGGAAGACCCACCACGCCTCGGCGCGAGCGTCGGCGCGAGAGACGGCGCTGGTTTGAGCTTGAGCGACCTCGACCGCCATCCGGCGGGAGCTTACCAAGCCATAATCCCGTGACATGGCCCGCCACGTCGCCAGCGCGACGCCGCACGTCTCGGTGATCGTTCTCGTGTACAACGAGGTCGACAGCGTCGAGCCGCTGCACCGCGAGCTGATTGGAGTCCTCGATGGGCTCGGCACGTCTTTCGAGGTGCTTTACATCGACGATGGCAGCCGCGACGGCAGCTCGGAGAAGCTCGGTGACATCGCGACGCGCGACGAGCGCGTGCGCGTGATCAGCTTCCGTCGCAACTTCGGCCAGACGGCCGCCGTACAGGCGGGCATCGACTACAGCCGCGGCGCGGTCCTCGTCTTCCTTGACGGCGACATGCAGAACGACCCGCACGACATCCCGCACCTGCTGGAGAAGATCGACGAAGGCTACGACGTGGTGAGCGGCTGGCGGCGCGACCGCATGGACGACGCCTCTCGCGTGCTGCCGTCGAAGGTTGCGAACTGGCTGATCGCGCGCGTCACCGGCGTCGCCCTCAGCGACTTCGGATGCACGCTCAAGGCCTACCGCCGCGAAGTGATCCGGGACGTGAGGCTCTACGGCGAGATGCACCGGTTCATCCCGGTGTACGCGTCCATGGTCGGCGCGCGCATCACCGAGCTGCCCGTGCACCACCGGCCGCGGACGTACGGCAAGTCGAAGTACTCGCTGTCGCGCACGTCACGGGTGATGCTCGACCTGATCACGGTCAAGCTGCTCGGCAGCTACTCCACCAAGCCGATGTACTTCTTCGGCTTCGCCGCGTTTGGGCTGTGGGCGCTGGCGGCCGTGCTGGCCTTGATCGTGATCCTGCAGAAGCTGCTTCCTCCGTACGTGTACGCGCACAACAACCCGCTGCTTCTCCTTTCCCTGGTCCTGTTCATAGTCGGCGTGCAGTTCATCCTCATGGGCCTGCTCGCGGAGCTCGCCATCCGCACGTTGCACGAGTCGCAGGGGAAGCCCACGTACGTCGTGCGCGAGATCATCGAGAGGGCGCCGCACCGCGAGCGGGCGACCAACGGGAGACAGGCCGTCCGGGCCAGGTGACCCGGTAGATGTGCGGCATCTGCGGCGTCGCCGGCGGTGATCCGGCGCGGAGCGCCGAGCTCGTGAGCCGGATGTGCGCCTCGATGGTCCATCGCGGACCTGACGACGAGGGCATCGTGTCAAACGCCGACGTGACGCTCGGAATGCGCCGGCTTTCGATCATCGACGTCGCCGGCGGCCACCAGCCGATGCACAACGAGGACTCGACCGTCTGGGTCGTCCAGAACGGCGAGATCTTCAACTTTCGCGAGCTGCGCGAGCTGCTCCGGGCTCACGGGCACCGCTTCGCCACCGAGTCCGACACCGAGGTGCTGGTCCACGGCTGGGAGGAGTGGGGCGAGGAGATGGTCGAGCGGCTCAACGGCCAGTTCGCGTTCGCGCTCCACGACCACCGGCGCGCGTTGGTGTTCCTCGCCCGCGACCGCGTCGGGATCAAGCCCTTGCACTACGCGGTCGACGCGTCGCGGCTGGTGTTCGCGTCGGAGCTGAAGGCGCTGCTGCGTGACCCGGCGCTGCGCAAAGGCGTCGACCCGGTCGCTCTGGACCAGTACCTCGCTTACGAGTTCGTGCCGTCGCCGCGCAGCATCGTGCGCGGGATCGGCAAGCTACGGCCAGGCCACACCCTGACCTGGTCGCTCGAGAGTCGCGAGGCAAAGATCGCGCGTTACTGGGAGCCGCGGCTGAACCTCGAGCAGGGGCCGGCGCGGGACGTGGAACAGGAGTCGGAGCGGCTCCGCGCGGTGCTGCGCGAGTCGGTGCGCAAGGAGCTGGTGAGCGACGTGCCGCTCGGCGTGTTCTTGTCCGGCGGCATCGACTCGAGCGCGGTCACGGCGATGATGACGCAGCTCGGCGGGGACGTGAAGAGCTTCTCGGTCGGGTTCGCCGAGAGGTCGTTCGACGAGGCCGGCCATGCGCGACAGGTCGCGCGGCATCTCGGCACCGACCACCACGAGCTTGTCCTCGAGCCGGCGATGCTGCTGGGCCTGATCCCCCGTCTGCCGGCCTTGCTGGACGAGCCGCTGGGGGACGCGTCGATCATCCCGACGTACTTGCTGGCGGCGTTCACGCGGCAGCACGTGAAGGTGGCGCTGGGCGGTGACGGCGGTGACGAGCTGTTCGCCGGCTACCCGACGTTGCAGGCCCACCGGCTGGCGGCCTACTACATGCGCGCACCGGGCCTTGTGCGGCGTGGGATGGTGGAGCCCATGGTGCGACGCCTCCCCGTGTCGCGGGACAACCTTTCGCTCGACTTCCGGGCCAAGCGGTTCGTGGCCGGCGCCGCCTATCCGGTCGCCGAGCGCCATCAGCGGTGGATGGGCTCGTTTGGCGCCGAGGAGCGGGTGGCCGTGCTCGTCGAGTCGCCCGGGCCGGAGGATGGCGCGGTCGAGGAGTTTCGCTCGCACGACCCCCTGAACCAGGTCCTGGCGACGGACATGCGGCTCTACCTCGAGAACGACATCCTGGTCAAGCTCGACCGGGCGTCGATGATGGCGTCGCTGGAGGGGCGGGTGCCGCTGCTGAACAACGACTTCGTCGCCTACGCGACGGGGCTGCCCCTGGCGATGAAGCTGCGCGGACTGCGCTCGAAGTTTCTGCTCAAGCGGGCCCTGCGCGGGATCCTGCCGGACCGGATCTTGGGGCGGGCGAAGAAGGGGTTCGGGGTCCCGGTCGCGGAGTGGTTCCGCGGGCCGCTGAAAGAGCAGATGCTGTCAGCGCTCTCACGTGATCGGCTGCTAAGGGATGGGTTCTTCGAGCCGGGGGCGGTCGAGGCGCTGATCGACGATCACCTGGCCGGGCGTCGCGACAACCGCAAGCAACTCTGGACCTTGTTCGCCTTCCAGATGTGGCACGAGGGATACGCCCAGACCAATTAATAGACCGACTGTCGGTCGGTTATAATCGGAGCATGGCGCGGACGCTGAACCTGGCGGTGCACACGGTCCGCCGCGAGGCGTTTGTCGAGGCGGCCCAGCGCCTGATGACGGCTAAGGGCTACGAGCAGATGAGCATCCAGGACGTGCTCGACGCGGTCGAGGCGTCGCGGGGCGCCTTCTACCACTACTTCGACTCCAAGCAGGCGCTGCTCGAGGCAGTGATCGACCGCATGGTCGACCAGGCCCTTGGCGAGGTCCAGTCCGTGGTCGAGGACCGCTCGCTGCCTGCGCCCGCCCGGCTCCAGCGGGTCTTCAGCACCATCGGGCGCTGGAAGACGGCGCGCAAGCCGCTGGTGCTCGCGCTCCTGGAGGTCTGGATGTCCGACCACAACGCGATCGTGCGCGAGAAGCTCCGGCGCACCATGGTCGGCCGGCTCGCGGACTTGCTCGCCCCGATCATCCAGCAGGGGATCGACGAAGGCTCGTTCCGGGCCGACTCGGCAAGCGATACGGCGCGAGTGCTCGTAATGCTGCTCCTCGGCTTCCAGGACGTGGCGACCCAGCTCTTTCTGGACCGCCAGGCCGGCCGCATCGAGCTCGCCGACGTGGTGAGGACGTTCACCGGCTACACGCAGTCTTTCGAGCGGATTCTTGGCGCGCCGCCGGGGTCGATCCAGCTGATCGACCAGGCGGTGCTGCGCGCCTGGTTCGGGTAAGGAGGAGGGCCGATGGCCGCCATGATCGAAGTCGCAAAGCTCACCAAGAGCTACGGGGGCAAGCGGGGGATCGTCGACGTGTCGTTCGACGTCGCCGAGGGCGAGGTGTTCGGCTTCCTCGGGCCCAACGGCGCGGGCAAGACGACGACGATCCGAATCCTGATGGCGCTGATCCGCGCTGATTCGGGCACGGCGCGCATCGGCGGTCTCGAGTGCTGGGAGCGCTCGGTCGACATCAAGCGCTTCGTCGGCTACGTGCCGGGCGAGCCGTCGCTCGACCCCAACCTGACCGGTGGCCAGATCCTCGAGTACTTCGGCCGCCTCCGGGGCGGCGTCGACCAGCCGTACCTCAAGCAGCTGATCGAGCGCTTCGACCTCGACACCAGCCGGAAATTCCGCCAGTACTCGACCGGGAACAAGCGCAAAGTCGTGCTCATCCAGGCCTTCATGCACCGGCCGCGAGTGCTCGTCCTCGACGAGCCCACGAGCGGCCTCGACCCGCTCAACCAGCAGGAGTTCGACGCCATGGTCAAAGAGGCGCGGGACGAGGGCCGCACCGTGTTCCTCTCATCGCACGTCCTGAGCGAGGTCGAGAAGACCTGCACGCGCGTGGGCATCATCCGCGAGGGCCGGCTGGTCCAGGTCGCCGGCGTCGCCGAACTCAAGGACATCAAGCGCTACGAGATCACCATCCACTTCGCGCAACCGGTGCCGGACGGCACCTTCGAGAACCTCGCCGGCGTCTCCCAGGTCGAGCACCTGAACAGCGGCTCGGCGGTGCGCCTGGCGATGCAGGGACCGGCGGACGCGGTGATCAAGGCCGCGGCCCACTACCAGGTGGTGTCGTTCACGAGCTATGAGCCGAGCCTCGAGGACGTCTTCCTCAAGTACTACGAAGGCGCAAATGTTTAGCTCCATCTTCCTCAAGACCCTGCGCGACTACCGGGTCGCCATCCTCGGCTGGGGGATCGGCATGGGCCTGGTCATCGTCTCGCCGATGGCGAGCGTGGCCACGCTGATCAGCACCCCGCAGCAGCGGGCGGCGCTGGCCGCCCTCGCCGCGCAGTTCGCGTGGAACGCCGACCCCGTGGCGGCGAACACCGTCGGCGGTTACGCCACGTTCAAGATCGGCATCTCCATCTTCCTCGTCTGCGTGTGGCCGCTTCTCGCCGCGAGCCGGATGCTCCGCGGCGAGGAGGACCGCGGCTCGCTGGACGTCCTCCTCTCCATGCCGCGGACGCGCGCCCGCATCGCGCTGGAGAAGGTCGCAGCGATGTGGAGCGCGTTGGTTCTGATCGGCCTGATCGCAGGCCTTCTCGCCTACCTGGGCGGGGTGGCCTTCAAGGCAGAGTTCAACTTCGTCGACGGCCTGCTGTTCGGCCTCGACCTGGCGCTGATCTGCGCCGTCATCGGGGGCGTCGCGCTGGTGATCTCGCAGTTCACCCACGAGCGCGGCCCGGCGGCAGGCGCGACGGGCGGGCTGCTGGTCGTGTTCATCGTGCTCGACATGGTCCACCGCGTCATCCCGGACACGGAGTGGGTCTCGCGCCTGTCACCGATCTACTACTACAACCTGAGCAAGCCGCTCATCCCGAGCTACGGCACGAGCTTCGGCGGAATGATCGTCATGCTCGCGCTGTCGGTGATCCTCACCGCCGCGGGCGTGTGGCTCTTCGTCCGCCGGGACGCCGGCGACGTGGTCCGCCTGCCCGGCGTGCGCGCCCGGGCGCCGCGGACGAGCCACGCCCTTCCCGCGGGGGACTTCTCGCTGCGCTCGATCTACGCGCGCAGTCTCGGCATGATCGCCATGCCGACGTTCTGGTGGACGCTGCTGATCGCCGGCTTTGCGGGGTGGATGGTGCTCGTCGTCGAGCAGATGGTCAGCAGGCTAAACGACCTGTTCAACTCGGGCAACTCATCGCTTGCCGTCCAGGTCCTGAAGAACATCGGCGGCGGCGGCTCTCAACTGAACGCCCTGTTCCTGGGCGCGATGTTCGAGATCCTGCCCGTCCTGCTCATGGCGTTCGCCGTGACCCAGGTCAACAGGTGGAGCGCGGACGAGGACGAAGGCAGGCTGGAGATCCTGCTGTCGACCCCGCAGTCGCGAGCCACGGTCCTGCTCGGCCGGTTCGCGGCCCTGGCCACGGCCACGGTCCTGATCGGGTTGGTCACCCTCGCCGCTTCGGCGGCGGCGGCGGCCATCGCCGGCGTTTCCCTCGACCGGGCGAACCTGGTCGAAGCCACCGCGGGCATGATCCCTCTGGGTTTGCTAATAGCCGCCATCGGCTACCTGGCCTCAGGGTGGCTCCGCACCGCGGTGGACACGGGCTTGCTGAGCTTCCTCCTGGCGGGCTGGTTCTTCCTCAGCTTCGTCGGCCCCGACCTGAAGTGGCCGGACGCGACCCTGCGGCTGTCGCCCTTTTACTACTACGGAACACCCCTGCTGCACGGCTGGCAGCTGGGCAACATCCTCCTGCTCGTCGTCGTGGCCGCCGTCGCCCTCGTCCTCGGCTCCCTGCGCTTTGCCCGCAAGGACATCGGGGTCTGACTTCAACCCGCACACGAGTCTTAACAAGTTCTTAAGCGGCGACCCAATCCGTACCGAGTAGCGTTCTCGAAACGCTGGGGCGCCTGGGGTGGGGGAGCTCGAGCGACGTAAGGAGGGTTGGGAAGCAGTTGAAGAGGGTGGTATTTGCCGCTGTGCTCGCGGCCGCGGTCGTGGTTCTGTCGCCGAGCGCAGCCGGTGCGTGGGCGACCTATTGCGAGTGGGATCCCCTGGTGCCGGTGGTGACGCCCGGCGGAAACGTGGTCCTGCTCTACGACAGCGTGTGGACGTCGAACCCGGTCGAGCTCGGCGTTCCGATCGCGACGACCACCACGTCTCGCGTGTACGTCGCGGACAGGCCCGCGACGGCCGTCGACACGGCGATCTGGGTGCCGGCGGGACTCCTGCTCCAGTTCCCGGTCAAGGACATGGTGACCACGGGACTTCTTGGCTCTGGCGCGGTGCTGGCCACCAGGAACGGATGGAGCGGGCAGACGCTCCACCTCAAGTTCACATTGCAGGTGGCCTGAGCCAGCCGAGATGATGCCCCGCCGGCGCTCCGAGCTCTACCGGCTGGGCGTGGGCGCGGCCGCGCTGGCGGTGGCCGTCGCGACCGCCGGACGGCTGGTGGCCGGGAGCGTCGACTGGTGGCTCGTCGCGTCGCTGTCGGCCGCCGGCATCCTCGCGCTCGAGTTCCCGCTCCACATCAGCCTCAACTTCAAGGTGAGCATCGCCGCGGCGGTGTTCTTCGCCGCGGTGCTCCTCCTGCCGGTCCTGCAGGCGGCGGTGCTGGTCGGTTTGCTGCAGGCGGTTGACATCGTGGTCGCGGCGACTCGTCGCGTGCGCGCGACGCGGGAGAAGCCGCCAATGCGCACCATCGCCGTCAACGTCCTCTTCAACGGTGCGCAGGCTTACCTCGCGGCCCTGGCCGGCGGAGGATTGCTGGCCGCGGCGGACGTCTCGGCGAGGACCGGCCTCGGGGGCCCGGAAGCCGCTCTGTGGTTGATCGTCGCCGCGGTGGTGATGTACATCACCAACTTCTTCCTGGTCTCGCTCGCCGTGGCGCTGGGCACTTCGCGCAACCCGCTGCCGCTGTTCATCCACACACAGCGCGTCGCCTACGTTCAGTTCGCGAGCCTCTACCTGCTCGGCGCGGCCGCGGCCTTTGCCTCGGTCCAGTTCGCGTGGCTGCCGCTGCTGGCCATCGTGCCCGCCGCGCTGCTCTACCAGTCGCTCCGGCAGCGGATCGAGATGCGGCGGGACGCCATGCGCGCCATGGAGCGTATGGCCGACGAGGTCGACCGCCGCGACCCTTACACCTTCAACCACTCGCAGCGCGTCGCCATCTACACTCACGCGATCGCGCGGCGGCTGCGGCTCAGCGCCTCCGAGATCGAGCTGCTCGAGCTCGCGGCCAAGGTCCACGACATCGGCAAGATCCGCATCCCGGACTCGATCCTCCTCAAGCCAGCCGCCCTCACCCGCGAGGAGCGGCGCGTCATGGAGACGCACCCGAGGCTCGGCTACGACATCCTTCGGCCTTTCTCCGAATACACGAAGGTGCTAGAGCTCGTCCTGGCCCACCACGAGAGGTACGACGGAAGGGGTTACCCAAACGGCATCGTCGGCAAGCACCTGCGCCTGATCGAGCAGGTGATCCCGGTCGCGGACTCGCTCGACGCGATGACGACCGCCCGCGCCTACCGCGGCGCGCGCTCCTGGTCGGCGGCGCTGGAGGAGCTTCGCCGGGGCGCAGGCACCCAGTGGAACCCCCAGGTCGTGGAAGCCGCGGCCGATGTTCTGTCGCGGGAGGAACCGGCCGCCGCGCGGACAGCGGCCGCGATGCCGGCCTAGCTCGAGTTCCTCACGGGTCCGAAGCGGACTTCGTGCTTCGTGCCCGGGGCGAGGAACTCGAGCAGGCGCCGCGCCTCCGCCTCGACCTCACGCGCGTCGCTCTTAGTCAGGGCTTTCTCGAACGGCGCGATCGTCATCGTCGTCGCGCCGCCGGACGTGGTCGGGATCCACGCCGCGCGGACGAAGCCGTCCACCAGCACCGAGCCTTTCATGATCCCGTTGCTGCTGAAGAGGCCGAGGTGCCGCCCGGGAGCCATGATGCGAGTGCGGTCGGCATGGGCCAGCAGGATGTTGTCGTAGTCGGGGAGGAAGCGGACGGGCACGTCCACGTCGGCTGAGGGGCGCGGCGCGCGAGTCACGTCGAAGAGCTCGCGGCCCTGCGCGTCACGAAACGTGCGCAGCTTCGGCCGCAGGCGCTCGAACACGGCCTTCAGCGCCAGGCCGGACCAGGCGCGCATGTCGGCGACCGACGCCGGGCCGAAGGCCGCCAGGTAGCGCAGGACCAGGTCGGCGTCGGCGAAAGCCGGGCCGGGAGGACGCCCGAGCCAGGACTCGAAGGTCGTGAGCGTGACCAGTCCTTTGCCGCCCCACGTGCCGCGTGGCGGGGTGAAGACCAGCGGCACCATGTAGCGCACGCCATAGGCCATTGCCAGGCCGTCGCGGCCGGGAAAGCGGCGCGCCATCTCCCTGGCCAGGTCGGCGACCGTGCGCGGTTTCTCGCCCATGATCTCGGTCCCGGCGCGGGCGATCGCGTCCATGTCGGCGTCGCGCATCCCCCGCCCCCAGGGGCTGCCGTGGAGGAAGCCGCGCGCCCCCAGGCGCCTGAACAGCGGCTTGATGCCAAAGGCGTCGCGCCTGGTGACGAGGTGGATCGTGTTCCGCATGAGCGACAGGCGCACCGCCTGCCGGTTCTCGACCAGGCGCGACAGCTCGTCGGTATCGAAGCCGCGGAGCCGCGACCAGAGGCCGACGTAGGGGAGGTTCGGCGCCTGGGCCTGCATGCCGACAAGGCGCTCGATCGTCGCCGCGGCCGTACTGCGCCGGCGCTCGAGCAGCAGCTGGCGGGCGAGGAGGGCGCGGTTCAACGCGCGCCGGTCGAGGACCTGGTCGGATCGGGCCACCGGCCCAATCTATCGCGAGATCGTCTTCCTCATCTCCGAGCGTTGGACCTTCTTGCGGAACATCAACCAAGAAACGGTCCGCGTCAGCGCCTACTTGACGGCCGGAGGCCCAGGTGGTATGTCCGAGCGCAACTGTTTTCGGGAGGGGTTGAGCATGAGCGAACGTCTGCAGAAGGACGCCATCGGGTTGGCGCCCGTCCTGTTCCAGTCGATCACCCACATGGCGCCGGCGGCCGCCGTGGCGTTCTCCATCATCTTCGCCACGACGTACGCGGGTGGCGCGACCCCGCTGGCCGTGGTGCTGGCCCTCGTCGCCTGCCTGATGGTCGCGATCAGCATCGCCCAGCTTGCGCGCCACCTGCCCTCGGCGGGCGGCCTGTACACCTACAGCGCGCGGGGCATCCACCCGGTGGTCGGCTTCTTCGTCGCCTGGGGGTTCATGCTCGCCGAGCCGATCGTCGCCCCGCTTCTCTACCTCGTGTTCGGCAACGCCCTGAGCAGCTACCTGAACGCGCACTTCGGCACCCCGACGTGGCTCTGGGCGCCGTTCGCGGCCGCGGCCGGCATCGGCGTGTGGGTGCTCGTCTACCGCGGCATCCGCATCTCGACCGAGACCGGGGTCGCCCTGGGCGCGTTCGAGATCGTCGTCTTCCTCGGCCTCGGGATCACGCTGATCGTCGCCGCGGGCTCGAACAACACGCTGAGCGTCTTCAGCCCGGGCACCGGGAACTCGAGCGGACTTGGTTCGGTCTTCGCGGGCATGGTCTACACCGTGCTCGCCTTCATCGGCTTCGAAGCCTCGGCGCCACTGGCCGAGGAGGCGAAGGACCCGAGGCGCACGATCCCGCGCGCCGCGATCCTGTCCTGCGTCCTGATCGGCGTCTTCTACCTGATCTGCTACTACGGCGCGACCGTTTACTTCGGCGCCGGGCAGATGGCCGACCCCAAGAACGGCTTCTTCGCCTTCAACGGCAACGACCCATGGGACGGGCTGGCGTCGAAGGTGTGGGGGCCGCTGTCGATCCTGGTCCTGCTCGCGATCCTGAACAGCGCGTTCGCCAACTCCAACGCCGGCGCCAACGCTGCGTCGCGCGTCGGTTTCGCCCTCGGCCGTGTCGGCATTCTTCCGCGCGCGCTAGCGACCGTGCATCCTCGATTCAAGACGCCCTCGATGGCGATCCACGTCCAGGGCGCGCTCGGGATCATCATCGCCATCGGTCTCGGCTTTGCCCTGTACAACTCGGGACCAGCGCCTTCACCGCTCAACGCGTTTGCGCTGCTGGGCACGGTGGCGACGCTGATCATCGTCGGAATCTACATTCTCACCAACGTCGCGAACCTCGTCTTCTACATGCGCGAGCAACGCGCCGAGCTGAACGTGCTGTGGAACGTGATCGTGCCGGTCGTCGGCATCCTGATCTTCATTCCGGTGCTCGTCGCGTCGTTCGGCCAGGACTTCGCCGGCCTCGGGATCGCCGGTCTCACTCCGCCCGCGAGCTACGCGCCCGCGGTGGTGATCGTGTGGATGCTGATTGGAGTGATCGTCTACTTCTTCCTGCGGTCCCGCTCGCCGGCGGCGATCAAGGAGACCGCGGTGACGTTCGTCGAAGCGTGATCTAGCGGAAGACCCTGCGCGGCCGGTAGGTTTGAGCCTTTATGAGCCGACGGGGTCTTCTTCTGTTCGCCGCCATGTGCGTGATCTGGGGCATTCCATATCTCCTGATCCGCGTCGCGGTCGCGGAGATCTCGCCCGCCGTGCTGGTCTTCATCCGCACCGGGGTGGCGACGCTGATCCTGCTCCCGTTCGTGCTCCGTCGCGGAGGCGGCCGCCCGATCGGCCGCAAGTGGCCGTACCTGCTCGCGTTCGCGGCGGTCGAGGTCGCCGCGCCGTGGTTCTTGCTCTCGAGCGCCGAGCAGCAGATCACGAGCGCCCTCGCGGGATTGCTGGTGGCCGCGGTGCCGCTGGCCGGTGTGGTCATCGCCGCCGCGTTCGGCAACCGCGAGTACTTCGGCGTCGGCACGATGGCCGGCCTGCTGCTGGGCCTCGCGGGCGTCGCCCTGATCGTCGGGTTCGACCTGCGCGCC
>DATEGB010000149.1:0-51045 GCA_035280365.1 Candidatus Dormiibacterota bacterium | reverse complement strand
GGGGTCAGCGTCGGTTACTGGGGCCTCGGCCTGACCACCGCCGACCAGCTCGACATCGCCCGCAGGGCCGAGTCGCTCGGCTACGACTCCGTGTGGACCGCCGAGGCGTACGGGTCCGACGCGGCGACCGTGCTGGCGTGGCTGGCGGGGCAGACGACCAGGATCAAGCTCGGCTCCGGCATCTTCCAGATCCCCGGCCGCAGCGCGGCCATGACCGCGATGACGGCGGCGACGATCGACAACCTGTCGGGCGGCCGCATGCTGCTCGGGCTGGGCACGTCGGGCCCGCAGGTCTCCGAGGGCTTCCACGGCGTCCGGTTCGCCAAGCAGCTGCAGCGCACGCGGGAATACGTCGCCGTCGTGCGCAAGGCGCTGGCCCGCGAGAAGGTCGAGTTCCACGGCGAGACGATCGAGCTGCCGCTGCCCGACGGCCCGGGCAAGGCGCTCAAGCTCACCGTCCGGCCGGTGCAGGAGCAGATCCCGATCTTCCTGGCGGTGCTCGGCCCGAAGAACGTCGCGCTGGCGGGCGAGATCGCGGACGGGTGGCTGCCGGTGTTCTTCTCGCCGGAGCACACCAGAGCGTTGCGCGGTCCACTGGAAGAGGGGGCGGCGCGCGCTGGGCGGTCGCTCGACGGGTTTCGCATCTGCCCGTCGGTCAACGTGATGATCAGCGACGACCTGGAGACCGCGCGCAACATGATGCGGCCGATCCTCGCCCTGTACGTGGGCGGCATGGGCTCGAGGGAGCAGAACTTCTACAAGCGCCTGGTCGAGGGCTACGGTTTCGAGGAGGCGGCGCAGCGCGTGCAGGACCTGTACCTCGAGGGCCGCAAGACCGAGGCGATGATGGCGCTGCCGGACAAGCTCATCGACCTGGTGTGCATCGTCGGCCCGCGCGACCGGGCGAAGGCGAAGGTGCGCGCGTTCGCCGACGCGGGGGTGGACACGCTGATCGCGTGGCCGGTGATGCCGGACCAGGAGGAGCGCAGGCGGCAGCTGGCGCTGCTGGCCGAGCTCAATGAGTAGCTCCTCGAACCAGCCGCCGCCCCTCGTCGACTACAACCTCTTCGAGGCCGACGCGCCTCTGCGCGAATCTCTGGAACGCGAAGGGGCTTCGTGGGCCCAGGACCTGGTCACCGAGGTGGGCCGCCTCGCGGGCACCCAGGAGGCCATCGACTGGGGCTTCCAGGCGAACGCCAACCCCCCGGTCCTTCGCACCCACGACCGGTTCGGAGAGCGCATCGACGAGGTCGACTTCCACCCGGCGTGGCACGCGCTGTTGAAGGTCGCGGTCGCGCACGGCCTGCACGCGCTTCCGTGGCGCGAGTCGCGCCCCGGCGCCCACGCCGCCCGCGCGGCCGCCTTCTACGTCTGGTCGCAGGTCGAGGGCGGGCACGGCTGCCCGGTCTCGATGACTTATGCAGCGATCCCGACCTTGCGCAAGAACGGCGGCCTCGCCGCTCGCTGGGAACCGCGCGCGACCACGCTCGACTACGACCCGGGGCTGCGACCGGTTGACACCAAGAAGGGCGTGCTCTTCGGCATGGCGATGACCGAGCGCCAGGGCGGCTCCGACGTGCGCAGCAACACGACCCGGGCCGAGCCCACGGGAACCGACGGCGGGCACCTGCTCACCGGGCACAAGTGGTTCTGCTCCGCGCCGATGTGCGACGCGTTCCTCGTCCTCGCCCAGGCGCCGGGCGGCCTGTCGTGCTTTCTGCTGCCGCGCGTGCTGCCGGACGGGACACGCAACCGCTTCCACATCCAGCGCCTCAAGGACAAGCTGGGCAACCGCTCCAACGCGTCGTCGGAGGTCGAGCTCGACGGCGCATGGGCCGTGCTGGTCGGCGAAGAGGGGAGAGGCGTGCGGACGATCATCGACATGGTCAACCACACGCGCCTGGACTGCGTGATCGGCTCCGCGTCGTTGATGCGCCAGGCCGTGGCCCAGGCAACACACCACACCGCGCACCGCAGCGCGTTCGGCCGGCTCCTTGCCGACCAACCCCTGATGGTCAACGTCCTCGCCGACCTTGCGGTCGAGTCGGAGGCGACGACGATCCTGATGATGCGGCTCGCCGGGGCGTTCGACCGCGCCGCGAGTGACCAGGAGGAGACGCACTTCCGGCGCATAGGCGTCGCCGTGGCCAAGTTCTGGACGTGCAAACGCGCCATCGCGGTCGTCGCGGAGGCGCTCGAGTGCCACGGCGGCAACGGCTACGTCGAAGAGTCGATCCTGCCGCGCCTGTATCGCGAGGCTCCGCTCAACTCCATCTGGGAAGGCTCGGGCAACGTCAACGCGCTCGACGTGCTGCGGGCGATGGAGCGCGAGCCCGAGTCGGTGGCCGCTTACTTCGCCGAGGTCGAGCGCGCGCCGCACGACGCGCGGCTCCAGCGCGCCATCGCCGACCTCAAGCGCGAGCTCGGCGATGATGCGGACAGAGAGGCACGCGCTCGGCGGATCGTGGAGAGGATGGCCGTGATCCTCCAGGCGTCGCTGCTGCTGCGCCACGGCGATCCCAACGTGGGCGAGATTTTTTGCGCTTCGCGCTTGGAGGACGACGGTTTGCTCATGTTTGGTAGCCTGAAAACGGTGCCTGAACTGAAATCGGTGATCGAGAGGCACCGCCCGCGTTTGTAACGAGGGAATGATTCAAGAAGCCGACGAGATCACGCACGTCTGGCAGAACTCGCCGGCGGCTCATGTACCGCCCAGCGAGCTGATCCTGGTCACCGACTTCGACGGCACGCTCGCCGAGGTCGTGGCCGACCCGGCGGCCGCGCGCGCGCGTCCCGAGGCGCTCGAAGCCTTGCAGGAGCTCGTGACGCTCCTCGCGGACGTGATCGTGCTCAGCAGCCGGCCGGCCAACCAGCTCGAGTCGCTGGTGCCCATCTCCGGGGTCCGTCTCATCGGCGACAGCGGACTTGCCCTTCCACGCCATGCGCAGCGGGAGGCGCTGGACCGATTCAATCTCGACGCCCGACAGCTGCTCGAGCGCATTCCCGGCTCGTGGCTCGAGGCCAAGCCGGCCAGCACCGCCATCCACTTCCGCAACACGGACATGAACGGCGAGCAGATGCTCGCGTTGCTTCGACCGCTTTTCGACGGCGCTCGTCTGGCGGCCGCGCTCGGCCGCAAGGTGGTCGAGGTCCATGCGCCGAAGGTGGGCAAGGGGAGCGCGCTCGCCGCCCTGCTGCCGAGCGAGGAGCCGGGCGGCGTCGTCTGTTTTGGCGACGACGAGAACGACCGCTCGCTCTTCGAGTACGTGAGCGCGATCGACATCCCGCACATGGCGGTCGGCGTGTGGTCGCCGGAAGCGCCGCCAGACCTGTTCGAGCGCTGCGACATCGTCGTCGCCGGCCCGTCTGGAGCGACGGCCGTCCTGTGGGAGATCGTCGACTGGGCCAGGAAAAAGTAGTTAGACGCTCGAGCTGAGCGCCGGCACGCGGGTCAGGTCGCGCAGGTCCTGGACCTGGTTAGAGATCCAACGCGCGATGTCGTTGGTGCGCACGACGCCGCGCGCGCCTTCGTTCAGCTTGCGGCGCTCCTCCACGTCCATCGTCAGCGCCGCGTGCATCGCGGTCGCGGTGGCTTCGACGTCGAAGGGGTTGACGGAAAGCACGTGGCCGCGCAGCTCTTCGTGCGCGCCGGCGTTCTCCGACAGCACGATCACGCCGTCCTTGGCGTTGACGAGCGCGCCCTCCTTGGCGACCAGGTTCAGCCCGTCGTAGACGGGATTGACGAGGAGAACGTCGAAGTTCTTGAGCGCGGCGATGGCCTTGCGCTCGCTCTCCGCGATCTCGAGCCGGATCGGCTGCCAGCCGGCGTTGCCGTAGTCGGTGTTGATGCGGCCGGCGGTCTGCCGGATCTGGCGAAGGTAGCGGCTGTAGGCCGCGACGTCCTGGCGCGACGGCTGGAGGAAGGCCCAGAACTCGACCTGGCCGTGCAGCTCCGGATGCCGGCGCAGCAGCTTCTCGTAGGCGATGAAGCCACGCACGATGTTCTTCGACGGGTCGGTGCGGTCAATGCGTGCGATCAGCTTCGGCGGCCGCCACGTGGCCAGCTCTCCCTCCTGCCGCTTCACGCCGCGCGAGGCGGCGAGCCGAGTCGTCGCGACCACGTCCACCGAGATCGGGTAGTGGCGCGCGTAGACGATGCGGCCGCCCGCGATGACCGCCCGCTCGTGCTCGTCGACCTGCAGGCCGAGGTTCTCTTCACACGTGAGCAGGAAGTTGCGCACGTCCAGGCTCGACTGAAAGCCGACGATGTCGCAACCGAGCAGGCCTTCCAGGATCGCGTCGCGCATGTCCTTGGGCAGCACTTTCCAGTACTGCGGCGTGGCCCACGGCACGTGCAGGAAGAACTGGATGACGGCCTCGGGCATCGCCTTGCGCAACATGCGAGGTACGAGGTACAGCTGGTAGTCGTGGACCATCACCAGAGGCGGGCCTGAACCCGCCCGCGCCAGCTCGACCACCTTGTCGGAAATCTGGCGGTTGACCTCGACGTAGCCGTTGGTCCACGCCTGGTGGATCCGCTCGTCGATGACCGGCTCGTTGCCGAGGTCC
The DNA here is from genome assembly GCA_035280365.1 of Candidatus Dormiibacterota bacterium. Classification (GTDB taxonomy): domain Bacteria; phylum Chloroflexota; class Dormibacteria; order Dormibacterales; family Dormibacteraceae; genus 40CM-4-65-16. Next base: position 46,476 of record DATEGB010000149.1, on the reverse strand, counting down.
CACAGGTAGTGCTGGAGGAACCACAGCACCGGGTTGGCGATGACGGAGTAGTACATCTCGTACTGCTCGCGTGTGGGCGTTGCGTAGTGCAGCCGGCCGCGCGTGTGGGCGAGCGGCACGGTGAGGCCGTGAGGGTGTTTGGCGGCCAGGACTCGCTCCGGGTCGTTGCGCGCGCAAGCGACCCACGTGGCGCCTGTCGCCTCCGCGAGGGTGAGCAGACCGGTGATCACGCCGCCGGCCCCGCGCCGGAACTTGCCGTCCTCGCGCGGCTCGTGAGGCGCGCGGTTGCTGACCAGGATCGGATTCTGGGCGGGGAGCGTCCGCGCGACGTAGCCGCGCAGGGACGACGCCCCGTTCCTACTTTCCGTCGGTTTGGACCAGCTGAAAGCGGTCTATCGGCACTGTCCGCACGCGCACACCGAAGCCACGCGAGACCGCGTTGGCCAGCGCCGCGGTGCCGGGAATGGCGGGTGGCTCCCCGACGCCTTTGGCGCCGAGCGGCCCCACTGGCGACGGGACCTCGACCAGTTTCACGTCGATGTTCGGCACCTGGTCCGCGGCCGGCAGCTCGTAGTCGAGGAACGTCGCGGTCCGCAGCTGCCCGTCGGAGTCGTACACCAGGCTCTCGCCCAGCGCGCGCCCCAGCGCCTGCACCGCGCCCCCGTGCACCTGTCCCTCGGCCTCGGGTGGGTTGATGGCGCGCCCCACGTCCTGGACCGCGGCGTAGCCGATCAGCTGGAACGCGCCGGTCTCGCGGTCCACGCGCACCCGCGCCACGTGGACGGTGAACATGGGCGAGGCTTCCAGGACCGCGGACCTGCCTATCGCCTGGACCGGCCTGTACCGGCCGCCGAACTCGGTGGACATGCGCACGAGGTCGGTGATCTCGACCGACTTCGCGGGCGCGCCCTTGACTTGCACCCGCCCGTCGACGATGTCGAGGTCATCGGCCGCCGCCTCCAGCTCCTCGGTGGCGATCTCCAGGAGCTGGCGGCGCGCCTCGCGCGCGGCCTCTATCACCGCGCCGCCGACGCTGTACGTCACCTGGCTTCCCGTGGACATCGCGGCGTACGGCGCGGTCGCGGTGTCCGCCACGTCTACGCGGACCTTCTCGGGAGCGACTCCAAACGTCTCGGCGGCGATCAGGCCAAGGCCCGTCGCGGTGCCGCTGATGTCGGGCGAGCCGACCGTGACGGCCACGGTCCCGTCCGGCTCGACGCGGCAGCCGGCCGCCGACGGCGTGCGCGCGCCGCCCCACATGCCGAGCGCAACGCCAACCGATTCACCTTCACCCAGCGGGGCGCTGTAGACCGGGTGCCGCCTTGCCTCTTCGAGCACCGCCAACGACCCTCCCTCCTGGACGACGTTGCGGAGCCTGAGCTCGATGGGATCGATGCCGAGCGCCTCCGCGAGCTCGTCCATCGCGGACTCCAGGGCGAAGTAGGTCTGCGTCGCGCCTGGCGCACGGTAGGCGTCCGCGGGCGTCTTGTTGGTCACGACCTCCAGGCCGTGAATGTCGTAGTTCGCGAGCTTGTAGGTGCCGGTCAGGAAGCTCGAGCTGATGCCGGCGTGCCAGCCGGCCGTGGCTCCGTTGTCGTAGCGAAACAGCGCGCGCAGCGCGGTGAGCGTGCCGTCACGAGTGGCGCCGAGCTCCAGCTCGAACGTCGCGTCGGGCGCGTGGTGGCCGACGACGAACTCGTTCGACCGCGCGAGCCCGAGCCGGACGGGCCGGCCGACGCGCCGCGCGACGAGCGCGAGCAACGGCTCAAGCAATTCGACCTTGCCGCCGAAACCTCCGCCGACGGGCATCGGCACCACGCGGACCTGATGAGGCGCGAGATCGAGCATCCTGGCGATGTCGTCGCGCAGGGCGAACGGGCCCTGCGTCGGCGACCAGACGGTCAGGCCGCCGTCCGGCTCCGGCCGGACGATGGCGACGTGCGGCTCCATGAAGGAGTGGTGGGCGCGGGCGATGCGGTAAACGCCGCGGACGACCTGGGGTGATTCCTTCAGCGCCGCGTCCACGTCGCCGCGCTTTTGCGCGACGACGCCGGTCGTGTTGCGCGGCCGGTCGCCCGGCTCCTCCTCCGTCGCGGTCGAGGCGCCGTGCGCCGACGCGTCGTCTTCGTCTGCCGTTTCCGCCTCATCGAGGACGGCAGGCGAGCTGTCATCCATCGCGGACACCGGGTCGACCACGGCGCGCCCTTCCTCGTATTCGACGTACACCAGCGCCGCCGCATCGGCGGCCGCGGTCTCGGATTCGGCGACGATCGCCGCGACAGGCTGGCCCGAGTAGAAGACGCGCTCTCGGGCGAGAGGAAGGTCCGGGCCGGCCGCGTCCAGCTCGGGCAGGTCCTCGCCGGTGATGACGTCGACCACGCCAGGCGTCTCGCGCGCGGCTCGCGTGTCGATGCGCTTGACGCGTCCGCTCGCCACGTGCGCGAGCACCAGCTGCACGTGCAGAAGCCCGACCAGCTCGAGGTCGGCGGTGAAACGCGTCGCCCCGCGGACCTTTTCCGAGCCCTCCTGGCGCCGCCTCCCCGCCCTGGCGGATACGCTCATTCGCGAAAGATGCTACCTGCGAATCGGGTGTGCAGTCTGGCCGCGCTTGCCGGGCTGATCCTGAGCGCGTGCTCAACCAACGGTCCGGTCGGATCAGCGCCCTCGCCCCTGGCCGGCGACCAGACCCTTCGCTTTCCGATCCAGCAGGACCTCAGCACGCTCGACCCCGCGACGATCCACAACGAGACCGAGGCTAACATCGCGGAGAACCTGTTCGACGGTCTGCTCAAGTTCGACGGCAACCTCAACGTCGCGCCGGACATCGCAATGCGTCTCCCCGAGATCTCCGCCGACGGCCTGACCTACACCTTCAAGCTCCGGCCCGACGCGACTTTCTCCAACGGCGACCACGTCACGTCCCGGGACGTGCTTTATTCGTGGAACCGGGCCGCCGCGATGCAGGGCCCGAACGCCGCGAATCTGTCGGCGATCGCGGGCTACGACAAGGTGGCCGCCAACCAGGCATCGGGCTCGGCGCTCGAGGCGCTGCTGGAGAAGCAGGACCCGACCATCACCCTGTCCGGCCTGACCGCGCCCGACGACGAGACCGTGGTCGTGAAGCTGACCGGCGCTGCGGGTTGGTTCCTGTCGGCCGTCGCCCAGCACGCGGTCGCGGGCATGATCGTCGACCAGAAGGCCGTCAAGACCGACTTCGACAACTGGTGGAAGCGGCCGGAGACGCTCGTCGGCACGGGCGCTTTCAAGCTGGTCGCGCACACGCCGAACCAGTCCTACGACTTCGCCGCGGTCGCCAACTGGTGGGGCCGGCCGAAGCCGACGTTGAAATCGGTCCATGTCGAGGTCGTGCCCGACGCCGAGGCGGCGATGGCGAAATACGAGCAAGGCGCGTTCGACATTTACGGCTACGCGGGGTACAGCCCGCAGGCTGCGGACGTCGCGAAGATTCCGCCGGCGCAGATGAACCAGTTGCTGCTCGCGGTGAAGAACAAGCACTACTGGGTGAGCTTCAACCTCGTCGCCGACGCCAGGCGACCGGCCGCGGGACCGTTCACGCTCGACGGCGGCAAGGCGGCGCACGACCTGCGCCTCGCGTTCGCCATGTCCATCGACCGGGCCGCGCTGGCGAGGGAGGTGTGCGCAGGCGTCACATGCGTGCCCGCCACGGGCGGCCTGATCCCCAAAGGCCTGCTGGGCTATCTCGGCGACGGGTCGGACCCGCTCGCGGCCTTCGACCCGGTCAAGGCGCGCGCGCTGCTCCAGTCGGCCGACCCGTTGGGTGTGAAGAGCAAGGGCCTTGTCTACTCGTACGACCCGGAGGAGCCGTTCAACGACCCGGTGGCCCGATTCCTCCAGGCGCAGTGGCTGACGAACCTCGGCGTCACGGTCAAGCTGCAGACGGCGCCGCACAGCAGGTTCGTCACCGAGCGGCTGACGGGGCACTACGTGCTGTCCCGGGACGGCTGGGCCGCGGACTACAACCACCCGCAGGACTGGTTCGACAACCTCTGGGGGACGGTCGCCGGATGCCCCGACACGAGCTGCGCCAGCGGGTACGCCACGAGGGCGTACGACCAGCTGCTGGCGAAGGCCGACGCCGAGCCGCTGCCGCAGGCGATCACGGACTACAAGACCCTGAACCGGCAGCTGATCGACGACGTCGCGTACATCCCGCTCTTCTACGCGGTCGACGCGTTCCTGTTCAAGCCGTACGTGCTCGGTGCGGGGTCGAACAACATGTTCGACTACTGGTGGGACCAGATCCAGCTGGTCTCACACTAATGGCCGCCGACCTTTACGGATAGTCGCGACTATCCGGAGGTCTGCACTGGAAAAGACTCGGTTAGGCGCGACTATCCGGAGGTCTGCACCAGGAAAGACTCGGTTAGGCGCGACTATCCGGGGTAGGCGCTAGAGCTGCCCGGCGAAGTGGCAGGCCGCGAACCGCCCGTTCTCCTTCATCTCCAGAGGCGGCTCGACCTCGGAGCAGATCTGCTGCGCGATCGGGCAACGCGTGTGGAACCGGCATGCCGCCGGCGGGTTGACCGGCGACGGGATCTCGCCCTTCAGCAGGATCGGCTTGCGCGCGGCCTCGAGGTCGGGGTCGGGCACCGGCACCGAGCTCTCCAGCACCTTCGTGTACGGGTGCAGCGGCCGGTCGCGGATCGCGTCGCTCGGCCCGATCTCGACGATCTTGCCGAGGTACATGACCGCCACCCGGTCGCTGATGTGCCGCACGACGGACAGGTCGTGGGCGATGAACAGGAACGTCAGGTCGAACTGGGACTGCAGGTCCTCCATCAGGTTCACGATCTGTGCCTGGATCGAAACGTCCAGCGCCGACACCGGCTCGTCGGCGACGATGAACGTCGGGTTCAACACCAGCGCCCTCGCGATGCCGATGCGCTGGCGCTGACCGCCAGAGAACTCGTGCGGGTAGCGGTTGACGAAGTTGGGGTTCAACCCGACGACCCGCATGACCTCCTGCACGCGCTGCTCGGCCTTGCGCCCCCGCGCCACCCCGAAGTTGCGGAGCGGCTCGGACACGATGTCGCCGACGGTCATACGCGGGTTCAACGAGGCGTAGGGGTCCTGGAAGATCATCTGGATCTGCTGCCGCGTCTTGCGCAGCTTCTCGCCGCGCGCCGCGGTGAGGTCGGTGTCCTTGAAGAAGACGTGGCCCGAGGTCGCCGGCTGAAGCCGGACGATCACCCGCCCCAGCGTCGACTTGCCGCAGCCAGACTCGCCAACGAGCCCGAGCGTCTCTCCGGGCGCGATGGCGAGGTCGACTCCGTCCACCGCGTGCACCACGGCGCGCGTGAAGAGCCCTCCGCCGGCGGGGAAGTGCTTGACCAGCTTCTCGACCCGGACGATTGGCTTTTTGACCGTAGGGTCCGTGGCGGCGGTGATTGCCGTCTCGGGCGTAGCGCTCACTTCTGGGCCACGGCCTCGGGGTTGGGCACGTTCTTCATCAACACCCAGCAGCGCGCCATCTGCCCCGGATCGACCTCGCCGAGCGGCGGCTCTTCGGTCATGCAGCGGTCGATACGGAACTTGCACCGAGGGTGGAACTTGCAGCCGGGCGGCATCCGGCCGAGGTCGGGTGGCAGTCCCTTGATCGAGATCAGCCGCTCCTTCTCCACCTCGTCGACACGGGGCATCGACCGGAGCAGCGACCACGTGTAGGGGTGCTGCGGGTTCTTGAAGATCGAGCGGGTCGGGCCCTCCTCGACGATCCTGCCGGCGTACATCACGATCACGCGGTTGCACAGGCTGGCGACCAGGGCCATGTTGTGTGTGATCAGCATCACGGCCGCCCGGAGCTCCCGACTCAGGTCGCGCACCAGCTCGATGATGGACGCCTGGACCGTGACGTCGAGGGCGGTGGTCGGCTCGTCGGCGATCAGCAGCGACGGCTCGTTGGATACCCCCATGGCGATCATCGCCCGCTGACGCATGCCGCCCGAGAACTGGTGCGGGAAGTCGCGGACGCGGTCCTTGGCCGCCGGGATGCGCACCCGCTGAAGCAGCGGCACGACCCGATCGTGAGACTGCCGGCGGCTGAACCGTCTGTGCGCGGCCATCGCCTCCTCGACCTGGAACCCGACCCGGAGCACGGGGTTGAGCGAGGTCATCGGATCCTGGAAGATCATCGCCACGTCGTTACCCCGGAACTCGCGGATCTCCTCGTCGGTCATCTGCACGACGTCCTTCTCGCCGAAAAGGATCCGCCCCGACGTGATCTTGCCCGGCTCCGGGATCAGGCGCAGCACCGACAGCGCGGTCATCGTCTTGCCCGATCCCGACTCGCCGACGATGCCGACGATCTCACCGCGGTCGATGTCGAAGTCGATCCCGTCCACCGCGGTCACCGTGCCGCCGGACGTGGCGAACTGAACCCTCAGGTCCTGCACCCGAAGAAGAGACGGGATCGGCTTATCTCCTCATCCGGGGATCGAATGCATCGCGCAGTCCGTCGCCCAGCCAGTTGAAGGCCATCAGCGTGATCGACAGCGCGATCGTCGGCGCGAGCACGATGTGCGGCGCGAAGTCCATGCCGTGATAGCCGTCGCTGGCCATCGCGCCCCAGGAAGGAGTGGGGGGCGGGAGGCCGAGGCCGAGGAAACTCAGGAACGCCTCGAACAGCACAGCGGCCGGGATGGCGAACGTCGCCTGCACGATGATCGGCCCCAACGCGTTCGGAAAGATGTGCCGGAATATCAGCGCTAAATCGCGTCCGCCGGCCATTCGCGCCGCCTCGACGAACTCACGCTCTCGCAGAGCAAGCGACTGGCCGCGGACGAGCCGGGCGACGTCCATCCAGCGGGTCAGCGAGAAGGCGACGATGATCACGAACACGCCGCGCGGGATCAGGTGCAGCGCGTCCGAGAGCACGAAGACGAGGATCAGCGCGACCAGCAGGTCAGGGATCCCGTACCAGATGTTGATGAAGAAGGAGATGACGGTGTCCACCCGGCCACGGTAGAAGCCGGCGAGCAGGCCGAGCGGGATGCCGATGAGGCTCAGGATCACCGCGCTGCCAATGCCGACCTCGACGGTGATGAGCGCGCCGCCCATGATCCGGCTGAGGATGTCGCGGCCGGCCTGGTCGAGCCCGAGCAGGTGGTGCAGGCTCGGCGGCTGGTAGGTCGGGCCGACCGCCTGCAGCCACACGGGGTAGGGAGTCCAGACGATCGAGATGAGAGCGACCATGAAGAGGACGGCGATGATCGCACCGCCGAGGAGCGCGAGGCGGTTTCGCCGTAGGCGCCTCCAGGCGTCCGTGAGCAGGGTGACCTGCTCGGGGACCTCGTAGGAAAGCTCGAGGTCGGGCTGTATGACCGGAGCTGCCTGGGCCATCAGTATCGGATCCTCGGGTCGAGTGCCGGGTAGATGACGTCAACCGTCAGGTTGGCCAGCCCGACGAGGGCGGCGTAGAACGTAAAGACCCCGATGACGATGTTGTAGTCGCGCGCGAGGATGCTCGTCACGAACTCCTTACCCAGGCCGGGGATGCCGAAGATGTTCTCGATGACCACCGAGCCGGTGATGATGCCGGTCACCAGCGGGCCGAGGATCGTTACCACCGGGATCAGGGCGTTGCGCAGCGCGTGGCGCAGGACCACGATCCGCGCCTTCAGGCCCTTGGCCCACGCGGTGCGGACGTAGTCGGTGCGGATCGTCTCGAGCATGCTCGCCCTGGTCAGCCTCGCCACGTAGCTCGCGTACGGGAGCCCTAGCGCGATCGCCGGCACGGGGACTTGAGTCCAGTCGCCCCAGCCTACGTTGTAGTACACCGTGCCCTGGGTCCAGACGAAGAAGTAGTGGCCGAAGATCAGGAGCATGAAGATCGCGATCACGAAGGCCGGGATGCTGTAGCCGACGACGGCTGCGCTGGAGGCGACGTAGTCGACCCACGTGTTCTGCCTCAGGGCCGCGAACACGCCGAGCAGCATGCCGAGGCCGATGGTGACGAACAGGGCGAAGAAACCGACCGTTGCGCTGACGGAGGTCTCGCGGACCAGCAGCGGCGTGATCTGCACGCCCCGGTTGACGAGCGACTCGCCGAGGTTGCCGTGTACCACCGCCGTCACCCAGTTGACGTACTGCTGCTGGAGCGGCAGGTCGAGGCCGTAGTGGCGGAGGTCAGCTGCGAGCGCCTGCGGCGTCGTCCGCGTCTCGTTGAGGAAGGCGTTGCCCGGGATCTGGTGGAGCAAAAGGAACACGATCGAGGAAACGAGGACGGTCGTGATCGCTATGAGTATCAACCGCTGACCGATGTAGAGGAGTGTCCCTCTCAACTACGAATCACTTCCCTATTTCACTGATTGAGCCAAGGGGCCCGCCGCCTGGCGAGCCCCTTAATTGTCGTGGTAACGAACGGCCTAGTGCTGGAGGATCTTCACGTCGCTCCAGTAGTTGTCGTAGAGCGCGTTGCCGCCGGCGCCCTGGACGTACGGGTGCGCGACGTACTGCTGGACGCCGTAAACCAGGTTCGCGGTGACCGTGTTGTCGACCAGGATCTTGTTCATGGCCTTGTACGTGTCGAGCGACTGGCTCAGCGGCTTGGAGTTGGCGTCTTTCGCCATCGAGTCGAGGTTCGAGTTCGAGTAGCACTCGCCATGCGAGCCCGCGTCGGTGACGAAGAGGAAGTCCATCCAGTCCTGGGGGTGGTCGTAGTCGGCGCCCCAGCTGTGACGGAAGATCGAGTAGCCGCACTTCGAGCGGGCGTGGAAGAACGACGCCCGGTCAGTGGACGCGCACTGCACGGTGACGCCGAGGTTCTGGCGCCACTGCGAGGCGAGGTTGTCGCACACCGCCTTGTTGAACGCGCTGGCGTTGTACGTGTAGGTGAGGTTGCCGACAGCGGCCGCGCCGCCCGCCTGCTGCAGCAGCTGCTTGGCCTTGTTCGCGTCGAATGCCGCCCACGGGTCGCCGTTGTCGCCGAGGTAGCCCTTCAGGCCCTTGGTGATCACGCCACCGGTGGCCTTGACGCAAGCAGTGCCCTTGGAGCACGCGATGTCGACAAGCTGGTCACGATCGATGGCCAGGCTGAAGGCCTCGCGCAGGAGCTTGCCGTTGCCGTCGCCCGCGAATGGGCTGGTGGGCTTGCCCTTGCAGTCCTTCGACTGGTTGCTGGAGCTGCACTGGTTGAAGCCGACCCACGTCGTGCGGGCCGAGGGCTGCAGAGTGAGCTGCTTGCTCAACTGTGCGTCCGAGTGATAGCGGATGACGTCTTCAGGCGTAAGGCTCTGGTTGGCGAATCCGATCAGCGTGTAGCCGCCTGACTCGTACTTCGTCAACTGCGCCTTCTGGTCGGCGACGATCTCGATGTGCACCTTGGTCACGGTGCCCGTCGAGCCGCCCCACCAGTTGGCAACGGGAGCGAAGTCGATCGACTGCTTCGGCGTCCGAGCCGTCATCTTGAACTGCCCGGTGCCGATCGCCGTCTCAGGGGTGCTGGCCCAGGTCGAGTCGGTCGCCTTGCCAGCCGCGAGGACGACCTTCTTGTCCACCACCCAGGCCGTCCACAGGGCGACCTCGGTGAACCAGTAGCCGGCCGGAGCCGTCAGGGTCGCGGAGAAGCTGTAGTCGTCGATCTTCTTCAGGCCGGACATGTGGTCGCCCTTGCCGTTGGAGACGTCGTCGTAGCCGACCACCGGCTGGAAGACGGATGCGTAGTCGCCCTGGATGGCGGCTGCGCGGTCCCAGCTGAAGATGAAGTCGTCCGCCTTGACGTTGTCGCCGTTCGAGAACTTGGCGTTGTGCTTCATCTTGAACGTGTAGGTCAGGCCGTCAGACGATATCTGCGGCTGGCCGTCGGCGATGTCCGGCTGCTCGTTCAGCTGGTCGTCGAACTTGTACAGGCCCGAGTACGTGTTGCGGAAGATGTCGATGTCCACGGCGGCCGACATGTGCGCGGGGTCGAGGTCCCCTACGTCGTCGACCATGGGGAAGCTGAGCGTCTGGTCAGACGCCAGGTTCTGCCCTCCTGTGCCGCCGCCGCCCCCACAGGCCGCGACGACCCACACGGTTCCCATGGCCACGGCCAGGGAACGGAACAGAGCGATTCGCCTCATACCACCTCCTACGAAACACGGCTCGAGGAGGGCGCACATGAGTAATTGGCCTCCTCGACGTCCATCGCCCTCTTCCCGGTCACCCGGGGCGAGAGTGCGCCGGCGACGGACCGTGCCAACCCTCTTGGACTCGGGATGGCCCCGCTACTCCGTGATCAGTGTTGAGCTTTGGTTCACCGAAGTCAAGTTGCGATGACAAATCGAGCCCAGCGGGATGGTTGAATAGATTCCGGGATGAGGCGGACGGCGGCCTTCCTGTCGGCCGGCCTGCTGGGCGTGGTGGCGCTCCTGGGCGGCCTGGCGCTCGACTCCTACCTCCACGCTCGCGACCCGAGCCTGGCCCACCGCGAAGGCATCTTCACCCTTTCCAACCCCGGCCACCTCCTCCTGGGCCTCGGCATCGCCCTGGTCGTGGTCGGGGTGGTGGGCGCGGCCTACACCTCGCTGCCGTACGGCGTCTGGGTCAGACGGGGGCTGCTGGCCGGGGCCCTGTTGATGATCGTCGTCTCCGGCGACATCGCCGGCTGGGCGGCGTCGGTCGAACGGTCGGCCGGGGGCTCGACGGCGACGCACGATCACGGCACCCCGTCGCTGACCCGGCAGCCGACAGCGGCCGAGCTCGAGGCGGCGAACCGGCTGTACACGGAGACGCGCGCCTCGGTCGCGAAATACGCCGACCTCAAAGCGGCGTTGGCCGCCGGGTACGTGCCGATGGAGCCGCCCGACCTCGAGATCGTGCACTACGTCAACCGGGCGTACATGGTCGACGCGGACATCCTCGACCCGCAGCACGTGCAGTCGCTGATCTACTACAACGGCAAGTCCGGGACGAGGCTGATCGGGGCGATGTACATCATGCCGAGGCGCGGCATGGAGGGACCGCAGATAGGCGGGCCGCTGACCGTCTGGCACCAGCACTCCAACATCTGCTTCGACAACGTGACCGGAATGGCCGTCGCCTTCGCCCACAGCGACTTCTTCGACCGCAACGACAAGGCCGGCTCCTGCCCGCGAGGGAGCACGAACAAGACGACGCCGCTGATGCTTCACGTCTGGTTGATCGACAACCCCGACGGGCCGTTCGCCTCGGACATGGAGCCCGAGGTGTTGGGGACGACCGCTCCCATCAATTGATCAGTGACGGAGGATCCGGACCTCCGTCCACGAGTTGTCGTACAGCGCATTGCCGCCCGCGCCCTTCACGTACAGATGCACCAGGTACTCCTGCACGCCGTAGAGCAGGCCCGCGAACACCGTGTCGTTGACCAGGATGTAGCCCGCGGTGCGGTAGTCGCTCGCGGTCACGTTCAACGGCGCGGCGTCGGCCTTGACGACGATGTTGTCGAGGTTCGCGTTGGAGTAGCACGAGCCGGATGAGCTCGCACCGCTGACGAAGAGATAGTCGAACCAGTCCTGCGGGTGGTCGTAGTCGGCCGTCCAGCTCTGTCGGAACAGCGTGTACGCGCAGGCGCCGTTGCGCTGGTCGAAGAAAGTCTTGCGGTCCAGCTCCACGCACCCGACGTTCACGCCAAGGTTTGTCTTCCACTGCGACTGAAGGTTGGCGCACACCGCCTTGTTGAACGGGTTCGTGTCGAAGACGTAGTTGAGACCTTTGACCTTGGCCCCGTTCGGGTCCCACGCGCTGTATTCGGCCTTCGCCGCCGTGGCGTCGAACTTGACGCCGTGGTCCTGGCCGTCGCCGAGGTATCCGCGCAGGCCCTTGCTGACGACGCCGCCGGTGGCGACGTCGCACGAAGTGCCGGAGTTGCAGACCGCGTTGGCCAGCGCCTTGCGGTCGATCGCCTGGCTGAACGCGTGCCGGCCCGCGCGCCCGGCGTCGCCGACGAAAGGCCCGCTGCGCATGTTGAACCCGACCCAGAATGTGGACCCGAGCGGCACGAGCGCGAGCTGTGCCTCGAGCTTCGCGTCGCCGACGTAGCGCGTCGCCGCCTCCGGCGACAGAGCCTGGCGGCCGTAGCCGACGAGGCTGAACACGCCCGACTCGTACTGCGTCACCTGCGCCGCCAGGTCGGCCACGACCTGCGCGTGGACGTGGGTGATGACGCCGGTTTTGCCTCCGTACCAGCCGCTGACCGGTTCGAAGTCCATCGACTGGCCGGGCGTGCGCGCGGTCATCCGGAACGGGCCGCTGCCGACCAGCGTGTCGGGCTTCGTCGACCACGCGTCCTCGCCGGCGCTCGTGATCACCTTCTGGTCGACGACCCAGAACGGCCACAGGCCGGCGAGAGTGGGGAAGTAGCCGGCCTGCTTGACCAGCGTGGCGGTGAAGCTGGTCGCATCGACCATCGCCAGGCCGCTCATCTGCGCCCTCCTGCCGGCGGCCACGTCCTGGTAGCCGGCGATCAGGTCGAAAAGGCCGGCGAAGTCGCCCTGTCTCGCGGCGGCGCGGTTCCAGCTGTAGAGGAAGTCGTCGGCGGTGATCGGGTCACCGTTCGAGAACCGCGCGTCCGGGCGCAGATGAAAGGTGTAGGTGAGGCCGTCGGCGGAGATGGCCGGCGCCGCCGTCGCCATGTCCGGAACTTCCTGGAGGTTGTCGTTGAAGCGGTACAGGCCGGAGAAGACGTTGCGCAGGATGTCCACGTCGGCCGGGCTGGAGATCATCGCCGGGTCGAAGTCGGCGACGTCCTGGGCGAGCGGAAAGGTGAGAGTCTGGTCGGTGGCGAGCGGCTCTGGAGACGGGCCGGGGTTCGCGACGGGGTTGCACCCGAGCGTCGCGAGCATCGCCGCCAGGGCGGTAGCCGCCTTGCGCATCCGGGGAAGGCTACTAAAGTCGTATGAGCGTCAGCCGGCGTAGCTCAGCCTGGTCAGAGCAGCGGTCTTTTAAACCGAGGGTCGCAGGTTCGAATCCTGTCGCCGGCACCAAAGTCGATTTCAGACGTCTAGCGGTAGTTGACCGCCTGGGCTCACGTCCCTGCGGCGGGGATGCGGGTTCCGTCCGGCGGCTGACGCCCCGCTGCGCTCAGCCCGCCGGCTCAAGCGAGGAGCTTGCGCCTCAGGACGACTCTCATTCCGCAGAGGAGGACATAGGGAACACGGGATCCGAGCACGTTGCGTGGCCAGCACTCATGGATATTCGACGCCGTGACTCGGCGGACGAAGTGTGAGATGCGCGTTGCTGATACGACCGGGACTTGGCGCTATAGGCTTTCAGCCGTACGCGAGATGGACGTCTTCGAGGCGATAGGCACCACCCGTGCAATGCGACGCCTAGACCCGAGTCGCCCGGTTTCCGATGGGGATCTGCGCAGCATTATCGAGGCCGCGACCAAGGCCCCAAGCGGGGGCAACAGCCAGCCGGTCCGGTGGCTCGTTGTCACGGATCCCGAGCTCAAGCGGGAGTTGGGCGAGGTGTACCGCCGGACCGCATCGAGTTTGATGGACGTGTCTGACAAACGCGACCCGAAGCTGTGGCGGTCCGTCTGGCATCTCATCGATCACCTGGGCGAATCGCCCGCCCTCCTTGTCGCATGTACCAAAGGCGCCACCCGGCGCCCGGCATCGGTTTACCCGGCGGTCCAGAACCTCATGCTCGCAGCGCGAGCCCTGGGGTTGGGAACAACTCTTACGACCAGTCACCTGGAGGATGAGGCGGCGGTTAAGGAAATCCTCGGGGTCCCGGACGACGTCGCCACTTATGTCATCGTCCCCGTCGGTTATCCGCTCGGTCGGTGGGGGGAGGCGCAGAGGAAGGCGGTTGAAGAGGTTTCCTACCGCGACCGGTGGGGCAATCCCTTCGTAACCTACGCGGAGCCTCAGAGTGGAGATGGTCCCGTCATGGCCGAGACTTAATGCTTCCGCCGGGCTCCGGCTGAGCGACTCTCCATAGCGCACCGAAAATTGGCGAATGGCTGTGATGCTCAGGTTCAACGACGAGCAAGGCCGGATCTTCGAGCCCGCCTTCTGCCGCAGCGTTGGCCAGCAAGTCCATGGGTTGGGGAGCGCTCGCAATCACGTGCCAACGGCTTCTCGATGATCCCGGAGCGACGCCCCGAGGCATCCTCCGCTCAGTCCCGCACGCGCGCCACCAGCCGGCGCAGGGTCTCGATCTCCTCGCTGAACGCCCTCCGCCCGCTCCGGGTCGCCCAGACCCAGGTCCGCGGCCGGCGCCCCTCGAACCCCTTGTCGACCCTGACCAGCCCCGCGTCGGCGAGCACGGTCAGGTGGGCCGAGAGGTTGCCGTCGGTGACCTCTAGCGCATCCCGCAGGTGGGCGAAGGTCGCCCGGTCGGCCTCGTTGAGGATGCCCAGCACGCCCAGCCGCACCCGCTGGTGGGTGATGTCGTCGAGGTCCGCGCTGGGATGCCGCTCGACATCCGTCATCGGGCGCGCACCTGCATCCAGTTCCAGACCCCGAGCAGGATGGCACCGGCGCCGAAGGCGGCCATGGCCAGGCTCGCCCCCTCTCGTGGCTGTGCCAGCCAGAGTGCGAAGGCGGCGCCGACCACCAGGGCGGCGAAGAGGAAGGCAATGCGGCTCCGCTCGAGCGCCGCGAAGACGGCGTAGCCCAGGCCCACGGCCAGCAGGGGACCTGCGTAGCCGACCGGCCGGTTGTGGCCCAGCAGGCCAAGGGCTGCGGCTGCGACGGCGATGCCGGCCCCGGTGGCGAGGTAGGCCCAAGGCGCGCGTGCGAGACCGACCCGGTGGCTGTGCCGCGCGTACCAGAGGCTGGTGAGCCCAATCCCGAACGGCGCTGCCAGCAGCCAGAACACGCCCATGGCGAGGCCGCCGGCAGCCTCTCGGACGCCCGCCGACGCCAGTGCGAGGGAGCCGAACACCAGTAGGGGAAACCAGTAGCCGCCCAGCAGCCGTTGGGTCCGCCGCCGGTCCTTCTCCACCACGCGCATCAACTCTTCGGCTGCCACCGGTTCCATCGCCTTACCCTCCAGACTCTGCATCCTCGAGAACTTTGTAACACAGAGTTATTGGGAATGTCAAGTCTTTGGGTAGGTCGCTCACGCTCGGGGCCTGCGGGCGTAACCGTTGATGAGGCGGTCGACGTATAGCCAATGTGTATTGCCAAGCCGGGGTGCCACGGGGTGCCAGGGGGAGGCGAGATGCGGAGAATCGAGTTCAGCAGGAGCCTTGAGGAAGCGTCCTGCGGAGTTCGGGGCGAGCTTTTTGACCGAGGGTCGCAGGTTCGAATCCTGTCGCCGGCACCAAAATCGAGTTAATTTCTAGCTCGGAGCAGTCGACGGCGCTGACGGCGTACAGCCAACGTATGTCCAGGCCACGGAACACTCCTGGATGTCTGGGGCGGCGTGAGGCGGCCAAGGGGGGAGGCTCCACGAGTTGCGCCCTTCGCTCCTTGACCGATTCTTCGGCATCTGCATACTTGCCAGCAGGGTGGCCGAGCCTGTGCCCGGCCGCGATTTCACTGGGGGTGTGAAATGTCGGGCAGACGCTCTGCGCTTATCGTTGCCATCCTTCTGCTGATCGGGTCACTGGTACCCATAGCGTTATCCCGACTAAATTCAGGATCGCACCAGGCCGTGGCTGGGGAGGCCGGCTCAGATTACCCGCCGGCCCTGGCCCGACACCTCGACGAGCTCGGACGGGAGATACCGGGCAACGGCGGGGAATCCGGTGAGGGCCCGGGGGGCGCTGACTTCAGCAAGCTGCAGTCGCTGGCTTTTCCCGACACCGACATTCCGTTGCCCCGGCTGACGGCTGAGCAGGCCGCGAGCGACGACGCGCAGGGCCAGCAGCCAGTTCGTCCGACCAGCAGGTGGGTGTCGGTGGGTCCCAGTCGGGCCATTTACCCATTCTTCGGGCCTCGCGACATCACCGTGTACGTCCCCAACGTGTACGCCGCCGCGAGCCGGATCGACGCGATGGCGCTTGCGCCCAGATGTGTCCCTGGCGACTGCCGGTTGTGGATCGGGCCCGCCGGAGGCGGTATTTGGCGCACTGACGATGCGCTCGCCAACCCGCCGGCCTGGCGCTTCGTCAGCGGTCCCTTCGCCATCAACTCAATCGGCTCGATCACGCTTGACCAGCACTCCGGTGCGCTCTGGGTCGGAACCGGCGAGGCCAACACCTGCGGAAGCGGGTGCGTCCACGGAGTCGGCCTGTACAAGTCGACCGACGGTGGCGACACCTGGACCGGCCCGTTCGGAGCATCAGCGTTCGCGGGTCGCGGTGTCGGGTCGATCGCGATTGACCCACGCGACTCGAACGTGATGTACGCGTCGTCGACGATGGGCCTGCACGGGATGACGTCGGTCTGCTGCTCAGGTATCAGCCGCATTGTTGTTCCCGGAGCCAGTATGTGGGGCGTATTCAAGTCGAGCGACGGCGGCAACACGTGGACTTATATCCACGGCGGCTCGGCGAACGCTTCGGACTGCGCCAACGCCAACCCTGCGCAAGTGGTGACCAACACCACTCCGTGCACGCCGCGGGGCGTTCGTCTCGTCGTCCTCGACCCCGTCGACCCTGACGTGGTCTACGCGTCCTCTTACGCTCGTGGAGTCTGGCGGTCCAACGATGGCGGCGCCACCTGGACACCGATCAAAGCCTCCCTGAACCCGAGCGTCGGGACCACCTTGCCGTGGATCGCCGTCACAACTTTGAGCGACGGCAACACGCGCATGTACGTCAGCGAAGGCAACACGGGCAGTCAGTTCAGCCGAGTCTTCCGCAGCGACAGCGTCCGCGCGGGCGCTCCAGTCTGGAGCGACCTTACGTCCGACAATCGCGCAGATACGCGCTGGGGCACATTCAACTTCTGCACGGGCCAGTGCTGGTACGACAACTTCGTCTTCACGCCTGCCGGCTATCCCGACATCGTCTATGTCGGCGGGTCTTACTCGTACGGTGAGCTGGTCGCGGATCACCGAGCTGTCGTTCTCTCCACCGACGCCGGCACGACGTGGACGGACATGACTGCCGATGCCACCGACGCCGTGCATCCCAACGCTTTGCATCCCGATCAGCACGCGATCCTCACCAATCCGAACAATCCCTTCCAGTTCTTCGAAGGCAATGACGGCGGTGTGATGCGGTCGAGCGGCCAGTTTGCCGACATGTCTTCGACCTGTACCAGCAGCACCCGCGGCCTGACCGGCGTCTCACTCGCGCGTTGCCAGCAGATGCTCTCGCGGATCCCCACGACGCTCATGAGCCTCAACCTGGGATTGACGACGCTTCAATTCCAGAGCGTCTCCGTGAGTCCGTTTGACCCGAACGAGGTCCAGGGCGGCACCCAGGACAACGGCACCTGGGAAAACCACGGAAGCCGGGTCCTGTGGACCAACAGTATGATCGGCGACGGCGGCCAGTCAGGATTTGACGTGAATGACCCGCACTTTCGCTTCCATACCTTTTTCGCGGCCTCGCCCGACGTGAACTTCTCAGACGGCGCCACCGCGGACTGGAACTGGATCGCTGACCCGATCTTCGGCACTGAACCGCAGGAGTTCTACGTGCCGATGATTTCCGATCCCCGTGTCAGCAGGACCCTGTTCGTCGGGACCGGCCACGTTTGGCGGACCAAGACAGCCGGCCTCGGCACAATGACGGTCGCCCAACTGCGACAGCACTGCAACGAATGGACCGGCGATTTCACCGTGACATGCGGTGACTGGCAGCCGCTGGGCAAGAACCTGACCGCGCCTATTTTCGGAGACCGCGCAGGTGGCGATGTGGTGGCTCTCATGCGCTCGCCAATCGACACCTCCACACTGTGGGTCGCGACGAGCCGGGGGAGGGTGTTCGTTTCGCACAACGCCGATGCGGAGCCTGCGAGCGCCGTCACTTTCACCCGCGTCGACAACCTCGTCTCCAACGCGCCCAACAGGTTCATCAGCTCGATCTTTGGGAACCCCGACAACCCTGACAGCGTGCTGATCTCCTACAGCGGTTTCTCGGCGGCCACGCCCGCGACACCGGGCCATATTTTCAGGGTCACTTTCGACGCTCAGAACGGCACTGCCTCGTTCACCAGCCTCGACCGCAACCTGGGCGATCTACCCATCACCTCGGTCGTGCGCGACGCTGACTCGGGAACGCTGTTCGCTTCCACGGACTTCGGCGTCCTTCGCCTTGACCCCCAAGGCGCGACCTGGACGCAGGCAGCGCCAGGCATGCCAGGCATCGAAGTGCCTGGTCTGACTATCGTGCCAGGCAAGCTTTATGCCGCCACGCACGCACAGGGCGTCTGGTTGCTGAACCTGCAGAATTCGCAGTAACCCCTATGACAGCGGCGGGGCGGCATCAGCCGCCCCGCTCTTGTCGCTGGCGGATTCGCTCGACCCACACCCTGGCTCTCAAATCGACGTCGCCGCTCAAGGATCCGAAGCCGGGGTGCCACAGGGTGCCTCGGGGGAAGCGAGAAGGCTGCAAGCGTTGTTGAGCCCCTCGAGGACCTGTGCTGAGCAGCACAAGTGCTGCCAGATACGTGCGATCACCTTGTCACGCTGCTGATTTCGGAACAAACGTCCACAGCGGCACGATCCTGGATGGCGGTGGCGGGTCGCGCACGGCGGGCGATCAGCAAACAGCTCAAGGCGCCAACCAGCAAGCCTGCCGCTGTGACCCCGAGCGTTGGCCGCATCGCCGTGATGAACGCGTTGGCGAAGACGTCCTGGACCAGGTGCTGCACCTGATGGGCGGCCGGCAGCGGCAGGCTGCTCGGGAGCTGAACTCCTCCACTCTGACCCCGCCCAACCTCGAAGCCGCTTTGCGCTACACCGGCGACCCCGTCGATGAACTGCCGGCGGAAGTGAGGCGGCAGCTGAGAAGCATCGATGACTGCCCGGTCATGCAGTCGCGCTCGCGAGCTGGTTCTGGAGCACCGCTGCGATGACTGCCGCGCCAATCGCGGCCCCGATCTGGCGGCTGGTGTTGAGCAAGCCCGTCGCGGCTCCGGCCATCACCGGCGGCACTTCGTGCATGGCCACCGTGATGTCGGTCCAAGTACTTAGCGCCGGTACCTAATCGGCATCAGCATCAAGGCTGGCCGGCCGGAATACGTTCACTGGTGCGGTCGGCCCTTACAGGTCGATCCGCACCTCGGGAACGGTCAGGCGACTTCGTATGGACCGGCGAGCTCGTCGACCGGATGCCAGTCGACGTGCTGAAAACCTACGAAGGCGCGACCTTCACGCTGGCAGGCATCCTTGAGCGGTCGCTGATGGAACTTCACGTGGGTGTAGTCGTCGAACAGGACGTACACCGGCTCGACCTCCGAGCTCTGGAATTGCTGTCCCGTCAGCACGGCGCGATGACGCCTCGAGAAGTCATCGAGGTCGGCGCCGACGACAAAACCCACGTGCTCGAGGCCCATCCGATAGACGCGCTGATGAAACGGCGGAATCAGCTCGACGAGCTCGACCGACGCCGACTCGGAGAGCTGCAACGGGTCTGCGAGCAGGAGTTTGGAGATCGGTCGTCCGTTCCAGACGTTTTCGAGGTTGGCGACGGACCGTTCTTCGAACTCGTCACGCAGAACGAGGTAGTCACGCCAGGTCCGAATCCTGACGGCGAGATGGCTGACCGGAAGCGCGCCGGCATCGATTCCAAGCTGTGAACAGCGCTCTACCTGCTGACGGTAGAACGGGCCGGCATCTTGCATCAGCTCTGATGCCTTCACGTCGGGATACTACTGGAGCGCGAGCGGGATCGCCGCAGCCCCATCTCAGTCCACGGCCGGGCCACGAAATTGGAGCGCATGCATCCCCCTGCGGCTCTGGCTGATCGTGTTCGGCGTGAAAAACGAGGGCTGGCGCCGGCTACAGCTGAAAGCCGTCCGAGCGAGCCCGCGCCCGCGTAACCTGCGCCTTGCGCCGGGCGTTTAGCCCCCGAGCCGCGCCCCCCGCGTGGCATTGAAGTCGAAAGGAAGGCACGGTGAGTCTCTGGGTTCGGTTCTTCGGGCGTCGCAGCGTGATGATCCCGCTGGCCGCGGTCGTCATCGTCGCCATTGCAGCAGGCGTGGGCGTGTTCCTCGCCTCGCGCTCCCACGGTCTCCAGTCGAGGGCGACCAGGAACGTCGGCCCGGCGCCCAGTGTGGCCCCGGCTGGCTCGGTCGCCCTGGCCACGCCCAAGCAGGCGGTGGTGCTCGCGGTCGTCAAGACCGTGCCCGAGCCCGGCAGCTCCGGCATCGCCGTCGCGACGCCGATCACGCTCGACTTCAACCTCCCGGTCGACCCCGCCTCCGTTAGCAGCTTTCTCAGCGTCTACGCCAGCGGCGGCGCCACGCCCACGGTCAACGGCACGCTGTCGCAGGGCGCAAGCCCCGAAGAGGTCGTCTTCAAGCCGTCGACCAGCTTCCAGTCCAGCGCCACCGTTCAGGTTGTGCTGCGGGGCGGGCTGCTGAGCGTCGACGGTTCGGCGCTGGGCACCGACTACGGCTTCAGCTTCGCCACCGTCCTGAGCCCGCGGACGGTCACGTTTCTCTCCGACTGGCAGATTGTCCGGCTCGTCAACGCCGCATCCGGCCGGCCGGTCAACCTGACCATCCAGGCGGGCCCCGGGCTCTCCGCCAATGTCGTCCTGAAGACCTACAGGGCAAGCGTCCAGGACCTGCTCACGGCGTTCGTGTACGGGACCTCGGGCTACGCCGTCCAGGCCGTCGACACCTCGGCCATGACCCCAGTCGACAACGGCGGCACGACCATGACCGCCTCGGGCGCAAGGACCGGCGTCGTCCAGGACAATGTGAACGTCACGGTCAGCCAGCCCGACGGCCTTTACGTCGTGGTCGCGACCGACGCCGCGGGTCAGTACGGCGCTGTATGGGTCAACTTCTCGCGCTACGCGATGCTGCTTCGCCAGGACGACCAGCGCGTGGTCGTGGCCGGCGAGGACCTGACGACCGGAGAGGCGACGGCGCAGTTCGCCATCACCTTCTACAACCTGCTCAACGGCGTGCACGTCAAAGCGACGGGCACCTTCACCGGGACCGCCGAGTACCCGGCAAAGTACCCGTCGGGCTTCGACCTCGCGGTCGCCCAGGTCGCGGGCGAGACCGTGATCGTGCCCATGGGCGCGCCCGAGACCAACGGGGACACCCGAGTGGCGGCCGACCTGTCGCAGATGCTGAAGGTGTTCCTCACCACCGACCGCCTCGCCTACGGCAAGGGAGACACGGTGCGCTTCGCGGGCGCGGTCCGCGTGAGCAACGACCAGGTCTACTCCCTGGGCTCCGGCCTGAAGATCGCCGTCTGGTCGTATGTGACCCCCGACAACCTGGCCACCGCCACCGTCGCGGCCGACGGCACGTTCTCGGGCTCGTTCACGATCCCGGCCGCGGCCTTCAACGCCGACGGGTCGGACGCGAACCTGGTGCTGTTTGCCGGCCCGCCTTCCCGGATCACCGGGCTGTTCTTCGGATACGCCGCCACCATCGTCGCCGCAGGCCCGCATTCACCGGCGGCCACGGTGACGGTGACGCTCGACAAGGCCACGTACCTTGCCGGCGACACCATCGCCGCGAGCATCAGCGGTCCGGCCTCGACCACGGTCAACGTGGCCGTGTACGCGAGCCAGCACCCGGCGCAGCCGGCCGAGTTCGACACCTTCTCGGGCGCGACGACGTGGGGCGAAGTGGTCCAGTCCGCCACCTCGGTCAAGCTCGACGCGAGCGGCCGCGGCGCTTACTCGTTCAAGGCGAACATTCCCCACAAGGCGGCGGACGAGGAGATCACCCTGGAAGCCACGTACGGCACAGGCTGGACCCAGGCGGTCGGCGCCCGCACCGCGATCGTGTACCAGGCCGCCGACGAGGTATACCTCCTGTCGGGCCGCACGTCGTACCGGCAGGGCGACACGGTGGTCGCGCCCTTCGTCGTCGAGGCGCGCGACGGCTCGCGCGTGCCCAACGCGTCGATGTCGTACGAGCTCGACAGCACCGACTACTCCGGCAGCACCGCGATCACGACTGTCGTCAACAGTGGCACGGTCACGACCGACGCCAACGGGCTGGGCGTCATTCGCACCCAGATGGCGACCAGGAACGCCCAGGTCACGCTGCGTGTCAAGGGCAAGGACGCCGCCGGCAACGTCTTTGAAGACGACCTCGTGCTTGGATTCGGGGGAGGGGTCAACGCCCGGCTCGACCTGAGCAGTGACAAGGTCGCCTACGCGCCCGGCGACTCGGCGCAGCTCACCGTCACGTCACCGACCGCGGAGACGGCGCTGGTCTCGCTCGAGCGGGGGCGCGTCCACCAGTACCGGCTCGTGCAGCTTGCCAAGGGCGACAGCGCGCTGACGGTAAGCGTGACCGCGGACCTCGCGCCCGGCTTCAACGTGGTCATCAGCTACTTTCAGGGCGGGGAGTACACGAGCCAGGTGTTTCCGCTCCACGTCAACAACTCGGCGCGCCTGCTGAAGGTCAAGCTCACCCCTGACCAGCCGGGTTACACGAAGGGCCAGACCGCGCACGTGACCATCGCCGTGGCCGACGGGAGCGGCGCGGCTGTGGCCGGAAGCGCGCTCGTCAACGCCTACGACGCGAGGATGTCCGCGTTCAAGCTCGTCGACAAGGGCTCGATCGCGGGCGCCTTCCTGACGCCGGACACGATCACCACGAACGGGTCGAGCTCGCTCCTCGGCATCGGCACTTATGGCGGGAGGTGCGGCGGCGGCTACTTCGCCGGCATGCCAGACCCGACCTTCGCCGGCCAGGCCGTGGTGTGGTCGCCCGACGTCGCGATCGACGCTTCGGGCCACGCAACCGTCGACGTTGCGCTGTCCAGCCCCGTGCGCCTGGTCGTGTTCGTCGGCACCCCTAACTCCGGCTGGGGCCAGGCCGAGATCGACCTCAACGTCCAGTGAGGTGCGGGCCCTCCTCGCGGCCCTGATCCTCGCCACGGCCGCCGGCTGCGGCTCGACGACGGGGCCGTCCTCGAACAAGGTGACGACGACGGTGCGCGACCTCCAGCAGGGCCAGGTGGTGGACGGTGTGCCCTGTCTCCGCAACGACCTGCCGGCGCGCCACATCCACGTTCACCTGACGGTCTTCCTCGACGGCAGCGAAGTGACCGTGCCGGCGGGGATCGGCGTCGGCAAGCCCTGGGGTTACAACCCGCCCGGGTTCATCGCCACCGGCGGCTGCTTCGCGTGGATCCACACCCACGACGCCACCGGAGTGGTCCACATCTTCACCGAGGAGGGGAGGACCTTCACCCTCGGCCAGCTCTTCGAGGTGTGGGGCCGGCCGCTGGGCGCCGGCCACGCCCTGGGCTACACGGGCCCGCTCGCGGTCCTGACCGGCGGCAGGGCCTTCACCGGCGACCCTCGGTCGCTCGCGCTGACGCCCTACGAGGACATCGTCCTCGAGCTCGGCACGCCTCCGGCCACGCCGCCGCGCCCGTATGACTTCGGGACGATGAAGGCCTAGGAAATTCCCGCAAACAACCGCCGGTTCGCGCAGGAATCGCCCTTCACGCGCGTCAATCCACTCAAGTGAAGATTTCGTTGCGGAGAGGTGTCGTTCGGATGTCGGTGGCGGCGGCGTCGGCCGCGGCCCTGCTGCTGCCGTTCGGCGGCACGGCCTCCGCCTACGGCAATCTCGACTGGAGCGTTCCGAACGCCCCGACGATTCCCCAGAGCCAGACCTTCTTCCAGCGGTCGGCGATGGCGCAGACGTTCACGCCTCGACTCACCGGCCAGCTCGACAGAGTGGCGCTCTACATCGGATCGGCCGACGCACTCACACTCGCCAGGTTCCAGCTCCAGGTCTGGACGGTCGACACGGCCAGGCCGACGACTCTTGCGGCTCGGGCGTCCTCGCCGACGTACTCATTCCAGCTGCAGAAGACCCAGAGAGACTGGGAGGGCTTCAACCTGAGTCCGGCGGTGCCGGTCCAGGCGGGCACGCAGTACGCGTTCGTGGTCACCAGCGCGATCCCGGTGAAGCTGAACTGGTACTACATGTCCGGCTACGGCTACCAGGGCGGAATGGTCTGGCTCGGGCCCTCCTGGGGCCAGGCGAGCACGATGGACTTCGCGTTCCAGGACTACATCACCGGAGGCTCGGCGGTCAACGCGCCCCCGACGCTCAGCCAGCCCGCGAACGTCCACACGCCCGAAGGCACGGCGCCGACCAACACCGGCACCTACGCCGACCCCGACTCCGGCGACGCGGTCCAGCTCTCCGCATCTCCCGGCACGTTGACGTGGAGCGGCACCAACAACGGAACGTGGACGTGGACCGGGACGGCCGCGGACGAGGATGTCCCGATCCAGAATGTCACGATCACGGCCAACGACGGCCGCAACCCCGCCGTCACGACGACGTTCACCGTCACAGTCGACGCGGTCAAGCCGACCGTGACCGTGACGCCCACCACGGCGACAGCCTCGCTGCTCGCCGCCGCGACTCTGCCCAAGGAGGGCACCTCGCTGTCCTTCACCGGCACGGCCCAAAGCCCTGTCGCCGCAGACGCCGCCAGCTTGCAGTACGCCTGGACGGTGACCAAGGACGGGGCTCCCTATGCCACGGCCGGATCCAGCACCAAGTCGTTCACCTTCACGCCTGGCGACGAGGGCGCGTACGTGGTCACGATGACCGCCACCGACGACGGCAACCAGGCCGGCCCCGGCTCGTTGTCGATCACGGTGGGGGACGTGTTGCCGACAGCGGTGATCACCGGCTACGTGCCGGCGCTGACCGCCCCCAGGATCCTCCTGCCGTACGAGTGGGTGACCTTCTCGGGCACGTTCACCGACCCCGGGACGGACGACCCCCACACGGCGACCTGGGACTTCGGCGATGGAACTCCCGCGGCCGCCGGCTGGACGGTGGCCCACTACTACACCAAACCCGGTCCCTACACCGTGACCCTGACCGTCCATCAGGGCGAAGACGATGGCGTGGGCACGACACAGACGACCGTGACCGTCATGACCCCGTCTCAGGCGTTGAGCGCCGTCGAGGCCTACGTCCAGACGCTGCCAGGCTTGAACGCCGGGCAGAAGAACAGCCTCAGCGCCAAGCTCCGAGCCGCCTCGGACTCGGCCGCGCGAGGCAACACCAAGGCCGCGGACAACCAGCTGAACGCCTTCCTCAACGAGCTGGCGGCGGATGTGAACACGAACAAGGTCTCGGCGACCGACGCCGCGCACCTCGAGGACGACATTCGGGCCGTGAAAGGCGCGCTTGGCAACTACAACCGGCTGCTGGATTTCTGGCCTCTCGGTCTATAGACTCCCGGGCGAATGGCCGTGGCCAGCGCCGGCCTCCCCGCCGCCGACCTCTTACCTGTAGGCCCGCGCGCCAACCTTCCGTACCGTCTGGTCCGGCTGATCGGCGTCCCGCTGCTCAGGCTGTGCTTCCGGTTTGAGGTCACCGGCCGCGAGAACATCCCGAAGCCGCGCTCCGGCAACTACATCGTCATCGCGAACCACCTGAACTGGCTGGACGAGTTCACCCTGCTCCACCTCTTTCCCGTCGAGCCGCGGCTGCACTTCCTCGCCGACCCGACGATCCTGGTCACCCGCAAGTTCCAGTGGTGGCTAGTGCGAACCACCGGCGGCTACGTGCCGGTGATCCGCGAGAAGCACGGCGACCGGACCCTTTACCGGCACGTCGACCGCTGCCTGGAGCTAGGCGGCGCCGTGGCGATATTCCCGGAGGGCAACTACGGCAAGACGGAAGGCGAGCTGCTGCCGTTCCACAAGGGGTTCGCCCACTTCGCGATCAAGGCGGGCGTGCCTGTCGTTCCGGTGGCGCTCTCCGGGTGCAAGGACCTGTGGTTCCGCAAGCCGATCAAGGTCGTCGTCGGGCCGCCGATTGCGACCACCGGCCAGGATCCCGCCGAGCTCACCGACCTCGCCTACCGGACGATGAAATCGATGCTGCCGGCGTATTCGGAGCCGCCTGGCCGCCAGCTCCTGAGGAACTTCCTGACGCGCCTCTTCTAGCCGCCGGTACCCCGGCGTTACGGCTACGGAATGTTGCCGACCTTGTGGTAAGGTGCAGCCTTTCCCGGTTACCTGGGCGCGTCTTCTAAACGTCAACGCTCCGAGCTCAGGCCTGACCGTCCCAGGGGTAGAGGACGAGTTCAAGGAAAGGAGCAAGAGAAGAAAGGGTTGCTGCCGCTCTTCCGCGCGGTCCTGGTGTGGGCCGTCCTGCTGGTGGCCGTGCTCGCGCCGCGACTGGAGCCGCCGGCAGTCCACCAGGCGCAGGTCGCCGTGACCCAGCTCAGCGCCTTCGACCGCAACTCGATCATCCAGCAAAATCAGAGCCAGCGCAGCCACGCTGCGCAGGACGCCCAGGTCGCGACGTGGTCGAACGAGCTCAAGCAGGGGCTGGCCGCCTACCAGGCGAAGCAGGAAGCCCTCGCGGCCGCGCAGGCGCAGGCTGCGGCCATCGCCGCGCGCAGCAACCACCCGCCTCCGCCGCCGGAGATCGCCCAGGACATCACCGACGCGTTCAGCCCGCTCGGGCCGGCGGCCGTGCAGTGGGCGATGAACGTGGCCTGGTGTGAGTCGCGCTACCACCCGAACTCGGTCAACTCGGACAGCGGCGCGTCTGGGCTGTTCCAGTTCCTGCCGAGCACGTGGTCGGGGACGCCGTACGCCAAACAGTCACCGTTCGACCCGCGGGCCAACTCCTTCGCGGCGGCGTGGCTGTACTCGCACTACGGCCCGGGCCGCTGGGTCTGCCAGGGCTAGCGAGCTAGTCGAAGCTGATCGCCAGCTCGTAGATGGCCTGCGGGCCCTTGGCGCCCTTGAGCAGGAGCGGCTCGTAGTCGGCGACCTGAAGCTCGTTCGGGACGCGAGAGCGCGTCGCCTCGGACATGAGCACCTTTGCCGGCCTGACCTTGGACAGGTACGCGCTGTTGTTCACCGGCACGCCGATCAGGGTGAACTCCATCCGGTCGTCGGAGCCGACGTGCCCGGCCACCACCTCGCCGGTGTCCAGACCCATCCCGACCGAGATCGAGCTGCGGCCCGCCGCGAGCTGCTCGCGATTGAAGAGCTCGATCTCGCGCCCCATTGCGATGGCGGCTTGCAGCGCCCGCTCCGCGTGGTCGTCCATCGGGTTCGGGGCGCCGAAAACCACGAGCATGCCGTCGCCCTGGAACTTGTCGATGTTGCCGCCGTGCTCCAGGACGACGCGGATCATGCGCCGGAAGTAGTCGTTCAAGAACGCGACCAGCTCCTCCGCGTCCATGCTCTGGGACAGGGTCGAGAAGCCGGCGATGTCGGAGTTGAGGATCGTCACCTCGCGGCGCTCCCCGGGCAGGAAGCGAAGCGTTCGCGCCGAGCGGGTCAGCACGTAGTCGGTGACCTGCTTGTTGACGTGGGCCTCGAACAGCTGGCGCAGGAACTCGGAACGCTCGTACTGGCGGGCGTTGTCGATCGCGATCGCGGCGAGGTCGGCGATGGCCTGCAGGAACTCCTTGTCCTTCTCCTCGAAGATCGCCGCCCGGAACGGGTTGTCGACGTAGACGGCGCCGATCACCGCGCCCTTGGTCATCAGGGGCACGGCGATGATCGAGCGGAGGTTCTGCATGATCACCGACTGCTGGCCCTTGAACCGGTCGTCGAGGCTGGCGTCGGTGGCGACCACGGCCTGGCCGGTCTGGACCACGTGCTCGATCACCGTGCGCGAGCCCAGGAACTGGCGCGCCTTCTCGGGGTCCGAGCCGCTCGACATCTGGACCGACAGGCTGCCGTCCGTCGGGTCGACCAGGACGATGAAGCCGCGAGAGGCCTTCATCAGGTCGATGACCCGCTCCATGACCTTCTCGAGAACCGTGTCGAGATCAAGCGAGGAGCTGAGGTCGCGCGCCAGCTGGTAGAGCAGATGATCGCGCATGCCCAAATCGACTTCGTGTGCCAAAGCCATGGGGAGCATAACGGCGCAAGTGGGCATTTCCAGCCCTGGGTAGACTCCTAAAGGCCCACGTGGTTTCGGAATCTCCCCAAGCTCAGATCGACGCGCTCCTCGAGCGCCTGAATCCGCCCCAGCGGCAGGCGGTCACGCATGGCGACGGGCCACTGCTGATCTTCGCCGGCGCCGGCAGCGGCAAGACCCGCGTCCTGACGGCGCGGATCGCCTACCTGATCGCATCGCGGCGGGTCTGGCCCGACCGGCTGATCGCCGTCACCTTCACCAACAAGGCGGCGCGGGAGATGCGCTCGCGGGTCGAGACGCTGGTCGGCGAGGGGGCGGAGAAGATGTGGGTGGGCACGTTCCACGCCACCGCGGTGCGCATCCTGCGCCGCGAGGCGGAGCGGCTGGGCATCCCGTCGAGCTTCGTCATCTTCGACGAGGACGACACGCGGGCGGCCCTGAAGCGGGTCCTCGACGAGCTCAGGCTCGACCCCAAGCGCTATCCGGTCGGCGCCCTGAGCCAGGGCATCTCCCAGGCCAAGAGCGAGCTCAAACGGCCGGACGACATCCCGAACCGCAGCTACGCCGACGAGATCCTGCGCCGGGTCTACGACTCCTACCAGGAGGTGCTTCGCCGCTCGGGCGGCCTCGACTTTGACGACCTGATCATGAAGCTGGTCGAGCTGTACAGCACCGACGCCGAGGTGCTGGCGAAGTGGCGTGACCGCTTCCGCCACGTCCTGGTCGACGAGTACCAGGACACCAACCACGCCCAATACGTGCTGGTCAACCTGTTGGCGGCCGAGCACCGCAACGTGGCCGTGGTCGGCGACGACGACCAGTCGATCTACCGCTTCCGTGGCGCCGACATCCGAAACATCCTCGACTTCCGCAAGGACTACCCGGACGCCCGAGTGGTGCACCTCGAACAGAACTACCGCTCGAGCCAGGCGATCCTCGACGCCGCGTACAGCGTCATCCGCAGCAACCCGGAACGCGCGGACAAGCGCCTCTGGACCGACCGCGCGGGCGGCGAGAAAGTGATGGCCACGCAGGCCTACAACGAGGTCGAGGAGGCGGAGTTCGTCGCCGACGAGATCGAGAGGCTTCGCAAGACGGAAGGGCGCGGCTACTCCCACTTCGCGATCCTCTACCGCACCAACGCGCAGTCCCGAGCGTTCGAGGACGTGCTGGCCCGGCGGCGCATCCCGTACCGGCTGGTCGGCGGCATCCGGTTCTGGGAACGGCGCGAGGTCAAAGACCTGGTCGCCTACATGCGCTTTTGCTTCAACCCGCGCGACTCGCTCAGCTTCGGCCGCATCGTCTCCGTGCCCTCGCGCAAGATCGGCAATGTGACCGTCGAGGCGGTCAACTCCTACGCGCGCGACGCCGAGACGGACATCCTGGAAATCCTTGCCGACCCCGGCCGCTTGCCTGGCGTGCCGAAAACGGCCGTCGGCCCGTTGGCGGGCTTTCGTGCCCAGGTGGAGTCGGTGCGCGCGACGATGGGCGTGCTCCGGCCCAGCGAGCTGATCGACCAGGTGATCGAGGTCATGGGCCTGCGCGCGCACTACCTCGACGGCACGCCCCAGGGCGAGGCGCGGATGGAGAACCTCAACGAGCTCCGCGGACTGGCCGAGCAGTTCGACGACCGCGACCCCGCGCAGGGGCTCGAGGACTTCCTGGCCGAGGTGGCGCTTGTCTCCGACGTGGACGCGTATGACGAGAACGGCGAGGGCGTGACGCTGATCACGCTGCACATGGTCAAGGGCCTCGAGTTTCCAGTCGTCTTCATGGTCGGCATGGAGGAGGGCCTTCTCCCACACCAGCGCGCCCTGGACGAGCGTGAGGAGAACCCGTCGCTGGTCGGAGCGCAGACGGAGATGGCCGAGGAGCGCCGCCTCGCCTACGTCGGGATGACGCGCGCCAAGGACCGGCTGTACCTGAGCTGCGCCTTCCGCCGCCACCTGTACGGGCGCTCGCAGCCGGCTTTCCCGAGCCGTTTCCTCACCGACATCCCGCAGTCGATGCTCGCAGCGCCCCGGGGCAGCGCGCCGGTGGCGCCGCCGCGCCAGGGATACAAAGAAAGGTATGTCGCGCGCCAGGTCGAGGTCGCGCCGGCGCCGCCGCCCGTGCAGCGCTTCGCGAGCGGCGACCGCGTGACCCACCCGGCGTTCGGCGTGGGCACGGTCGTGAAGAGCACTCTCACGCGCACCGACGAGGAGCTGGTCATCAAGTTCGACAAGGTGGGGCTCAAGATCCTGTCCGGGATGCTCGCGCCGCTGACCAAATGACGAAGGCGAAAGCAAAGGGCCGCGTCCGCAAGATCGACCCTGCCGTCCGGGTCGAGGAGTTGCGCGAACAGATCCGGCGCCACGAGCACGCCTACTACGTGCTCGACCAGCCCGAGGTCTCCGACGCGGAGTACGACGCGCTGTTTCTCGAGCTGCGGCGGATCGAGGACGAGCGCCCCGACCTCCTCGCGCCCGATTCGCCCACGCAGCGCGTGAGCGGCGAGGCGTCGGACCAGTTCGCCAAGGTCCGGCACCGTTCGCCGATGCTGAGCCTGCAGAACGCGTTCGACGAGGGGGAGATCCGCGCCTTCGACAAGCGGGTGCGCGCCGCCGTGGGGGACAAGGTCGTCTACTGCGCTGAGCTGAAGATCGACGGCCTGGCGATGAGCCTTACCTACGCGAAGGGCCGGCTCCAGCGCGCGGCGACGCGCGGCGACGGCTCGGTCGGCGAGGACGTGACCGCCAACGTGCGCACGATCCGCAGCGTCCCCCTTGCGATCACCCCGGCGAAAGGCCTGCCCGACCTCTTCGAGGTCCGCGGCGAGGTGTACTTCCCGGTCGCCGGGTTCGAGAAGCTCAACCGCGAGATGGAAGCCGCGGGCAAGCCGCGCTTCGTCAACCCGCGCAACACGGCGGCCGGCAGCGTGCGCCAGATCGACCCCACCGTGACCGCGAGCCGCGACCTGCAGACGTTCATGTACACGCTCGACCCGGCCGGCCCGGCGCGCTCGCAGTGGGACGTGCTCAACGCCCTCGAGTCGATGGGCTTCCGCGTCAACAAGAACCGGCGCCGGCTCGACTCGATCGACGAGGTCATCGAATACCACGCCGAGTGGCAGCGTCGCCGGCACGAGCTCGAGTACGAGATCGACGGCGTGGTCGTGAAGGTCGACGGCTTCGGCCAGCAGCTCGAGCTCGGCTTCGTCGCGCGCTCGCCTCGCTGGGCGATCGCGTTCAAGTACGCGCCCGAGCAGGCCGAGACCGAGGTCGAGGAGATCGCATGCTACGTCGGCCGCACCGGCGTGTTGACCCCGGTCGCGCACGTCAAGCCCGTCGTCGTCGGCGGCGTGACGATTCGCAACGTGACCATGCACAACGAGGCGCAGGTCAACGAGAAAGGCGTCTACGTCGGCGCCCGGGTGACCATCCACCGCGCCGGTGACGTCATCCCCGAGATCGTCAGCGTCAAGAAGCCGAAGCCGGGCTGGAAGATGCCCGCGAATTGCCCGGTGTGCGGGGGAGAGGTTGTGCGCGAGGAGCCGTACATCGCGCACCGTTGCATAAACCCGTTCTGCGGTGCTCAAAGGTTGGAGAGATTGCGCCATTTTGCGGCGGTGATGGACATCGAGGGCCTGGGCTACGCGACTCTGACGCAGGTCATCGACCGCGGCGTGGTCGAGGACCCGAGTGACCTCTACCGGCTCAGCATCGACCAGGTGAAGGAGCTCGACGGCTTCGCCGACCGCTCAGCGCAGAACCTGGTCGATCGGGTCGCCGCCAGCAGGCGGCCGGAGCTGTGGCGGTTCCTGTACGGGCTCGGGATCCCGCAGGTCGGCGAGGCCACGGCGCAGCTGCTGGCCGCAGAGTTCGGCTCGATCGACCGCCTTCGCAGCGTAGGCGAGGAGGACCTGCGCGGCGTCGATGGCGTCGGGCCGAGCATGGCCCACGAGGTGCACGCTTACTTCGCCGGGCCTGGCGCGGAGCTGGTCGAGAAGCTGCTGGCTGCCGGCGTCGAGCCCCAGGCCGCCGAGGCGGCGGGCGAGGGACCGTTCACCGGCAAGACGTTCGTCTTCACCGGCACGCTGGAGACCATGAGCCGGCCGGACGCCGAGGCGCTCGTGCGCAAGCTGGGAGGCAAGGCGGCGGGCGGCGTCAGCTCCAAGACCGACTACGTGGTCGCCGGCCCGGGCGCCGGCTCGAAGCTGGAGAAGGCGCAGAAGCTGAAGCTGGCGATCCTGGACGAAGAGCAGTTCAAAGCGATGCTGCCCAAGTGAGGTGGCTGCTCGTTGTCGCCGCCGGGTTCCTGTTCTGGTTGGGATGGTTCGTGCTGGGCTTTCTCGGCGAGCCGTCAGTGGTCGGCAACCTGCGCGTGGGCTTGATCGCGGTGATCGCGGGCTCGTTCGCGCTGAGTCTCGTCGCCGGCCTTGCCGGTGCCTGGATGCTCGTCGCCCGCCACACCTAGGCCGGTGTCCCGCGCCCGAAAGGTCCGGTGCGGGACACTTAGTCCGTCGTGCCCCTCTCCGAGGACGAAGTTCGCCATGTCGCCACGCTCGCCCGCCTCGGGCTCGAGCCAGGCGACGAAGAGTTCTACGCCGGCCAGCTGAGCGGCATCCTCGGCCACATCGACCGCCTGCAGCAGCTCGACACGGAGGACATCCCGCCGACCGCGCAGGTCGTCGAGGTCGCGAGCCGGCTGCGCGACGACGAGCCGCGGCCGTGCCTTTCCCCCGACGAGGCGTTGGCCAACGCCCCGGCCAGGGTCGGTGGCTTCTTCCGTGTGCCGGCGATCCAGGAGGAGGCTTGAGCGCGGACGAGCTGACCGCGCTCACGGTCAAAGAGGCATCGCGGCTGCTGCGCCTGGGGTCGATCTCGGCGTCCGACCTCGTCACCGCGCACGTCGAGCGGATCGAGCGCCTGGACCCAAAGGTCAAGGCCTACCTGCGCTTCACGCCGGAGCTGTGGGAGAAGCAGGCGGACGAGGCCGACCGCAGGATCCGCCAGGGCGACGCGCCGCCGCTCGCGGGCGTCCCCATCGCCGTCAAGGACGTGCTGTGCGTGCGTGGTGTCGAGACGACCGCCGGCTCGAAGGTCCTCCAGGGGTTCAGGCCGCCCTACACGGCGACCGCGGTGCAGCGCCTGTTCGACGCGGGCGCGGTGATGCTCGGCGTGACCAACTGCGACGAGTTCGCCATGGGCAGCTCGACCGAGAACTCGGGCTACTTCCCGACGCGCAACCCGTGGGATACGGCGCGCGTGCCGGGCGGAAGCTCGGGCGGCAGCGCCGCGGCGGTCGCCGCCGGCGAGGCGATCATCTCCCTGGGCACCGACACCGGCGGGTCGATCCGCCAACCCGCCGCGCTCTGTGGCGTGGTCGGCATGAAGCCAACCTACGGCCGCGTCAGCCGCTACGGCCTGATCGCGTTCGCCTCGAGCCTAGACCAGGTTGGACCGTTCGCGCGGAGCGTCGACGACGCCGCGCTTGTCCTTTCACTGATGAGCGGGCTCGACATGCTCGACGCCACGTCCTCCGGCCGGCCGGGGATGGAGGTCCTGAACAACTACGGCGGCGGCGTCAAGGGCATGCGCCTTGGCGTGCCGCGCGAGTACTACGACGTCGCGGGCATCGAGGCAGGTGTGAAGGCAGCGATCGACGCCGCGCTCTTCATCCTCCAGAGGGAGGGTGCCGAGGTCGTCGACGTCTCGCTGCCGCACACGGACTACGGGCTCGCCGCGTACTACATCATCGCGCCGGCCGAGTGCTCCTCCAACCTCGCCCGGTTCGACGGCGTGAAGTACGGGTTGTCCGAGGTCGACGCGCCGAACGTCACCGAGCTCTACATGCAGACCAGGCGCAAGGGCTTCGGCACCGAGGTCCGGCGGCGCGTCATGCTCGGCACATACGCGCTGTCCAGCGGTTACTACGACGCCTATTACCTGAAGGCGCAGAAGGTGCGGACGCTGATCAAGCGCGACTTCGACGGGGCCTTCGAGAAGTGCGACGCGATCGTCAGCGCCACCTCGCCGACGGTCGCGTTCCCGATCGGCTCGAAGACGCAGGACCCGCTGTCCATGTACCTGTGCGACGTGCTGACGCTGGGCGGCAACCTCGCAGGCCTGCCGGGGATCAGCGTGCCGTGCGGGACGTCGGACGGGCTGCCGGTCGGCCTGCAAGTCCTGGCCCCCCAATGGGGCGAGAACGTCGCCCTGCGCGTCGCGCGGGCGTACGAAGAGGCGAGTGAGATTCGCGCCGAGGTGGCCGAGGTTGTCTGACGCCTCGTGGGAGGTCGTTATTGGCATGGAGGTCCACGTCCAGCCGAGGACGCGCTCGAAGATGTTCTGCGGCTGCGCCATCGCCGAGCTGAACGCGCCGCCGAACACGCACGTGTGCGAGGTGTGTCTCGGCCTGCCCGGGGTTCTGCCCGTGCCCAACAAAGCGGCGATCGAGGCTTGCCTCAAGACAGCGCTCGCGCTCAACTGCGACATCCCGCGCCACACCAAGTTCGACCGCAAGAACTACATGTATCCGGACCTGCCGAAGGGCTACCAGATCAGCCAGTACGACCTGCCGATGAGCGTCAACGGCGTGCTCGAGCTTGGCGAGCGCAAGGTACGCATCCGCCGCGTCCACCTCGAGGAGGACACGGGCAAGCTCGTCCACGCCGGCGACAAGCTGCACAGGGCGTGGGAGTCGTACGTCGACCTCAACCGCGCCGGGGTGCCTCTGATGGAGATCGTCAGCGAGCCCGACATCCGCTCCGCGGACGAGGCGCGCGATTACGCCGTCGAGCTGCAAACGGTGCTGCGCACGATCGGCGCGTCGAACGCGGACATGGAGAAAGGGCAGATGCGCGTCGAGCCGAACATCTCGATTCGGCGCGCCGGGTCCGGCGACCTCGGGGTCAAGACCGAGCTGAAGAACATCAACTCGTTCCGGGCCCTGCACCGCGCGATCATTTACGAGGTCGAGCGCCAGCGGCAGGTGCTCGAGGGCGGCGGCACGGTGGCGCAGGAGACGCGCGGCTGGTCCGAGGCGGAGCAGCGCACGTTCTCGCAGCGGAGCAAGGAGTTCGCCGAGGACTACCGGTACTTTCCGGAGCCGGACATTCCGCCGCTCGAGCTGGACCGGGCGTGGATCGAGGACCTGCGCGCAGCCCTGCCCGAGATGCCTGCGGTGCGCCGCGGCCGGCTCGCGGCGCAGCTGAGCTCGCGCGACGCGGCCCTTATCGCCGCCGACCGCGAGCTGGCCGACCTGTTCGAAAGGGCGGTCGAGCTCGGGGCTCCAGCAGCGGCCGTCGGCGGCTGGATCATCAACGAGGTCGCGCCCTCAGGCAAGCTCCCGTCGCCGGAGAACCTGGCCGAGCTGGTGAAGCTGGTCTCGGCCGGGGACATCACGCGCGACCAGGCGCGCGTGGTCCTGGCCGAGTCTGTCGAGACCGGCCGCACGCCGGCTGAGATCGTCGCCGAGCACGGCTACGCGCAGGTCAGCGACGAGTCGGAGCTTCGCGTCCTCGCGCAAGCGGCGATCGATGCGAATCCGAAAGCCGCTGCCGACTACCGCAGCGGCAAAGAGCAGGCCGCCAACGCGATCCTCAACGACCTCCGGAAGAAAGCGCCGCAAGCTAACCCGAAGCTCGCTCGCGAGGTGCTGCTGGAGCTTCTTCGCTAGCCGGCCTCCAGGGCCGCAGGCGAGGCCACCAACCGGGAACGTTTCGCCGGTATCCCTCGTACTCGGCTCCGAACCGCTCGGCCAGGTAGGGCTCCTCGTAGAGGAGGACGAATGCAAGAGTTGCGGCGGCCACGACGGCGGCGTAAGCGAAGAGCGAAAGCTGCCCGAGGAGCAGTGCCTGGCCCACGATGGCGGCGACCACGGCGAGGTACATCGGATTTCGCACATACCGGTAGAGCCCGCCGACGACGAGGTTCTGCGGCGGCGCGACCGGAGCCGGGGTACCCACGCCTTCGGTAACGAAACGTGCAAAGGCGCTCACGAGGACAAGGCCTCCGGCCACCGTGAGCAGAGCGCCGGCGATGCGAAATGGGGTCCAGGAGGGGAACGGGGTCGCGAACCGCCACCCGGTCAGCCACCATGGAACCAGTCCCGCGACGACGCCCGGAGCGACGGCGAAGAAGACGGCGCTGCCGGCAGCGGCCCAGCGGCGGGTCACGGCGGGCGAATTGTAGCCTTGTCACGTGCTCCTGCCGCCCGACCTTCACGTGCACACCGAGTGGTCGTACGACGGGCCGCACGGGTCGATGGAGCGGAGCTGTCAGCGCGCGATCGAGCTCGGCCTTCCCGCCATCGCGTTCACCGACCACGCCGATTTCGTCAAAGTGCACGCGGACCAGCACTGCGTCGACATCCATGGCTACCTGGACGCGGTCGCCCGGTGCCGGGCGAAGTTCCCCGACCTGCGGATCATGAGCGGCGTCGAGCTCGGTGAGCCGCACTGGTTCCCGGCCGAGACCCGCGAGATCCTTGCCGCCGGGCCGCTCGACAAGGTGCTGGGATCGGTCCACTGCGTGAAGGCCGGGGGTGAGATCGTCGACGCCAGCCAGTTCGTCGCTCGCCACGTCGAAGCCGCTGAGGCGACCCGCGACTACTTCGCCGAGGTCCTGGCCATGCTCGAGGCCGACCAGCCGTTCGAGGTCCTGGCCCACCTGGACTACCCGAAGCGTTACTGGCCGGCCTACGAGGAGAAGGACTACGAGGAGGACATCCGCGCCGTGCTGCGCGCGGCGGCGCACACCGGCCGCGTCCTCGAGGTGAACACGACCCGCGGCGACCGGCTCTGCCCGGACCTGACGGCGGTGCGGTGGTGGCGGGAGCTTGGCGGCCAGGCGGTCCAGTACGGCAGCGACGCCCACAGCCCCGACAAGGTGGCCGAGGGATTCCGCGTCGCGGCGCAGATGGTGGAGTCCGCCGGCTTCAAGCCGGCACGCGACCCGGTCGCCCTGTGGCGCCGCTGATCCTCAGGCCGACAGCGTTCGCCCACGGAGGCGCGGCCGTCGCTCGGGAGGACGGCAAGGTGTGGCTCGTCAACTACGCCTTGCCCGGCGAGGTCGTGGAGGCGGAGCCGCGGGGGAAGCAGGGCGGCGTGGCGGTCGCCGCGGCGACGCGGGTGATCGAACCGTCGCCGCACCGCGTCGAGGCGCCATGCCCGTACTTCGGGGCCTGCGGCGGCTGTCAGCTCCAGCACGCAGCGTATCCGGAGCAGCTCGAGATGAAGGGCCGGGTGGTCGAGGAGGCGTGGACGGGGGCCGGGCTGCGGCTGCCGCCGGACGTCGCGGTGCTGGCCATGGACGACCCGTGGCGGTACCGCATCCGCGGAGAGTTCGAGGCCGTCGCCGAGGCGGGCGGCTGGCGCTTCGGCTTCCACCGCCCGCGGTCCCACGACGTGCTGCCCGTAGACAGCTGCCTCATCCACGACGAGCGAATCGAGCGCGCCGTGCCGGCCTTCGCTCGCGCCGCGAACGAGCTCCGGCTGGTCGGGGTGAAGAACCTGTTGCTCACTGTCGAGCCGGCCGGACGCGGACTGCTGTGGCGCCTGCGCCTCAACCCGAGAGAATGGCCGCGCGACGCGCTCGCGCGGCGCGTCGCGGAGTTGCTGCCCGACCTGACGCTGCTCGACGAGGCCATGAGCCTCGATTTCTGGGACATGACGTTTCGCGTGCGCAGCGACACCTTTGTCCAGACGAACTACCGCCAGATGCTCGTGCTCTACCGGACGGCCCTCGACATGCTCGACCTGAGGGAGGGTGAGCGCGTCCTCGACCTGTACGCCGGCATCGGCACGATCTCGGTCGCGGTGGCCCGGGCCGGCGCAAGCGTGACCGCGGTCGAGGAGAACCCGCGGGCGGTCCAGCTCGGCCGACTCAACGCGCGCATCAACTCGGCGCGGGTGGTGTACCTGGCGGGCAAGGTGGAGGACGTGCTGGGCGGGGTGCGCCTCGGCCGGCACGACGCGGTCGTCCTCGACCCGCCCCGCGCCGGCTGCGAGCCGGAGGCGATCGCGGAGCTGATCCGGCTCGGGATCGGGCGCCTGGTCTACGTCAGCTGCGAGCCGTCAACCCACGCCCGCGACATCGCGTCGCTTGTGCGGGGCGGCTACCGAGTAAGGCGCGCCGCGCTCGTCGACATGTTCCCGCAGACCTACCACATCGAATCGGTGGCGCTGCTGGAGCGGTCCTGAACGCACGATAGTCGCGACTATCGAACGTTTCGCGGCGGGAAAGGGCGCGTTAGTCGCGACTATCGCGGGTTGGGCGGCGAGCCGAGCTAAGTGCCCCGGTCGATCCTCTGCACGAGCTTGACGACCGAGAGCCGCAGCCGGCCGGGGCCCAACGACCGGGCGACCATCGACAGGAAAGGCCTCAGCAGCTGCATGTCGGGCCAAACGGAGCGTAGGCAGTGACGGTTACGCCCGAGATCAACGCCGGGGAGCTTAACCGATCGGCCGGCGTTTATGTACCGCCGTGCACGAACTCGGCCAGCCGGCCGACGCCCTCCAGGAGGTCGGAATCGGAGCTGGCCAGGCTGATCCGGACCGCGTCCCCGGCGACCTCGCCGAACGCGCTCCCGGGCGCCACGGCCACCCCACGTTCGCGGAGCAGCTTGAACGCGAAGTCGCGCGAGCCGAGACCCGAGGGCGATACGTCGGCCATGCAGTAGAAGGCTCCTTTCGGCTCGCTCATGAAGAGCTCGGCGTCGCGCAGGATCCGGACCACGGCGTCACGCCGCCGCCGGTAGGCCGCGTTCATGTCGGCCACGCAATCCTGCGGGCCGTCCAGCGCCGCCTCGCCCGCGACCTGGGTGATGGTCGAGACGCACGAGGAGTTCGACTCGAGCACCTTGGTCACCGTGTCGAGCAGCGCCGCCGAACCGGCGACGTAGCCCATGCGCCACCCGGTCATGGCGTAGGTCTTGGAGAACGTGAATACCGACGCGATCCGCGGGTCCTCCGGGGCCAGCGACGCCGGGCTCGTCCAGGCGCCGTCGAGCAGGATCTGGTCGTAGCACTCGTCGCTGAGGAGCCAGAGGTTGTGCCGCTGGGCGATCTCGATCAGGCGCTGGACCGTGCCGACCCCATAGACCGCGCCGGTCGGGTTGTTGGGGCTGTTGATCAACAGGAGCTTGGTCCGAGGCGTGACCAGGGCTTCGAGGGCGTCGAGGTCCGGCTCGAAGGCGTTGCCTGGCGGGCATGGATAGAAGACCCCGCGGGTGCCGGTCCAGGACAGCATGATCCGGGTGTTGGGCCATCCGGGGTCGGGCAGGAGCACCTCGTCGCCGGGTTCGAGGACGGCGGCAAAGACCGCCGCGATGGCGCCCACCCCGCCGGGCGCGGTTGCGATCCGGTCGGGCGACACTTTGATGCCGTTGACGCGCTCCAGCTTGGCCGCCAGCCTCTCGCGCAGCGAGAGGAGGCCCTGGGTGTGCGTGTAGAAGGTCTTGTCCTCGTCGATCGCGCGTTTGCCGGCGTCCTTGATGTGCCGCGGCGTCGGGAAGTTGGGCTGGCCGACCTGGAGCTGGATGCAGCCGGGTGTGAGGATGGCCTCGTTGCCGATCTCGCGGATGCCCGAGTGTGCCGCCTCGGTCGGCAGGTGGGCCAGCGATGGGAGCGCGATCC
The DNA here is from genome assembly GCA_035280365.1 of Candidatus Dormiibacterota bacterium. Lineage (GTDB taxonomy): Bacteria > Chloroflexota > Dormibacteria > Dormibacterales > Dormibacteraceae > 40CM-4-65-16. Next base: position 6,933 of record DATEGB010000149.1, on the reverse strand, counting down.
GAGACATTGCTGGATAGCCTAGCGGCGCATGACGATGATCTCCGTCCCGCCCAGCCGGGCGAAAGCGTTCACCATCGGGATCAGCCGGGTGAAGTACCGAGGAAATTCCTTCCGGGATATGCGCCCGAACCCGAATCGCTCGTAGTAGCCCTGGTTCCTCAGCTCGCATGTCAGGTGCAGGACTCCGTCGCCGTGACGCTCGAGCAGCGAATTGACGATCAGGCTGCCGATGCCCTGACCCTGGCGCGAAGGCACCACCGCGATCGAGGCGAGCTCGCGGCTTCCATCGCGGTGCGTCTTCACCTGGCCGATGCCCACGACCGCCCCGGCGTCCTCGGCGACGAGGAAGTTGGGCCACTCCAGGTTCATCGGGTTGATGTCGGCTTCGCGGATCATGCGCCGGATCGTCGCCTGGTCCGTGGCGTTTGCGGCCCGCATGGTGGTTGCCATCGTGCGCCAGTAGACTATCCGCGGGGTCTCCGCCAGCCCGCTCCAAAACGATGCCGCACGCCCCGAAAACCTTCGTCCACCTCCACAACCACACCGAGTACTCGTTGCTCGACGGCGCGAGCCGCATCCACGCCATGGTGGCTCGCGCGGCCGAGCTCGAGATGCCCGCGATCGGCCTCACCGACCACGGCGTCATGTACGGCGCCATCCACTTCTACAAGGCATGCAAGGACGCGGGGATCAAGCCCATCGTCGGCTGCGAGGTCTACGTCGCCCCGCGCTCGCGCCTCCTGCGCGAGGGCCGCGTCGACCGCGACCCCAACCACCTGACCCTGCTGGCGGCCGACTCCGCCGGCTACCTCAACCTCATGCGCCTGTGCACGGTCGGCCAGATGGAAGGGATGTACTACCGGCCCCGCATCGACAAGGAGGTCCTGGCCGAGCACTCGAATGGCCTGATCGCCCTGTCCGGGTGCCTGCAGGGCGAGGCGGCAAGCCGGATCGTCGACGGCGACGTCGACGGCGCGCGCGAGTCGGTGGCCACCTACCGCGACATCTTCGGCAAGGACCGCTTCCTGCTCGAGGTCCAGCGGCACGGCATCGACAGGCAGGACCAGGTGAACGCGGTCCTGGCGGGGTTCGGCAAGGAGCTCGGCCTACGCCTTTGCGCCACCAACGACCTGCATTACGTGCACAAGCACGACTCCGAGGCGCACGACGTGCTCCTCTGCCTGCAGACCGGCGCGCGCTTCAACGACCCGAACCGCTGGCGTTTCTCGACCCAGGAGAATTACCTGAAGACGCCGGCCGAGATGGCGGAGGCGTTCGTCGACCTGCCGGACGCCCTGACGGCCACGCTGGAGGTCGCCGACCAGTGCGACCTGAAGATCGCCCTTGGCGCAACGCTGTTGCCGCCGTTCGACGTCCCTGACGGACTGACGCCCGACCAGTACCTGCGCCAGCTCGTGATGAAGGGTCTCGAGTGGCGCTACGTCAAGCCGTCGGCGGCCGTCCAGGAGCGTGCCGAGAACGAGCTCACGGTCATCAAGGCGACCGGCTACGCCTCCTACTTCCTCATCGTCTGGGACTTCTACAACTTCGCGCGCCACAACGGAATCGTCGTCGGCCCGGGCCGCGGCAGCGCCGCGGGCAGCCTGGTCTCCTTCAGCCTCGGCATCACGAATCTCGACCCCCTTGAGCACGGTCTGATCTTCGAGCGGTTCCTGAACATCGACCGCGTCTCGATGCCGGACATCGACTGCGACTTCTCGGTCGAAGGACGCGAGAAGGTCATCCGCTACGTGTCGGAGAAGTACGGCGCCGACCGCGTGGCCCAGATCATCACCTTCACGACGATGGCCTCGAAGGCGGCCATCCGCGACGTCGGCCGCGTTCTCGAGGTCCCGCTGCGCGACACGGACCGCCTGGCCAAGCTCGTGCCGGTCTGGCAGGGCCGCTCAAAGACGCTCGAGGACACGCTGAAGGAAGTCTCGGAGTTTCGCGAGGCGTACGAGTCGAGCGACGAGGCGAAGCGCCTGGTCGACGTGGCCAAGACCCTCGAGGGAGTGTCGCGCAACGTCAGCACGCACGCCGCCGGCGTGGTCATCGCCCCGGAGCCGCTCGTGCGCTACACGCCGCTGCAGTTCGGGCCGGGGCGAGACGCGGTGATCACGCAGTACGACATGAAGGCGGTCGGTGACATCGGGCTCCTCAAGATCGACTTCCTCGGCCTGCAAAACCTCGACATCATCGCCACCTGCCTGCGCCTCATCAAGGAGCGCCGTGGGGTCGAGATCGACATCGAGAAGATCCCGTTCGACGACGCCAAGACGTACGAGCTGATTGCCGGCGCCGACACGCACGGCGTGTTCCAGCTCGAAGGCGCGGGCATGCGCAGGATGCTGACGGACATGCGGCCGCACAGCTTCGAGGACGTTGCCGCGGCCGTCGCCCTGTTCCGGCCCGGACCGATGGTCAACATCCCGGCGTTCGTCGCGCGCAAGCAGGGACGCGAGCCGATCGAGTACATGCACGAGCGCCTGGAGCCGATCCTGCGCGACACGTACGGCGTGATGATCTACCAGGAGCAGGTCATGATGGCCGCCCGCGAGCTCGCCGGCTTCTCGATGAGCGAGGCCGACATCCTCCGCGCCGCGATGGGCAAGAAGGACAAGGTCAAGATGGCCCGGCTCCGGACCAAGTTCATCGACGGCACCGTGGAACGCGGCATCCCCAAGGCGACCGCCGAGGCGCTGTTCGACGGCATCGCGAAGTTCGCCGAGTACGGCTTCAACCGCGCGCACTCGGCCGCCTACGGCGTCATCGCGTACCAGACCGCGTACCTGAAGGCCAATTACCCGCTCGAGTACATGACCTCCCTGCTCATCCACATGGAGGGGAGCGCCGAGCGGGTGGCCACGGCGATCGTCGACTGCCGGCTGCGCGGCATCGACGTGCTCGCGCCGGACATCAACCGCTCGGGCGTCGACTTCGCGATGGAGGACGCTCGCATCCTGTTCGGCCTGGCCGCGATCAAGAACGTCGGCCGGCACGCGGTGGAGAGCATCGTCGGCCTGCGCGGTGCCGACGGCCCGTTCAAGTCACTGGAGGATCTCTGCGAGCGCACATCGGCGATCCAGGACGTCAACCGGCGCGTCCTCGAGGCGCTGGTCCAGTCGGGCGCGTGCGACTCGTTGGGTGAGCGGGCGCGGCTGATCGCGGCCCTCGACCACGCGGTGTCACGGGCCGAAAGGGCGAGGCGCGACCGCGAGTCCGGCCAGACCTCGCTGCTCGACATGGTCGGTTCGCCCGAAGCGCAGGCCGACGACTACGGACTGACGATCGACGTCGCGCCGATGCCGGGCGACGAGAAGCTGCGGCTGGAGAAGGAACTGCTCGGCCTGTACCTGAGCGACCACCCGCTGCGCCGCATCGCCGCCGAGCTCGCGAGGCTGTCGGACACGCAGGCCGTCGAGGTGACGAGCGCGCTGCAGGACACCGAGGTGCGCGTCGCCGGACTGGTGCGCGAGGTGCGGCGCGTAGTCACGCGCAAGGGCCAGATCATGGCCTACGCGACGCTGGAAGACTTGACGGGCTCGGTCGACGTGGTGCTGTTTCCGCGAGTCTTCGAACAGACGCGCCTTCTGTTCGAGCCGGACAAGGTGGTGGTCGTGCAGGGCAAGGTGGACGCGCGCGCCGGGAGCACGCGGGCGAACGGCAGCGCGGGCTCGCCGGTGGAGCCGGAGCTGGAGGGCGAGGTGGAGACGGCGTCGGTGGTGGCGGACGTGGCGTGGCTGTGGGACGACCCGGAATGTTTGCCGGTGGCGCGGCGGCAGCTGGTCCACGTGCGGCTGCCCTCGGGTGACTCCGGCCTGGCCGAGCGCCTGGAATCAGTGCTGGCGCGGCACCCTGGGACTGACGAGGTCGTCCTCCACGTGGTGGTGGGCAGCCGCGAGGTCGTGGTGAACGCCGATCGTTATCATGTGCTCGCCGGTCCGGCGCTCATCTCCGACATCGACGAGCTCATCGGCGGCGCCTCGACCCGGTTGGAGACAGTGCGGCCCAAGGCGCAGTCCAACGGCAATGGAAGAGGTGTGAACGGTGACCGAGGACGGAGAGGCTAGCGGGCGCTACATCGTCGTCAAGGCGCTCGAGGACGGGGTTGTGATCATGGGCTTGACGCGGGGCAAAGACACCCGCTCGCACCACTCGGAACGCCTGGACGCCGGCGAGGTGCTGGTGGCGCAGTTCACCGAGATGACGGCGGCGATCAAGATCCGGGGCAAGGCGGAGATCATGACCGACGTAGGGAAGGTCGCGTCAGGCCTCTAGGGCCGCGCGACCTCCCGACAAATTCCGCCGGGCGAACAGTTCAGCGACGGACCGGCAGTCCGGCGGCCTCCCAGGCCCGAAAACCACCGATCACATCGGTGGCGTTGACCAGACCGAGGTCCTGGAGCGAGGCCGCAGCAAGGCTGGACGAGAACCCTTCCTCGCAGATCACGATCACACGGAGGTCGTGGCTTGCTGCCTCTGGCAGACGGGTGGACGATGTCGGATCGAGGCGCCACTCGAGGACGGTGCGCTCGACGACGCACGCGCCAGGGATCTCGCCGCCGCGTGCCCGCTGCTCCGCGGACCTCGTGTCGACCAGCAGCGCCCCCTCGAGCTGCTCCCGGGCAGCCCGCTCGGCCGTCAAGCGATTCAGCCTGCGCCGTGCCTGCTCTAACACATCGTCGATGGTCGGCACCGATCTGGCCCGGAAGTATGTAGCAGATAGAATCGGAAATCGAGAGAGCCCGCCCACGTAGCTCAGGCGGCAGAGCATCTCCTTGGTAAGGAGAAGGTCCCCGGTTCGAATCCGGGCGTGGGCTCCATACCGTGCCGGACCCGACGAACTCAGGCTTCTCGCGGTTCTGTAAGACCCAGTAACCGTTCCGCGTTGCCCGCATAGACGGCCGCCCGATCGCTCTCGGCGAGGTCGCAGGATTCGACGTCGCGAATCGTCGCCTCGACCGCGTCCCCAGGTCCGAGCGGCATGTCCGTCCCGAACAGCACGTGCTCGGGCCCGAAGAACTCGACCACGCAGCGCACCGCGTGCGGCGAGCCGAACAGGGCGGTGTCGGCGTAGAACCGGCGGAAGTAATGCAGCGGCGGGCGTGGCAGCGAGTCTTTGACCTGCCGGAACCCCGGGCCCATGACCAGCCGGCTCGAGAAGTGCGGCACCATGCCGCCGCCGTGGTGGGCGATGAGCTTCAGCCGAGGATGCCGCTCCATGAGGCCCGAGTAGACGAGCCGGGACAGCGCCGCCGCAGTCTCGTACGCCCAGCCGAGCGACCACCACAGCCCGTAGTCAGAGGCCCGCTCGCTCGCGTAGTCGGCAAACTGCGCGTTCCGGGTGGGGTGCAACCAGACCGTTCGGTCGAGGTCCTCCACGCGGGCGAAGACCGGCTCGAACCTGGGGTCGTCGAGCGGCACGCCCAGCACGTTGGTGAAGATCTGGACGCCCAGGGCCCCGAGCTCCCCGCACGCGCGCTCGACCTCCCGCAGCGAGTGCTCGATGCCGTTCAGCGGCAACGCCGCGGCGAAGCCGGCGAAGCGGTCCCGATGCTTCGCCACCAGTTCGGCCATCTCGTCGTTGGCGAGGCGGGCAAGGTCCGCGGCCACCTCCGGCGGACCCACCTCTTCCAGCGGGGGCACGGCGAGCACCAGCACCTGCTTGTAGTCGCCCAACCGGTCGATCGCGCGCCACCGCGCGTCGAGGTCGGTCAGGACGTCGCTGAAACCGAAGACGCCCTCGCGGTAGTAGCTCAGCTGTGCCGGGCTGATCGAGGTCTGAAGACGGTTTTCGAGGCGGACGAGATAGCGCGGCGGAAGGATGTGCGCGAAGGCGTCGATCTTCCGCATGAACTTACAGAAGATAGCCGCATCCCTTTTTCCACAGGAGGTGTAGCGTTTGCGGGCCTTGCGAGCCCGCCTCGAGACGGATTGGCCAGACGGCCAGGGTGACGGCGCCAGATCGGCGGCCGCGTTTGGAACCATGAAGACCTGGTTGCTGCGAGGCACGCGTAGGTTCGCCGTCGATCCCCGCCGCCGGTTTGGGCGCAGCGGCGGGGCCAGGCGTCTGCTGTCGACAGACGGCGAGGTGCCGGCCAACCCGCACGGGGCGTGGGGCGGGCTCATCTCCGCGCTTCAGCGCCACACCGTGCACGGCGAGCTGGCGCACCTCGCGAAGGAGGACCGCCAGATCCTCTCCCTCGCGTACCTGAGCGGCCACACCAACCGCGAGATCGCCGCGATGCTGCACGTCTCGATGAGTACCGTGCGCCGCCGGCTGTCCCTCGCCCTCGCCCGCCTCGAGGAGTCGATGCGGCGCGCGGGGGTCTGGGTGTCGGCGCTGGCCCTGGCGGGCCTTGCCCTGTACAGCCGGATGGCGCACTCCGTGCGCGACACGCGGTGGCCCAGCACCGTGGCGGTGTTGGCCGCGGGGACCGCGACGGCGGTGACCCTAGGCGTGGTCGCCGTCAGCCCTCCGCTCGCGACGGCCACGCAGTCGTCGACCCAGGCGCACACGTCGCAGCCGGTCATCGCGCTGCCGACCATCGGCCGGCTCGTGGCGGTAGTCACTACCACGGCGCCCGACGCGGTCGCACCGGACGTGCCCGGAGGAGTGGCCTCGTCCGCGGCCAAGCACGCGTCGACGGAGACGGTCGCGCACATTTCCCCGTTCGGTTGTCACGGTAACCCGACGAACGCGCCTCCGACCACGCCGGTCGGAACCCGCGGCCCGCACCCGGGCGCCCCGGTGACCCATCCAGGTAAGGGGGGCTGCGGCCCGCACGCGTCGTAACCTCGAACGCGACGGCGATGCGTCCGGGTCTGAGCAAACTCCAAGAGTTCATCGAGCCTACTCAAAGGTCGCGGCCTGACTCTTGAGCTCAGTTCCAGCACCAGGCCACGCGGAGGAATACATAGAAGTTGTCA
>DATEGB010000148.1:0-16164 GCA_035280365.1 Candidatus Dormiibacterota bacterium | reverse complement strand
CACTTCCACCCGGACGTGGCCGAGGCGGTGCTGGACGCGGTCGGGAACGGGACCCTGAAGCTCATCCCGCAAAGGTCGCTTCACCCGGACGCGCCGGCGGTGGGGGCGTTCGAGAACCCGGTCGGCTGACGGGCGCGATAGTCGCGACTATCGCGGCTTGTTGATCGCGAGGCGCATCGTTAGTCGCGACTATCGCGGGTTGTTGATCGCGAGGCGCGTCGTTAGTCGCGACTATCGCGGCTTGTTGATCGCGAGGCGCGTCGTTAGTCGCGACTATCGCGGGTCAGCGGGGTCAGCGGGGTCAGCGGGGTCAGCCGGGTCAGCCGGTCAGTAGGCCTTCGCCAGGGCCACCCGGAACTTCGCCGGGCGGCCGCACACCATGCACTTCCCGGACCGGTTGGACTCCTCGTCGATCACGCGGATCGTGACGCCGCCGGCCTCGGCCTTGATCCGGTCCTCCTCCTCGCTTTCGCCGCACCATTCCGTCCACACGAACCCGGCCTTCGCCCGGTAGTGGGCCACGACCTCGTCCAGCGTCCCCAGCTCGAACGTGTTGTCCTGCTGAAAGCGGACCGCGCGGTCGAACAGCTTCTGCTGAAACGCGTCGAGCTCCTTGCTCAGCCGGCCCGCGATCCCGCCCACCGGCACGGCGACCTTCTGCCGCGAGAGCCGGTCGACCGCCTCGACCTGGCCGGCGTCCGCGTCGCGCGCGCCGACGTTCAGCCGGAGGGGCACGCCCTTCAGCTCCCAGTGCGCGTACTTGTCCCCGGGCCGCTCGTCGCGCCAGTCGACCCGGTGCCGGATCCCGGCCGCCTTGAGCTCGGGCAGCCAGCCCTTGATGAATCTCTCCACCTTGGCCCGGCTGTCGTCGTCGCGGAAGATCGGCACCACCACGACCTGGATGGGCGCGATCTTCGGTGGCACGATCAGGCCCGAGTCGTCGCCGTGGGCCATCACGACGGCGCCGACCAGGCGGGTGCTCATGCCCCACGAGGTCGAGTAGCAGAGCTCGCGCTCGTTCTCCTTGTTCGAGAACGAGATGTCGTAGGCCCGGGCGAAATTCTGGCCGAAGTAGTGCGACGTCCCCATCTGCAGCGCCAGGCCGTCGCGCATCAGTCCCTCGACCGTCGTCGTGTAGACCGCGCCGGGGAACGTCTCCGCGGGCGACTTCTTGCCCGCGAGCACGGGCACGGCCAGCCAGTCCTGGGCGATCGAGCGGTAGTAGCCGAGGATCAGGGCGACCTCGTCCATCGCCTCCTGCGCGAAGGCGTGGAACGTGTGCCCCTCCTGCCACCAGAACTCCCGGCTGCGCAGGAACAGTCGTGAGCGCATCTCCCAGCGCACGACGCTGTTCCACTGGTTGGTCAGCTTGGGCAGGTCGCGGTGGCTCTGGATGTAGCGCTTGATCAGCGGCCCGATGATCGACTCCGACGTGGGCCTGACGGCCAGGGGCTCCTCCAGCTCCTCCATCCCGCCGCCCGCCTTGGTGACCCACGCGACCTCGGGCGCGAACCCCTCGACGTGCTCGGCCTCCTTCATCAGGAAGCCGCGTGGGATCAGCAGCGGGAACGCCCAGTTCTCGTGGCCGCTGTCCTTGATCATGTCGTCGAAGGCGCGCCACATCGCCTCCCACATCGCCCAGCCGTAGGCGCGGACGACCATCATCCCGCGCACGCCCGACCAGTCGGCCAGCTCGGCCTTACGGACGACGTCCGTGTACCAGCGGTCGAAGTCGTCGGACATCCTGGTGACCTCTTTCACGAAGTCCTGCTGCTCTTCCACTTCCTGTTTCATGCCTCTAGTCCCCCCCCACGCTTCGCGCGGGGACCCCGAAATGGATCTGAGTTCCGAATCGCGCACGCCCGGACGGAAAGGTCCGGGCTAGGCCGGGAGCGGAGCGTGCTCGGCCGCGATCGCGTCGATCTCGCCCAGCAGCACGGAAAGCAGCTCTTCCTGGGGCACGGTGCGGTACAGCTTACCTTTCTTGAAGATCACCCCCTTGCCGCGGCCGCCCGTGACGCCGATGTCGGCGTGCCGGGCCTCGGCGGGCCCGTTGACCACGCAGCCCATCACCGCCACGGTGATCGGCACGCGCAGCTTCGCGATGTAGGCCTCGACCGCCTTCACCGCCGGCACCATGTCGTACTCGAGGCGGCCGCAGGTCGGGCACGCGACCAGGGTTGGGCTCTCGACACGGATAGCGAGGGTCTTCAGGATCTCGTGGGCGACGCGTACCTCCTCGCGCGGGTCGGAGGTCGCGAGTGAGACGCGGATCGTGTCGCCGATGCCCTCACTGAGCAGGATGCCCATGCCGACCGAGCTGCGGATGCTTCCCGCCTCGACCGGTCCCGACTCGGTCACACCCAGGTGGATCGGGTACGCCCGGGCGGCCGCGAACTTGCGGTTGGCGAGGATGTTCGTCCACACGTCGGTGGCCTTGAGCGAGACCTTGACGAAGCCCGGACCGTAGTCGAGGTCCTCGAGGATCTTGCAGTGCCCGAGCGCGACCTCGACCATGCGCTCCGCGGTGCGCTCGCGGTCGTCGCGGTCGATGTGGTGCTGCTCGCGGAGGCTCTTGTGCACCTCCTCGGGCAGCGAGCCCGCGTTGACGCCGATCCGGAACGGGATCTGCCTCTCCTTGGCCGCGGTCACGACCTTGACCACCTTGTCGCGGTCGGGGATGTTGCCGGGGTTGAGGCGCAGGCAGTGCACGCCCGCCTCGATCGCCAGCAGGGCGAGCGTGTGGTCGTAGTGGATGTCGGCGATGACTGGCAGCGGCGAGCGTTTGACGATCTCTTTGAGCGCCTCCGCCGCCTCACGGTCCGGGACCGCGGGCCGCACTATCTCGCATCCCGCCTCCTTGAGCTCGTGGATCTGGCGCAACGTCGCCTTGACGTCGCGGGTGTCGGTCTTGGTCATGGTCTGCACCGCGATGGGCGCGGCGCCGCCGATGACCACGCCGCCGACGTTGACGGGTATCGACTTGCGCCGGTTGACCGGCGCCGTCATCGCGTCAGCCCAGGGAACTGCCCCGTGGCGATGCGCTCGATGTCGAGGAAGCTGATCACGGCGGCGAGCGCGAGCAGGGCGGCGAGTCCGACGCGCTGGAAGTTGAGCTCCATCGCGCGGTCGAACGGCCGCCGGCGCAGCGCCTCGATGACGACCACGACCATGCGGCCGCCGTCGAGGGCGAGGAACGGCAGCAGGTTGGTGAAGCCGAGCGCGACGGACAGGAGGGCGACGAAGAACAGGTAGGTTTGCGGGCCGAGCGAGACCGACTGCGCCGTCACGTCGGCGATCCCGATCGGGCCGGTGACGCCGTTGGGCCCGAGGATGCCGCCGGGGATCTCGCCGGTGATCAGCTGGGCGAGCCCCTGGACGATGTTCTTGACCGCCACGTACGGGAAAGTCGCGCCGTCGGTCAGGGCGAATCCCACCGTGATCACGCGCGCGGTCGTGATCCCCATCACGCACGGCTGGCCTTTCTCGCATATCGGCAGGATCACGTAGGAGAACGGCTGCCCGTTGGCGTGGTGGCCGCCGATGCTGACCGGCATGCCAGGGTTCGCGTCCTCGACCTGGCGGACGTAGCCCTCGGCCATCGGCTCGCCGTTGACGGTCGTGATGCGGTCGCCCGGGGCCACGCCGGTGCGGGCGGCGGTCGAGCCCGGGATCACCCTGACGACCTTGCCCGGATCGTTGTTGAGCATGCTCAGGTCGAGGCCCGTGATCACGACCATGGCCAGCAGGAAGTTGGCGGCCGGTCCGCCGGCCAGGATCAGGAGCCGCTGCCAGGCGGGCCTGGTGTGGAACCCGCTCGGGTCGCCGAGGTCGCCTGCCTCCATGCCGCCCATGCGCACGTAGCCGAGAATCGGCACCGCCCTGATCGCGTACAGCGTGCCGTCGCGGGTGAAAGACCAGAGCTTCGTGCCGGCGCCGATCGAGAACTCGATCACGCGGACCTTGAAGAGCTTGGCGAAGAGGAAATGCCCGCCCTCGTGGGGCGCGATCAAGAGCAGGAACATCCCCGCGATGCCGAGGACGACCAGGAGCCCGTTCATGCCCGCTTCACGGTACCGAAAAATTGCTTGACTTCAGCCCTCGCCCAGTGATCGGCCTCGAGGATCTCCTCGAGCGTGCCGCCGCATCCCGCGAACTCGCCGAGCACCCTCTCCACGGTGCGGACGATGCCGGCGAACGGGAGGCGGCCGTCGAGGAAGGCGTTCACCGCCTCCTCGTTGGCGGCGTTCAGGACCGCAGGGTGGCCGCCGCCGGTGCCGGCGGCCTCGCGAGCGAGCCGGACGCTCGGGAAACGGCCCTCGTCCAGGTCGTGAAACTCCAGGCCGCTGAGCTCCGCGATCGGCGTCGGCGGCACCGCGTCGCGCAGGCGCTCGGGGTAGGCCAGCGCGACCGCGATCGGGAGGCGCATGTCGGGCCGGCCGAGCTGGGCTTTGAAGGAGCCGTCGACGAACTCGACCAGCGAGTGGACGACGCTCTGGGGGTGGACGCAAACCGTGATCCGGTCCAGCGGCATCCGGAACAGGTGATGCGCCTCGATGACCTCGAGGCCCTTGTTCATCAGCGTCGCCGAGTCGACGGTCACCTTCGGCCCCATCGACCAACGCGGGTGGTTCAGCGCCTGCTCGACGCTGACCTGGTCGAGGTCGACCTCGGGATGGGCCCAGAACGGCCCGCCGCTCGAGGTGATGACGAGCCGGCGTACGTTCTCGAGCTCCTCGCCCCACATGCACTGCCAGATCGCGCTGTGCTCGGAGTCGATGGGCCTGACTCCCTTCTCGCCGGCGGCCTTCATGACCAGGTCGCCCGCCATGACCAGGACTTCCTTCGTCGCCAGGGCGACCTCCTTGCCTGCGCGAAGCGCGGCCATCGTCGGGGCGAGAGCGCGAGCGCCCGGGATGGCGACGACCACCAGGTCGCAGCGAGGGTCGGTGACCATCGCCTCGACCCGCGCGTCGAAGTCAGGGTCGCCCGCGCGGCCGTGGACGAGGTGCTCGGCCATGCGGTTGCTCGAGCGCACGCCCTCGGTCAGGCCGAAGAGGCGGAAACGGTCAGGGTTGCGGTCGATGACGTCGAGTGTCTGCCGCCCGATCGACCCGGTCGCGCCGAGGACCGCGATGTTGAGCGCTCGCATCTACAGGAGGTGGAACAACGTGACGTAGAAATAGACGAGGATCGGCGGAAAGAGGATCGAGTCGATCCGGTCCAGCACGCCACCGTGCCCGGGGATGAGGTGAGAGGAGTCCTTGACGTCGGCGATGCGCTTCATCTGCGACTCGACCAGGTCCCCCACCTCGGCGCTCACTCCGACCAGGAAGCCCAGCCCGACCGCGTGCAGCAGGTTGTGCCCGAGGACGCCCGAAACACCGATCACCATCACCACCATCGCGGCGATCACGCCTGCGATCGCGCCTTCCAGAGTTTTCTTGGAGCTGATCGTCTCGAAGAAGGGATGGCGGCCGATGCGGCTGCCCACCAGGAGCGCGGCCGCGTCGCACGCGACCACGGCGAGGATCGTGAAAAGCGTCCAGACCAGTCCATTCGGCTGCGACGTGTAGAGCAGCAGGTAGAAGTTGAACGGCATTCCGATGTACAGCGCGCCGGCAAGGCCCATCGCCCAGCGGCTGAGGCCCTGCCTGCGGCCCGGCAGGAAGAGGAAGGCGCCGAGACCGCCGACGAGCGCGAGGGCGAGGACCAGCGTGACGTCGACCTCCTTCAGCACCGTGCCGCTGAAGGCGAAGAACGCGCCCAGGGGGAAGAGCAGCCAGGTCGGCGCGCGCGAGCCCATCTTGTCCGAGAGGCCGAGGAATTCGTACAGGCCGAGCCCGCCGAGGATCAGCACGAGCGCGTAGACGCCGTAGACCCCGGCGAGGACCAGGCCGATGACCACGCCGAGAATGACGGCGCCGCTGGCGATGCGAATCATCAGCGGGCTGGGTTTCCAGCTGCGCGCGAGCGGGGCGTTCTGCGTGGTCAGCCTGCCACCACCTCCGCCGCGGGCCGGCCACCGAAGCGACGGACGCGCGATGCGTACTCGTTCAGCGCGGCATTCAGCTCCTCCTCGCCGAAGTCCGGCCACAGGGTTTCGCTGACGACCATCTCCGCGTAGGCGCCCTGCCACAGGAGGAAGTTGCTCACCCTGTGCTCGCCGGCGGTGCGGATGATGAGGTCGGGGTCGGGGAGGTCCGGCTGGTACATGCGGCTCGAGATCGCCGCCTCGTCGACGTCTTCCGGCTTGGCGCCTTCGCGGATGAGCTTGCGCGCCGCGTCGACGATCTCCGCCCGACCACCGTAATTCAGACAAACGTTCAGGACGCCGTTCTTGTTGTTGAACGTCCGGGCCATGGCTTCCTCGATGCGCTGGCGCATTCGCGGCGACAGCTCGTCGCGCCGGCCGCTGACGACGATGCGCACGCCGCGGCGGTGCATCTCGTCGATCTCGCGCTGCATCGTCTCGTGGAAGAGACGCATCAGCGCGCGCACCTCGGCCCGCGGCCTGGACCAGTTCTCGGTCGAGAACGCGTAGATGGATAGGGTGTGGACGCCCAGATCCTCGCAGGCCTGGAGCACGCGCTTGATGGCGCGCACGCCGGCGCGGTGGCCGAAGCTGGCGGGCCGGCCCTGGCGGCGGGCCCACCGCCCGTTGCCGTCCATGATGATCCCGACGTGGCGGGGGACCGGAGAGTCCACGGGTGAGGAAAGCGTACCGGGCGGCCCAGAGGCCGTCTCAGCTCACGCGGCGAGACACCCAGTAGACGGCGAACCCGATGAGCAGGGCCGCCAGACCGCAGAGGATCGCTGTCTCGATCCCCTGAAATGTCCAGAAGCGATCGGCCGGCTGGAAGTGCTGAATCGCGTACGCCGGAACGCCCGTTGGGCCTACGTATGCCGTGCCGAGAAGGTGTCCACTCGAGTCGTAGAAGCGCGCCTGATCGACGAACCAGGCGCTCGAGTACCCCCGCGGCGGAAAGCTGTAACTCGCCATGTCATGCGTCGTGTACGCGAGTGGGGGCAGATAGACAGGCCGCGCGATCTCGGCAAGCCCAATCCGAACCGCCACGAATACGAGCAAGGTCCCAGCCATGGCGGGGATCGATCTACCGATTACCGCACCGCAAGCGACACCCAATGCCAGCGCGAACAGGGTGGACGCCACCGTCATGGGCGCTTGCTGGTCGAAGAACGCCCATCGGTCGGCTGATGGGCCGAGTTGATTGATGAGGATGATCTCCATGACGCCGCCTAACGCTGCGGCAATCAGCAGCGGAATGGAAACGAGAAGCAGCTTCACGCTGAGCCATCGCAGTCGGGTCACACCCTGTGTCCAGGCCAGGCGATGGGTTCCGTTCTCAATCTCGCGCGCGACCAACGGACACCCCACGAACGCTCCGGCCAGGGCCGGCAGGACAACCAGGCCGTACGTGTAGAGGTTGTACTGGACGAGCAGCTGTGCCAGCTGGCCGAGCCCGTCGTACGGGAAGCAAAACGAGATCCCAGACGAGTAGGTGGCGCCGGCACACGTCGCCGCGCGAACCTCGTATGCGACCAGCGCGATCATGGCGGCCAACAGGAGGGTGATCGCCAGCGTCCAAACGCCTTCGAGCCGATGCTGCCGCCAGGTCACCCAGGTCATGCGGTCAATTCCTGCAGCTCTGGCTGCGGCAAGGAACCGGCGGCGGGCATGGACAGATAAGTGATTACCAGCTCCTCCAGCGGCAGTGAGGACTCGCGCCACCCGTCGGGAAGGCCGGCCACGAGCCCGCGAACCCAAAGCGATGTCTGTCGCTCGGTATGGCTCGCCTTGATCACCTCCAGACCGTTCAGTCGAGGTGCCGCTGGCCCGCGTGGTCCGACCAGCAGGTGATGTGAAGCGAGCAGTTCGTCGATGTCTCCGACCACCTGGACGCGTCCGCCAGAGATGATCACCAGGTAATCGCACACTCGTTCCAGGTCGCCGACAACATGCGACGACAGAAGAACGGTGATCCCGTCCTCCGCCACCGCCTGGGTGAGACCTTGCATGAATTCGCGGCGGGCGAGCGGATCGAGCCGCGCCACCGGCTCATCGAGCAGCAGCAGCTCGGGTCGCTTGCCCAGGGCAAGCGCGAGGGCAACCTGCGATCTCTGCCCTCCCGAAAGCTGACCGATGCGCCGTTCGAATGGAATCTCGTGCCGCCGCAATCGTTCCTCCGCGGCGGACTGGTCCCAGCGACTGTTCAGGCGGCGCGCGAATTTGAGCATCTCCCCGACCGTGAAGCCCGCGTACAGCGGGGTGTCCTGGGCGACGAATCCGACGCGGTCGAGCAACAGCAGAAGCTGTTTTTGCGGTGATCGGCCGAAGACTGTCACGTCACCGGTCGAAGGCCGCAACAGGCCGGCGGTCAGCGAGAGAAACGTGGTCTTGCCCGCACCGTTGGGGCCGACAAGCCCGGCGATCTTTCCTGGCGGAATGAGGACGGTGCAATCTTTCAGAGCCCAAGTCCGGCCGAAGCGCTTCCCGAGATGCGTCGCCTGAATCGGAGCGATCACGCAACAACATCCCTTGCCGTTTCGCGGAAGACATGCGCGAACACCGCGCCGATGGTGGTGTCGTCGAGACCCTGAGCGCGGGCTTTGCGAATGCTCCGCTCCAACTCCGCCCTAAGCACGCCGTAACCGCTTTGCGCGGTAGGCCTGGCCGCACCGTGCGCGATGGACGTCCCCAGGCCGGGGCGGATGACCACGACTCCGTCGTGCTCGAGCTCCCGATATGCCCGCAGCACCGTGTTTGGATTGATTGCGACCTTGGCGACGACTTCCTTGACGGTTGGGAGCCTGTCGCCCGGTTTGAGCAATCCGACGAGGAGAGCCTGGCGGACTTGCTGGATGAGTTGGACGTAGACGGGAACGCCGGAGCTCGGGTCGAGATGGAACTCGATAAGCGCCATTGTGCTAGCACATTAGCACATTGTCGCTCGGATCGTCAGACCTCCATCACCTCGCGCTCCTTGCGGCCGGCGAGGGCGTCCACCTTCTCGATCTGGCCCTCTGTGATCTTCTGCAACCGTGCGGTCGCCCGCTTCGACTCGTCCTCGGCGACCTCGCCGTTCTTCTGCATGTGGTCGATCCGGTGCAGCTCTTCGCGGCGCACGTTGCGGATGGCGACGCGCGCCTCCTCGGCCTTCTGCTTGACCAGTTTCACGTACTCGCGACGGCGCTCCTCCGTCAGCGGCGGGATCGGGACGCGGATGAGCTGGCCGTCGTTGGCGGGGTTCAGGCCCTGTTCGCTCATGCGCAGCGCCTTCTCGACGGCGCCCATCTGGCTCTTGTCGTAGACCTGGACCACGAGCAGGCGTGGCTCGGGGACGGTGATCTGGGCGAGCTGGTTGAGCGGCGTCGGCGTGCCGTAGTACAGAACCATGATGCGGTCGATCAGCGCGGGGTTCGCGCGGCCGGTGCGGATGTGCGTGAGCTCGGCGCCGAAGTGTTCGACCGACTTCGACATCTTCGTCTCCGCTTCGCGCAGTATCGGATCGATCAAGACGCCGTTCCGACGAGCGTCCCGACCTCCTCGCCGAGGACGACCCGCTCGATGTTGCCGGGGGTCAGCAGGTTGAAGACCACGATCGGCACGTCGTTGTCCATGCACAGCGTGAGCGCGGTGTTGTCCATGACCTCGATGCCGCGGTTGAGGACCTCCAGGTAGCCGAGATGCTCGAACTTCGTCGCCGTCGGGTCGCGCTTCGGATCCGCGGTGTAGACGCCGTCGACCTTCGTCGCCTTGAGGATGACGTCGGCCTCGATCTCGACCGCGCGCAGCGCGGCCGTCGTGTCCGTCGTGAAGTACGGGTTGCCAGTGCCCGCGGCGAGGATCACCACGCGCCCCTTCTCGAGGTGTCGCACGGCGCGACGCCGGATGTACGGCTCGGCGACCTGCGGCATCTGGATCGCGGTCATCGTGCGGGCGGGAATGCCGGCGCGCTCCAGCGCGTCCTGGAGGGCGAGGGCGTTGATCACGGTCGCGAGCATGCCCATGTAGTCGCCGGTCGCGCGGTCGAACCCGCGCTCGGTGGCCGCCAGGCCGCGGAAGATGTTGCCTCCGCCGACCACGAGCGCGACCTGCACGCCCATCTGGTGGACGCGCTTGACCTGCGCCGCGATCGTCTCCACGACCTCGAGGTCCAGGCCGTAGTCCCGGCTCCCGCCAAGCGCCTCGCCGCTCAGCTTGAGCAGAACCCGGTTGTACTTCGGCGCGCCGTTGGATTTCATCTGATTTAGTGCGCCCTGCGCGCGCCCGGCGTGGCTCAGGACTCTCTGATGTTAAATCGCGCGAAGCGGCGGACTGTGATGTTCTCCTGGAGCCTGGAGATGTTCTCCGCGATGAGTTGCTGCACGGTTCGGCCCGGCTCGCGGAAGTACTCCTGCTCCATCAGGCAGCTGTGCTTCAGGAAGTCCTCGACCTGGCCCTCGACGATGCGCGGGATCACCTGCTCCGGCTTGCCGTCCTGGCGCGCCTTGGCCTCGTAGATCTCGCGCTCATGGACCAGGACCTCGTCGGGCACGTCGTCCCGCGTCACCCAGCGCGCTCCGAAGCCGGCGACCTGGAGCGCCAGCTCCCTTGCCAGCTTGCGGAAGTCCGGGCCCTTGGCGACGAAGTCTGTCTCGCAGTTGACCTCGATGAGTACGCCGAGCTGAGGCGGGTAGTCCGGCGACGTGCTGTGCAGGTACGCCTCGACGACGCCCTGTCCGGTCGCCCGGTCGGCCCGCTTGGCGGCCCTGGCGACGCCCTTCTCGCGCAGGATCGTGAAGGCCTTCTCGAGGTCGCCTCCGGCCTCCTCCAGCGCCTTCTTGCAGTCCATCATCCCCGCGCCGGACATGTCGCGGAGCTTCTTGATCAGGTCCATGTCCACGGCCATCAACGAGCCTCCTCGTCGTCGACGTCGCGGCCGATGAACTCCTCCTCGGAGACGGTCGGCAGGTAGTCCTCCTCGTCCTCGAGGTACTCCTCGATCTCCTCGTAGCGAGGCGTCTCGAGGAACTCGCGCTCCTCAACCTCGGGCAGGATCTCGCCGCGCGCCGCGGCCTCCTGGCGGCCCTCCTGGCAGGCGTCGGCGATCTTCGCCGTCAGCAGCTTGACGGCGCGGATGGCGTCGTCGTTGCCCGGGATCACGTACTGGATCAGGTCCGGGTCGCAGTTGGAGTCGGTGATCGCGACGACCGGGATCTTGAGCCGGTTGGCCTCGGTCACCGCGATGTGCTCCTTGCGCGGGTCGACCACGTACAGGGCGCCCGGCAGGCGCTTCATGTCGGCGATGCCGTCGAAGTGGAACATCAGCCGGTCGAGCTCGTCCTGGAGGCGCTTGGCCTCCTTCTTTGGCATCTGCTCGAATTGGCCCTCCTGCTGCAACTTGCGGAGGTCCTGCAGGCGCTCGATCCGCTTCTTGACGGTGCTGAAATTGGTCAGCATGCCGCCCATCCAGCGGCGGTTGACGAAGTACATGCCGCAGCGCGCCGCCTCGGTCTGGATTGTCTCCTGGGCTTGCTTCTTGGTGCCGACGAAGAGTACCGGCCGGCCGCTCGCCGCGATGCCTCGGGTGAAGTCCCACGCCTCGTCCAGCAGGCGGACCGTCTTCTGCAGGTCGATGATGTGGATGCCGTTG
Source organism: Candidatus Dormiibacterota bacterium (assembly GCA_035280365.1). Lineage (GTDB taxonomy): Bacteria > Chloroflexota > Dormibacteria > Dormibacterales > Dormibacteraceae > 40CM-4-65-16. The sequence continues at coordinate 4,507 of DATEGB010000148.1, read as the reverse complement.
CGGGCGGTGAAGATGTAGGTCTTCATCTTCGGGTTCCAGCGGCTGGTCTGGTGCCCAAAGTGGACACCCGCCTCCAGCAGCTGCTTCAAAGTCACTTGCGCCACGTTCGCTTAACTCCTGTTGTACTTCCGCCCGGTTCTCGCCTCCGTCTGGAGGACAGGGTTTTGCCCCGGGCGTGCTTACTCAGTCGCTTGGACTGGCGCAGTGATTGTACCCGCTACAAAGTTCCCGCAAACTCCGAGGCGGCGCCGCGAGTTTGCGGGGCTCCTGCTAAAGGCCACCCGGAAACCTACCGGCGCAGACCCCGCTCTGCGGCAGCGCGGTGACGCCGGCCGTGACCTGGACGTTGCCCGGCGTCTCGGCGGCGAAAGAGATGACCGCGTTGGGCGCCAGCAGATGGTCCTCGTCGATCCACAGGCAGGCCGCGTAGCCCTGCAGCGTGGCGTACGGGCCGGGGCCGAGCTGGACGAGCCGCGTCACCGGAGTCGTGACGGCGATGCCGACGCCGGTCGAGAAGAAGATGCTCTGGCCCGCGGGCGACAGGCCCGTGTTGCTGCCGTCGAACGTGACGCCCGGCCCGGTCACGCCCAGCGTCTTGTCCGACCAGTCGTACATCGTGGTCGGGCCCGACGGAGCGGCGCACGCGACGCCCGCGGGCGACGGCCAGACGCTCAGGACGCAGTTGTTGGTGCTCTTGATCGTGGCCACCCGAACCGCGGTGGTCGCGTTGGAGACGTGCCACTCCATCGGGTTGAGGCCGACTGGCTCGAAAGTGCACGCGCGGACCACCGCCAGGACCAGGTTGCCGTTATGCCAGCCCATCGGCCAGAGCGTGGTCGGGCTGCCCGCTTTCGGGGCGGTGACCGAGTAGATATCCCGGTGATTGCCGCTTCCTCGAAGATCCTCGACGTACAACAACGTGTAGAACGTCGAGGGCATCGTGACGTCCACGACGACGACGGCGATGCGCGTGTCGTCGGGGCTGACGGAGAAGAAGCTGACCACGGTCGGCGTGTTGGACACGGTCGTCACGTCGACGGCGTCGTTCGGCGGCACGACCATGCGGATCTTGCCGCCGTCGCGGAAGTAGACGTGGCTGTTGCTCGCGCTGACGGGGGGCTGGAGGTTGACCGCGTCATGTGACGCCGAGCAGTCGATGCCGGTCCACTGCATCGGCACGCTGGCCGCGATGCCGGCGTCGGGCTTGACGAGCTCAAGGTTGCCCGCCGAGTACAGGATCCCGTACGTGCCCGTGAGCTTCGCCACGGAAGTGGGCGAGGCGGTGGCCGATGCGGCTGCCGACGACGACGCGGAGGCGGTCGCAGACCTCGTGGCGAGACTCGGCGACGTCGAGGCCGTGGGCGATCCACCGCAACCGGCCAGGAGGAGGATCGACGCGGCGACGACGCCCCCAGGTTTTGTTACGAGGCGGCCTCCAGCTTCTTCAGGCCCTTCGGCCCCGGGCACTTCGGGTAGTCGGAACAGGACTTGAACAGGCCGAAGCGGCCGCGCCGCTCGACCAGCGGCTTGCCGCAGATCGGGCAAGGCTCATCGAGCACCTTCGGGCCCTGGCGCGGCTTGCCGTCCTTGCCCATGTTCGCGCGGTACTTGCAGTCGGGGTAACGGGAGCAGGCGACGAACGGCCCGTACCGGCCCGTGCGCTCGACAAGCTCTCCTTCCCCACACTGCGGGCACTTCTCGCCGGTCGGCTTCGCCTCCGCCTGGGCACCGTCGCGCTTGATGTACTTGCAGTCGGGATAGCCGGAGCAGCCGACGAACTCGCCATAGCGACCGGTGCGCAACTGCAGCGGCCGGCCGCAGTTCGGGCAGGCCTCGTCGAGCAGCCTGGGCTGCTGCGCCTCGCCGTTCGGCGTCAGCGCGCGGCGGTACCTGCACTTCGGGTACCGCGAGCAGCCGAGGAATGGACCGAAGCGGCTCGCTTTGCGCACCAGGTGGCCCTCGTGGCACTGCGGGCAGATCTCATCGGTCTGCGCAGGCGTGGCCTCTTCCGCGGCGCTGAGCATGCGCTGCAGCGGGCCGTAGAAGTCCTTGACCACCGGCACCCACTCCTGCTTGCCGCTCTCGACCTCGTCGAGCCGCTTCTCCAGCTTGGCCGTGTAGCCGTCGTCCGCGATGGTCTTGAAGTGGTCGACCATCAGCGTATTGACCGCCTCGCCGATGCTGGTCGGGTACAGGCGGCGCTCCTTCACCTCGACGTAGCCATGGTCCTTGATGGTCTCGACCGTCGGCGCGTACGTGGACGGCCGGCCTATCCCGCGCTGCTCCAGCTCCTTGATCAGGGTCGCCTCGGTGTAGCGCGGAGGCGGCTGGCTGAAGTGCTGCTCCGGCTTGATGCCGTGGTAGTCGAGGTCCTCTCCCTGCGCAAGCGGGGGCAGCTCGTTCTCGCCATTTTCTTCTCGCCCCCAGACCTTGTAGAAGCCGTCGAAGGTGAGCACCGAGCCGTTGGCGCGGAACAGGTAATCCCCGCCGTCGATCTCGACCTGGGTCTGGTCGTAGACCGCGGGCGCCATGCGGCTGGCGACGAAGCGCCGCCAGATCAGGTCGTAGAGCTTGAGCTGGTCAGCGCTGAGGTACTGGCGGACCGACTCCGGCGTCCGGTTGGCGTCGGTCGGGCGTATCGCCTCGTGCGCGTCCTGCGCGCCGGGGACGGCCCTGGCCGCGCGCGCGGCGCCGACATAGCGCTCGCCGTGCCTCGCCTTGATCCAGCCTTTCACCTTCGCGTCGGCGTCGGCCGAGATGCGGGTCGAGTCGGTGCGCATGTAGGTGATGAGACCGGTCGATCCCTCGCCGCCCAGCTCGACGCCTTCGTACAGCTGCTGGGCCACGCGCATCGCCACCCGCGGCCGCATCCGCAGCCGGCTCGACGCGTCCTGCTGCAGGGTGGATGTGATGTACGGCGGGTTCGAGCTCTTCGTGCGCCGCTTCTGCTCGACGCCCGTGACGCGATAGCTCGCGCCTTCGAGCCGGCGCAGGATCTCCCGCGCCTCGGCCTCGTCGTGGACCTCGAACTTTTCCTCACCGCCGTCTTTCGGCTTGAGGAGCCGGGCGAGGAAATGGGCTGTGTCGCCGCGCTTGGAGAGTTCGACGTCGACCGTCCAGGACTCGACCGGGACGAACTTGCGGATCTCCTCCTCGCGGTCGCAGACCAGGCGCAACGCGACCGAGGAAACGCGGCCCGCGCCGATGCCCTTCTGGACCTTGCTCCAGAGGAACGGGCTCAAGCGGTAGCCCACCAGCCTGTCGACGACGCGGCGCGCCTGCTGGGCGTTCACAAGCCGCATGTCGATGCCGCGCGGCGACTGGAGGGCTCGGTTGACGGCCTCCGAGGTGATCTCGTGGAACTCGATCCGCTTCGGGTCTTGCAGCTTCAGCACCTCGGAGAGGTGCCAGGCGATGGCTTCGCCCTCGCGGTCGGGGTCGGAGGCCAGAATCACCTCCTGGTCCTTCCTGGCCGCCGAGCGCAGCTCGCTGATCGTCTTGCGCCGGCTTTCGACCACCTCGTAGCGAGGCTTGAAGCCGTCGTCAACGTCCACCGCGATCTCCTTCTCGGGCAGGTCGCGGACGTGGCCCATCGAGGCGCGGACGTCGAAACGGTCCCCCAGGAACCGCTTCAGAGTCCTGGCCTTGGCGGGCGACTCGACGATGATCAGACCTTCTGGCACAGCTTTCTCTTTATTCCCCAACCCGGGCGGTTGTTCCCCGCCGGGGCTTCAGGGCGGGCATCCTACGCCCGTTCTTTCCCCCGGCGCAACGCCTTTACATACCCGCCCTGATGCCTTTTGACCCTCCCGTCGAGCTCCAGGGAGGTCAGCCGGCCGAGGACTTCGGCGATCGGAAGCTGAAGCTTCCGGGCCAGGTCGGCAGCATTCACAGCCAGAACGTCCGAGAGGTGGGAAAGCATGCCGTCCCAGTCCCTGCGCGGCTGGAAATCGAGGCTACGTGGGGTTGCCAGCGGGTCGTCCAGCACCTCGCCGCCAAGGTGCAGGGCGGCCAGGACATCACGCGCGTTCTGGACCAGGCCGGCCCCGTCCCGAAGCAGCCCATGGGTGCCCACGGACAGCGGCGAGAACACGCTGCCCGGCACCGCCATTACCTCTTTATGTAGGTCGAGCGCGGCCTCCGCGGTGATGAGCGCGCCGGAGCCTTCCGCCGCCTCGACCACGATCACGACGTCGGACAGGGCGGCGATCGTGTGGTTGCGCGCAGGGAAGTGGTGACGGCGTGGCGCCGTGCCGTCCGGAAACTGGCTGACCAGCGCTCCGCCGGCGGCAAGGATCGCCTCCGCGAGGACCGCATGCGCGGCCGGGTAGATGACGTCCACGCCGGTGCCCATGACGGCGACGGTGACGCCGCCGCCGTTGAGCGCGCCGCGGTGCGCGGCCGCGTCGATGCCGAGGGCCAGGCCGCTGACGACGACCACGCCCGCGCGCGCCAACTCGAGGGCCAGCTGCTCCGCCACCGCCTCGCCGTACGGCGACGGCCGGCG
>DATEGB010000147.1:0-9069 GCA_035280365.1 Candidatus Dormiibacterota bacterium | reverse complement strand
AGGACCTGCGCAGCGCGCGCGCCGCGATGATCCTCCTCCACGGCCGCGGCGCGACCGCGGAGGACATCATGACCATCGCGTCCGAGGTCCAGAAGCCGGGCTGGGCGTACGTCGCGCCGCAGGCCGCGGACAACACCTGGTACCCGAACCCGTTCACGGCGGCCATCGAGAGCAACGAGCCCCACCTGAGCGCAGCCCTGGACGTGGTCTCGCGCCTGGCGGAGCGCGTCGAAGCCAGTGTGCCCGCGCAGCGGATCGTGCTGCTGGGCTTCTCGCAAGGGGCCTGCCTCATGCTCGAGTGGGCCGCCCGCCACGCGCGTCGGTACGGCGGCGTCGTCGGCCTGAGCGGCGGGCTGATCGGCCCCGACGGCACGGCGCGCGACTACCCAGACAGCTTCGATGGGACGCCCGTCTTCCTCGGTTGCAGCGACGTCGATCCGCACATCCCGATGCGGCGCGTCGTCGAGACGGGCGAGGTCCTCAAGCGCATTGGCGCGGACGTGACGGTCCGGTTCTATCCGGGTATGGGGCACATGGTCGGCGGCGAGGAGCTGGCGACCATCCGCGAGCTCATCGCGCCGATCTAGGCGGTCTTGAACTCCACCTCCTGCAGTGACGCGACCGTAGGCGCGAAAGTGCGCATCTCGGGGCTCAAATCACCGGACGGCTGGTGATACTGATTGGTCGGAATCTCAAAGAACAGCGTAGAGGAGGTCTGAGCAAGCGCAGATGACCCTCGAGAACGTCGTCGTCTACATCGTCGTGGGCCTTGTCGCCGGCTTCCTTGCCGGTCTAGTCGTGATGGGCCGCGGCCGCGGCTGGTTCTGGAACCTGATCATCGGCATCATCGGCGCGATCATCGGCGGCTGGCTCGCGGGCCTGCTGCACATTTCGATCAACGTCGGCATCCAGATCGTCAACCAGATCATCATCGCCTTCGCCGGCGCGGTGGTCCTTTTGCTGATCTGGCGGCTGCTCTTCCGTCGAGGGAAATAGGAGCGCCGCTCGCCGGTTTCTAGCCCTCGTAGATGGACTACGGGCAGCCCGTGAGGTTCGGCGTTTTCATCACGCCGGAGGCGACCGACCGGCCGCTGCGCCAGGCGGCCTTGGCCGACGAGTTGGGCTTCGACCTGATCGGTGTCCAGGACCATCCTTACCAACGCCGCTTCTTCGACACGTGGACGCTGCTGACCGCGATCGCGACGCGGACCGAGCGGGTGACCGTTTTTCCAGACGTCGCCAACCTGCCTCTACGCCCGCCGGCGGTGCTCGCCAAGGCCGCGGCCACGCTCGACCTCCTCAGCGGCGGCCGCGTCGAGCTCGGCCTTGGCGCGGGCGGGTTCTGGGACGGGATCAAGGCGTACGGAGGGGTCGTGAGGTCTCCCGCCGAATCGGTCTCGGCGCTGGAGGAGGCGATCCAGGTCATCCGCCTGTTGTGGAGCGGACAGCACGGGATCCGGTTCGACGGCCGCTTCTACAGCCTGGCCGGGGCGCATTCCGGACCGGTGCCGCCGCACTCGATAGGCATCTGGCTCGGCGCGTACAGGCCGCGGATGCTCTCTCTCGTCGGCCGGCTGGCCGACGGCTGGGTCCCCTCGCTGGGCTACGTCAAGCCGCCCGACCTGCTCCAGGGCAACCGCCGCATCGACGACGCCGCGCGCGCCGCGGGCCGCGACCCTCGCGCCATCCGCCGGGTCCTCAACGCGGGCAGCGTCGACGCCGACACGCTGGTGGCGCTAGTGCTCGACTACGGCATGGACACGTTCCTCGTCACCGACGACCCCGACGAGATGCGCGCGTTCATGGCCGAGGTCGCGCCGAGGGTGCGCGAGAAAGTTGAGACGCAGCGATCTCATCGCCCTGATTAGGGAGGGCGTCGGGGACCGGCAGGGCGCTCGTTGGGCGGACCTCGGAGCGGGGGAGGGGGCGTTCACCATGGCCCTTGCCGACCTCGTCGGACCCGAGGCTCACATCGTCGCCGTGGACAGGGACGCGGCCGCGCTGCGCGCGATCGGCGGCCGTGTCGAGACTCGCTTCGCGGATTTCACCAAGCCGCTCGACCTGCGCGACCTCGACGGCGTGCTCATGGCCAACTCGCTGCACTTCGTCCGCGACAAATCGCCGGTGCTCGATGCGGTGCACGCAATGTTGAGCCCCGGCGGGCGGTTGGTCCTCGTCGAATACGCGACCGACCGTGGCAACCCGTGGGTGCCCTATCCCTTCACCTATGAGCAGTGGGAAAAGATGGCGGCTCGAGCCGGCTTCAAGAACACGCGACTCCTGAAGACCGTCCCGAGCCGCTGGCTGGGGTCGATGTATTCGGCGGTGTCGGAGGCCTAGAAGACCTGGCTCTGCCGCTCCGGCTGCCGCTCGCGCCGGCCGCGGTGCCGGCGCAGCCAGCGCCGGATCATCACGCTGCGCCGGTCGTCGCCCGACCAGCCCCCGCCGCCGGGGTTGAAGCGCTTGGTTACCCCGTCGAGCTTGGCGCCCCAGGTGACGTACTTCTTGAAGCGCTCCTCGGCCTCGCGGGCGATGCCGATGCGCTCGCCGCGGGTCTCCTCGCGGAAGCGGGCGATGCGGCCGGCGGCCGCCCCCTCCTTCTCTTCCGGCGTCGAGCCGAGGTTCAGCTCGGGCAGCGTACCGATGACTACGATCTGGTCGTCCTCGACCGCGACCTCCACCCCCGTGAACCAGCCGTCCGGGAGCCTTCCGGCAAACCAACCCTTGATCGAACCGAGGTCTTTGTCATCCATGCATTACATGATTACACTGTAAGAGATGTCGTGTCAAGCGGCGTTCCGTAAGCTCTCGGACAGCAGATGGGAATGATGCCGCCGGGCTCTCACGGCCCGATCATCTGGTGGGGTGGATGGGGGCGCGGCCGGCGCAAGCCGGAGACCGGCCCGGCCAATAGCGGCCTCACAGGCGACCCGACGATCGAGCCGCCGCAGCAACCCGAAGGACCAAAGGACCTTCGCGGCCGCTGGGAGAGCCTCAAGCAGTCGGTCACAGGCACGACCGCTGCGCTGCCCCAGGTCATGCGCCTGGTCTGGGAGGCGAGCCCGGCGACCACGGTGGCGCTCTTCGTCACCACGGCCGTCGCGGGCGCGATCCCGGCTGTGTCCGCGTACCTCTCCAAGAAGCTCATCGACGCGGTCGTCCAGGGCATCCTCATCAACCGCCAGCACCTGCCCGACCAGGTCTCCGTCCAGCTCTGGTTCTGGCACAGCCCGGTCTACAGCGCCGTCGGCGCGATCGTCTTCCTTGTCATCCTCCAGCTCCTGGTCTTCGCGTTGATCGCCTTCCTCAACACCCTGCGCAACATCACCCAGCAGGTGCTGCAGAACTCGGTCTCCATGCGCATCCAGCTGATGGTCATGGAGAAGGCGGCGGCGCTCGACCTTGCCTTCTACGAGGACGCCGCCTCGTACGACCTGCTGCGGCGGGCGCAGAACGACTCCATCAACCGGCCGGTGCTGATGATCGCCACCGCGTTCGGTCTCCTCCAGTCGCTGCTCACGTTCGTCACCATGGTCGCCCTGCTCGTCGTCATCAGCCCGCTCCTCGCCCTGCTCGCGCTGGTGTCGCCGGTGCCGGCGTTCATCGCCGACACGCGCTATGGGTGGCGCGGCTACAACATCGCGCGCTGGGGCTCGCGGTTGCTCCGGCGCATGAACTACCTGGTCAGCCTGGTCACGACCGACTCGTTCGCCAAAGAGGTCAAGCTCTTCGGCCTCGGTGGCTACTTCATCAATCGTTACCGGATGATTGCCGAGGTCTTCTACTCCACGCAGCGTGCGCAGGTCGTGCGCCGCTACCTGACCGGTTTCGCCCTCGGCAACCTGAGCACCATCGTCACGTCCCTCACCTACCTGTACGTGGCGCTGCAGGCGATCGTCGGCCGTCTGACCCTCGGCGACCTGACGCTGTACACGCAGGCCGCGACCTCGGTCCAGAACTCGATCCAGAGCATCCTCAGCGGCTTCTCCGGCATGTACGAGCACAACCTGTACCTGAACAACCTGTTCGAGCTGATGGCCAGGGAGCCTTCGATGCCGGTGGCGGCGGAGCCCAAGCCGGTGCCTGAGCCGCTGGTGGGCGAGATCCGCTTCGAGCACGTCTCGTTCGTGTACCCGGGTGCCGAGACGCAGGCGCTCACCGACCTGTCGTTCACGATCATGGCGGGGGAGACGCTCGCCGTCGTCGGCCGCAACGGCGCGGGCAAGACGACGCTGTTCAAGCTGATCTGCCGCCTCTACGACCCCACCGAGGGCCGCATCCTTGTCGACGGCGTCGACATCCGCGACGTCGCGCCGGACGACCTCAGGCGCCAGATCGGCGCCATGTTCCAGGACTACGTCGACTACCAGGCGACGGCCGCCGAGAACATCGGCCTCGGCAACGTGCCAGAGATCTCCGACCGCGAGGCGGTCGTCAGCGCGAGCAAGCAGGCGGGTTCGGACGAGCTGATCGCGAACCTTCCGGCGGGCTACGACACGGCGCTCGGCAAATGGTTCGACGCCGGGGTCAACCTGTCCGGTGGCGAGTGGCAGAAGGTCGCGCTCGCCCGCGCCTTCATGCGCGGGGACGCACGCATCCTGCTCCTCGACGAGCCGACGTCGGCACTCGACGCGCAGGCGGAGTACGACCTCTTCGAGCGCCTGCGGTCGCTGACACGCGGCCGCACCGCCGTCTACATCTCGCACCGCTTCTCGACGGTGCGGCGCGCGGACCGGATCATCTTCCTCGAGCACGGCAGGCTCGTCGAGCAGGGCACCCACGAGGAACTGATGCGCCTGGGCGGCCGCTATGCGAGGCTCTTCCGCATGCAGGCCGCCGCCTACACGGGCGACGACGTCGAAGAGCTTGTCGGGGACGTCGGCTAAAAGTTCAGCCTGGGCCGGCGCCCTGCTGGGCGTCGCCACTTTCGCCGTTTACATGGTCGGGTCGAACCGCTCGCTCGGCTACGACGCCGCCGCCACGTTCGCCAACTTCGTCGCCACGCCCTCGCTCTGGGACGCGTTCGCCGTCCGCACCGTCATCCCGACCATCCCGGTCGAGCAGGTGGCGACGAATGACCATGTGCTCCTCTCACTTCTGAGTCACGTCGTCTATTCGCTCACCGGGTCCCGCAGCGAGGTCGTGTACCGAGTTCTGCCGGCGCTCGCCGGCGGAGCCACGGTGGGGGTCTCGACCGCGGTGCTGGTGCGCCGCTTCGGGATGGTCGCCGGCCTTTGCGCGGGCCTGTTCGTCGCCACCGACCCGCTCTTCGTCGACAACAGCCGCGACGTGCGTGGCTACAGCCTCGCGGCCCTCGGCTCGGTGATCGGCACGCTTTTGGTCGGCGGCAGGTGGACCGGCGGGCGCCTGGCCGCGTACGCGCTCGTCATGGGCCTGGCGATCGCGGCCCAGCTATTCGCCGCCGTGGTCCTGCTGTGCCACGCGGCCTGGGTGCTCGTCGCCCGCCGCGACGAAACGCCTCACCTCCTGCCGGCGTGGCTCGGCGCCGCCGCCATCGGCGCGGCCGCCAACGCCGGGATCTACGTCACGGAGCTGACGCGCCACGGCCTTCCGCCGCCGTACTTCAACCCGGCGTTCCCCCGCGACACCGTGCTGTTCCTCGTCGGCGCGCCGGTGCTGCTGCCGGTCGGCGTGTGGCTCGCGACCGCCGGTCTTGGCATGTGGACCCAGCGCCTCCGGCTCTGGCTGTGGACGACTGTGGGGGTGCTCGCGGTCGTCGTCGCCATGCTGTGGCTCGGCGTCCGGCCCGCCTTCCTGTACCCGCGGTTCTTCGTCTTCCTGGTGCCGGCGATCGCGTTCCTGATGGCCGCCGCCGTCGCCCGCTGGTGGGTGCTGGCGCCAGTCGTGGTCGCGGGCGCGGTGGCGTCGGTGATCGGCCAGGCGCCCACCTATCTCGAGGCTCCCCTCGCCCTGCCCGAGGCCGCAGCCGCCGCGCAGCGCATTGACGGGCAGGGCAAGGTCGCCTGCGTGGTCCACAGCGACGAGCAGGTCCTCGCCGCCTACACGGACAAGTTTGCCGTGGTGACGAACGCCGATCAGCTGGGGGGTTGCGACGCGGTCATCGTCGTCAGCTGGAACGTCGACCTGGCGGTCCGGGACGAAGCAGCGCGGGAGCTACCTAGGCTGACGACGCTGCCTGCGTACTACCCGGCGGTCGTTCTCGAGCGTTAGTGGAAGCTGCAGGCGTGAATGCCGTTGGGCGTCAGCTGGAGGACCCTGACCGCCCTGCCGCGCATGCGGTCGCAGCGCCAGCAGAAGACGACGGCGTCGATCCCTCCAGGTAGAACCCCCTTCAGCAGCACCTCACGCGACTTCTGATGGAACAGCCAGCAAAGGAAGAAGTGCATCAAGCCGGGAAACTGTAGCCGGAATTCGCCGACAAAACACGAGAAAGACGGTTAAGAACATGTGAAACGCGCTTATGCGGGGTTGATTCGGTCGATCTTGGCGGCCAGCACGAAGTCGTTCTCGGTCAGGCCGCCGGCAGCGTGGGTCCACAGCTCGACCCGCAGCGACCCATAGGCCAGGTGCAGGTCCGGGTGGTGGCCCTCCGCCTCGGCGATCTCCGCGATCCGGTTGACCAGCTCGACCCCGGGCATGAAGCTCTTGAATCGAAATGTCCTGGTCAGCTGGAGATGGCCGCCGGCGTCGGCGACCTTCCAGTCCGGGTTGAGCTGGCTGAGGTAGCCGCCGACCTGCTCGAGCGGCAGCGTCGGCGTCCCTGGCTTGCAGACGGTGCAACTGCGCTCGGCTAGCGGCGTGGCCATGACCTCGATGCTACCGACGTAACGGCCGGCGAGAGGCGACGTTGAAACTGACGATGAAGACAGGGAACTGCGCGCTTCTGCTCCTGGCCGCCCTGACGGCCTGCACGCAGATCGTCCCAGGCGAGGGCACGGCTTCCTCGACGCGGGTCGCGTCGGGCGTCCGCACGCAGGCGCCGGCGGGACCGCCTTACGGCGTGCTGGTCGATCTGCTTTCCGACCAGGCGCGATACACGCTTGCGGTCGTCGCCATGGACGGGAGGGTTGTCGCCGCGGAGACGGCGGCGAGACGGACCCTCTTTCCTACCGCCGCCGGCATGCCGCTCGAGCTCCCGTACGTCAGCACGACTTCGAGCGCGCTCTATTACCTCGACGGCGACTCGAACCTCTACACGCTGTCGCTCGAAGACATGGACGCCGAACCTCGACTGGTCCGCAACCTCAGCGTCGCGCAAGGCGCCGAGGTCGCGTTTGCCGTCAGCCCGGACGACACGCGAATCGCCATCGGGTCCCTCGACTTCAGGCAATCGCCCGCCCACGTGCAGGTCACGACCGACAACCTCACCGGCGGCGACCGGAGGGTGATCTACGACTCCGACACCAACTACGTCTGGCCGGTGGCGTGGCACGCCGGCCTGCTGGTGCTCGCCCACGCCTACGGCCCGTACGTGGAGGACGTCGCCAAGGCCGCGCCGGGGCGCGACAACCCGTACTTTGCGATCAGCTACCACGTCGTCGACCCGGTCACGGCGAGGCGTGTCGTGCTGATGGGTTCGTGCACGGTGAGCGGTCCCCTCAGCCCGATGGGCAGCGCCTGCATCCAGGGCGGCGCGATCGACTGGAGCGGCCAGACGGCTCCGTGGGGAACGCACAACTGGGGCTCGATCAGCGCCGCCGCCTCGATCTCCCAGGACGGCCAGTTCATCGCCGCGGCGCGCCCGGACGACCAGAGTTATCTCGGCATCTGGAGACCGCACGGCGAGCTTGCGACCTACGTCCAGGGGCCTGGAGCGAAGGAGTGGGCGGGCTGGCTCGACGCGACCCATATCGTCATCACGAGCGGGACCTCGCTCGGTTTTCAGCCGCGCGCCCTCGAGCTCGCGACCGGCCCCACACAGGCCATGTTCATCGCCGCCCACGGCTTCTACGCCGCCCGCCTGCCAACCGACGTCACGTAGGCCGACGGTAGAATTAGCGTTCCCACGGGCGGCTAGCTCAGTGGGAGAGCGCTTGCTTCACACGCAAGAGGTCATTGGTTCAAACCCAATGCCGCCCACCAGGTAGCGGCCCCGTCGTCTAGCGGCCTAGGACGCAGCCCTCTCAAGGCTGAGATCGCGGGTTCGAATCCCGCCGGGGCTACTCGAACATTCGTTCTCCTGTCGGCCACCCAAACCCTCCTGGACCATTTGTTGCGCCGCTTGATCGATAAGAGGCACAGCTTGTCGGTGGTTGAGGCGAACGCAGGGTCGCGTCTGTCAGGTGAGGCAGCAACTGGGGCCTGCGAGTGCTACAAATGGTCCGCATGCTGCAGTTTGACGAAGCAGCCGCACGCCGAATTGAAGCGATTTACTCGACCCCGGATGTTGTCGCACAGCGGCGATGGACGAGGGAACGATTGTCTCTCCGCCGCGGCGAGTCCGTGCTACGGCCTCATCGATCTGATCAAGAACTTCGTGCCGGGCCGACAGGGCGTGACCAGTCAAGACGCAGGAACGTGGTCGGACGAGCTGCTCCAATCCGGCAAGACTGGTCGATACTTCTTTAGCCTCAACCGGTATCTCTTCGTAGCGGTCAAGACCGATGGTTGATTGAGGTGTCCTCCCGTGGGAGTCACCGGAGGATCTGGCGCGGTTTCTTAGGTGTCGACTCGAATCTCGCCGGGGCTATTCCGACCCCTATTCGCCGGCTATCGGACGGCGGCCGCCTTGCCGGGAACGTGCACCTCGCCGCGGTCCAGGTAGGCCGCGATGCGATGTACGGAGTAGACAGGTTCGCCGAATTTGGCGCGCGCACCACTGACCACATCTGAAGCCAAGAAGGCCTCGAGCTGCTCGCGCGTTGCCCACACGTAGTTGCCACCATACTCGCGAGTGTCTGGGTCGTAGACGAAGGCCTTGGAGATCAAGCCTGGCATGTCACGGTAGAGATTGCGGGCCCGATCCTCCATGAGCGCAGGGATCCTTGACCAGTCGGTGTCTTCCGGAAGCACAAACCTCATCGTCAGCGCGTACATCCAAGTCCCTCCTCAGGCGTTTGATCTCGCGCCCAGCATAGCTTGGACCTC
>DATEGB010000146.1:0-24286 GCA_035280365.1 Candidatus Dormiibacterota bacterium | reverse complement strand
CGGCAACCGCGCGCGACAGCGCGTTCGACAGCTCGTCCTCGAGCTGCCACGGCTTCGCCAGCGCCGCGCACTGTGGCGCGCCCAGCCGGCCTACCGCCGTGACGTAACGCGACACCATCGCCCCCAACGAGCGCGGATTGGTCACCGGGATCGCCGAGGCCAACGGTGCGTACGACGCGGCGAACTTGATCGGCGGCAGCTGGTGGCGGTGGACGAGCGCCGACACGGCGTGCCACGTGGCGACCGCCTCGTCGTCCGAGCGGCCGCCGAAGAAGTCGATCAGCGCTGTGCCTGCGTTGACCAGCGGGGCCAACGCTTCCACGTTGGTCGGCGGCGCGGACTCGGCCATGCGCTCCCACTCGGCCCGATCCAGCACAGCGACCCTCTCGAGCTGGGCCAGGTCGGCGTCGCCATTCCACCGGCTGATTCCGGCCTCGTGGACGGCGGCGAAGATCCGGCACCGGGTGTAGGTGTCCAGGTCCCTCGTCCTGTCCAGCGCGATGAGCAGGGAGCGCACCATGCCCGCCGGCTCGACGGCGCCCTCCCGGGCGACGCTCGCCACGAGCTTGCGCCGGTCGAGCACGCGCAGCCACTGGATCGGCGACAGCTCCTGCACGCCCTTGATGAACCCCGCCACCTCGGCGTGGTTCGGGCCGTAAGCGGCCGCGGTCTTGGTCGCCGAGGCGGCGGTGCGGACGCGCGGAGGCTTCTTCGCCGGCTCGACGACCGCGCCATTTTCGACCGCGAGCGAGGCCAGCGGGATCACCGCCTCGAGCGGCGCCCATAGCTGCGTGGTCTCCTCGGGCGTCAGCTCGGCGAGCGCGCCCAGGACGCGACCGCCGTGGACCGCCGTCCGCACCGCCGACCACCCCTCGTCGCCCTCCAGGTGGTTGGGGACGAAGCACAGCGCCGCGATCGCGACGGACTCCTCGCTGACCGCGTGCCGGTGCTTGGCCACCGCCTGCAGAAGGGCGCGAGAGGCGCTCGGGTCGATCCGCCAACGCTTGCCCAGGGCGAGAAGCCTGTCCCTGTCGAGCGTCTCGAGCAGCGCGATGAAGCGCGTCGTCTTGGGGTCCAGCGCGTCCGACCCGGAGAGCGGGACGAGCGCCGCGAACGGCGCGTAATGGACCGCGAACTTCAGCGCCGGCAGGTGCGACCGCATGATCAAGGCGGTCATCGCCTGCCACGCGGCGACCTGCTTGTCGTCGCTCTTCTTGGCCAGCGTGTCGAACAGGACCTCGCCCGCGCGGGCCATCGGCTCGGAGATGCGCGTGTCGCTGCTGCGGATCGCGGCCTGGATCGAGCGCGCCGAGTCGGTCGAGGATGCGCCGTCCTTGCTCACCGCGGCCACGAGGCGGCGGGTGGCCAGCACCTGCCGCCACTGCCACGGCGTCAGCTGCCCGGCGGCGGCGATGAACGCCTCCACCTCGGCGGTGTGCGGGCCGAAGCGATGGGCGGCGACGTCGTTGGCCCTCTGGATGCGGCCGAGCAGACCGTGGGATGCGGGCGCCACGCTCCTATTTTCCGCGCAACGGATGCGGCCTTAAGCCGCCTTATGCGCTCGCGTCTAAACCGTCTCCACCTTGAGCAGGTTCGTCTGCCCCGCCCGGCCGACCGGCACGCCCGCCACGACCACCACCCGGTCGCCCGAGCGGACCATGCCGCTCTCCAGGGCGCCGGCGGTCGCGTTGGAGATCATCTGGTCGGTGTCGGCGCCCGGCCGGACGAGCAGCGGGACCACGCCCGAGTAAAGGGCGGTGCGGCGAAGGACCTCCTCGTGAGGGCTGGCGGCGACGACCGGCATCGGCGGCCGGGCCTTGCTGCAACGCAGCGCGGTCGTCCCCGACTCCGTGAAGGCGATGATGACCTTGGCGTCCAACTCGGTCGCGGTCGCCGCCGCGGCGTGGGCGATCGCGCTGCCGACCTGGCCCGGCTCGCGCCAGATCTGCCGCGCCCGCTCGTAAGCCGGGTGCTTCTGCGCCGCGATGCAGATGCGGGCCATCGCCCGGACGGCGTCGACCGGGTGGGCGCCGACCGAAGTCTCCTGGGAGAGCATCACCGCGTCGGTGCCGTCCCAGATGGCGTTCGCCACGTCCGACGCCTCCGCACGGGTCGGCCGGTTGGACGTGACCATGGACTCGAGCATCTCCGTGGCCGTGATCACGGGCACGCCCGCGCGGTTGGCGTGGTCGATGACCTGCTTCTGCACCGCCGGGACCTCACCTAGCTTCAGCTCGACGCCGAGGTCACCACGCGCGACCATCACGGCGTCCGCGACTTCGAGGATGGCCGTGAGATTGCGGATCGCCTCCAGCTTCTCCAACTTGGCGATGACCGGGATGTTGCGGTTCAGCCCCGTGATGTGCTGCTGGCAGATGACCACGTCCTCTGGCCGGCGGACGAACGAGAGGGCCACGTAGTCGACGCCGATCTCGGCCGCGAGCTTCAGGTCCTCGATGTCCTTCTCCGTCATGGCGGGCAGAGGCAGCGGCCGGCCGGGGACGCTGATCCCCTTGCGCTCACCGAGCAGCCCGCCGCGCACGACCGAGGCCTCGGCGCGCCCGTCGTCGACCGCGCGGACCGCGAGCTCGATCCGGCCGTCGTCGAGGAGCACGCGGTCGCCCTTGCGCAGCGCCCGCACCAGCTCGATATGGCTGACCTCGATGTCGTCCGGCGTTTCGGTGTGGTGCGCAACCAGCGCCACCGAGCGCCCCCGCACCAGGCGCTGGAACGTTCCCTCCACCGGGCCGGTGCGGATCTTCGGCCCCTGCAGGTCGCCCAGCAGGGCGACGGGGCGGCCGGCGGCCTGCGCCGCCTCTCGCACGTTGGCCGCCGCCCGGCGGTGGGCCTCGGCGTCCCCGTGGGAGAAGTTGAGGCGGGCGACGTCCATGCCCGCCTGGATCATCGCGCGAAGGATGTGCGGCGATGAGCTCGACGGCCCGATCGTGCAGACGATGCGCGTGCGGCGGATGGGGGTCACGAGTAGCGCTTCACCCGCCGCGTCATCTCGTTCTCGGCGTCGACCACGCGCCGCGCGAGCTCCTGGGCGCTGATCACTGCGCCGCCCATGCCCCGCACGAGGTCACGCTGGAACCGGTCGGACGTCGCCACAGTGATGACGGCGCCGGCCTGGCTCGACTGGTAAGCAAGACGCTCGATCGAGTGGTCGGCGGAGTGTCCCTTGCGCGTGAAGACGACGCGCACGCCGTCGACGGTCTCTTCCGTGTTGGACATCGCCGTCGAGTGATGCGCGTCGAAGACAACGGTCACCTCTTCCCCGCTCACCATCCCGAGCACGGCCAACCGCCGCACGAGCTCATCTCGTGCGTCCTCGAGCGAGGCGGTCGTCAGCAGCCGCTTCAGCGCCGGCCACGCGTGGACGACGTTGTAGCCGTCGACGATGAGCTTGGACACGCCGACCAGTCTATGAGGCGGTCCGCTGGCGCATGACCTCGTAAAGCAACGCGGCCGCGGCCGCGGAGGCGTTGAGGCTCGCCACCTTGCCCGCCATCGGCAACCGGACGCGCGCGTCGCAACGCTCCTTGACCAGGCGCTGCACGCCCGATCCCTCGCTGCCGACGACCACGCACACCTGCTGCTTGAAGTCGAACTGCCACGGCAGCAGCTCGCCTCGGGGGTCGAGCGCCACGCACCAGAGGCCGGCCCTCTTCACCTCCGCGATCGCGGACGGCAGGCCGGAGACCCGGGCGATGGCCAGCAGCTCGCTCGCGCCGGAGCTCGCCTTGACCGCCGCCGCCGACAGCGGGGCGCTGCGGTGCTCGGGGACGATCGCCCCGTCCGCTCCGGCGACCTCGGCGGTACGCAGGATCGCGCCGAGGTTCTGCGGGTCCATGATCGAGTCGAGCGCGACGAGCAGCGACGGCCGGGTGTCGAGCAGTTGCTTGAGTGTCCACTCGCGCCGGGGCTTGAGCTCGGCGGCGACCCCCTGGTTGACGCCTGGCGCCATGGCGTCGAGGCGCGCCGGCGGCACGAGCTCCACTTTGGCGAGCCGCGCCAGCTCCTCGAGGCGCGGGTCGTGGCCGAGCCCGGCCGCCTGGTAGACCTTCGCCACGCGGCCAGCCCGCGCCGCCTCGAGGACCGCGTTGCGACCGTGGATGATCAAACTAGGTGGATGGTTGCAGAGTTCATGCAGCGAGCTCGCGCGCTGCTCCGCGAAGGCGCGAACCTCGAGGCAGTCGGCGCGCTCCTGGCCGGCGCATCGCGCGAGCCCGGTTTCGTCCCCGAGGCCGAGATGCAGAGCCTCCACGGAAGCGATTCCACGTTCACAATCCTGCAGACCGACGACGACGGCCTCACGCTGATGCTGGCCAGGTTCTCGGCGGCCGAGGCGACCCCGGTCCACGACCACGGCTCATGGGGAGTCGCCTGCGTCGTCCGGGGCCGCGACCGCTACCGGCACTACAACACCGTCGACGGCAAGGTGTCGCTTCTCTACGAGAAGGAGCTCGAACCAGGCTCGTTCGTCACGTGGCCGGACCCGCCGGGCGACATCCACAGCCAGCAAGGCATCGGCGAGCCGGCGTGGGAGCTCGTGCTCTTCGGCAAGGACGTGACGCGGATCCCGCGCCACTACCACGACCTGGAGACCGGAAAGGTCAGGAGCGCTCTTCCGGCGTAGGGGTGACGCGGCGCCACCTGACGCCGTCTTTGGAATCGTCCAGCGCGACGCCCCGTGCGCGTAGCTCGTCGCGGATGCGGTCGGCCCGGGCGAAGTCCTTAGCTTTGCGCGCTACCTCCCGCTCGGCGATGAGGCGCTCGATCTCCGCGGCCAGGCCCGGCTCCTCGGCCCGGATCACGTCCAGGTGCACGTCGACATCGTCGAGAAGCGAAACCAGCGAGGCCATGTTGAGCGGTCCTGCACGCTCGGCGTCGAGGGCGGCGTTCGCCTCCCTCATGTGGTCGAAGACGAGGCCGAGCCCGAACGGCAGGTTGAAGTCGTCGTCGAGCGCGCCGCGATAAGCGACACGGACCTTGCCCGTGCGCTCGGCGAGCTCGCCGTCGTCCGCGGCCGCCGGCGTGGTCCTGTGCACCCGGTCGGCGAACTCGCGGAGACGGCGCACCTGCTCGGCCGCCGCGTGCAACGCCTCGGGGCTTAGCCGCACCTTCGACCGGTAGTGGGCGTTGGCGATGAGGAACAGCCGGATGGCGAGCGGGTCGTGCCCCGCCGCGACGAGGTCGCGGAGCGTCGTAAAACCGCCGGCGCTCTTCGACATCTTCGCCCCCGTCGCGTCCGCCAGGAACTCCGAGTGGAGCCACACGCGGGCGAACTGTGCGTGGTTCGCGGCCTCAGACTGGGCGATCTCGTTCTCGTGGTGAGGGAACATCAGGTCGACTCCGCCGGCGTGGATGTCGAGCGTCTCGCCGAGGTAGCGCTTGCTCATGGCCGAGCACTCGATGTGCCAACCGGGCCTCCCCTTGCCGAACGGCGCGTCCCACGATGCGCCCAGCGCCCCGTCGCCCGGCTGCGATTTCTTCCAGAGGGCAAAGTCGCTGACGGACTCCTTCTCGTACTTGTCGGTCGCGACGCGCGCGCCCGCCTTCAGCCCGGCGCGGTCGAGGTGCGAGAGCTCGCCGTACTTCGGGAAGCTCGCGATCCGGAAGTACACGTCGCCGTCCGCGATGTATGCGTTGCCGTCGGCGAGCAGGGTCGAGATCAGGTCGACCATCTCGGGGATGTGCTCGGTGGCGCGCGGGTACTCTTCGACGCGCTCGGCCCGGAGGCTGGCCATGTCCTCGAAGAAGGCCTCGACGTAGGGCTTGACGTACTCGGTGATGGTGACGCCGGCGTGCTTGGCCTGGTCGAGGATGCGGTCGTCGATGTCGGTCAGGTTCATGACGTGCGTGACGCGATAGCCGCTGACGCGCAGGTGCCGGCGCACGAGGTCGTAGAAGAGGAACGCGCGCAGGTTGCCGACGTGGGCGTAGTTCCAGACCGTCGGTCCGCAGGTGTACATGCGGACTGCGTTGTCGTGCAGGGGCGCGAACTCCTCCTTGGCGCCGGTGAGCGTGTTGTGCAGCCGGAGAGTCACAGCTCGTCGATCGTGGCTACTGCCTGGGCCGCGATGGCCGCCTTCGCTCCAAGCGAGCCGACGCCCTCCGGCGACTTACCCTTCACGTTCACGTCGATGGTGCCCAACCTGGCCGCGAGGTTCTCGCTCATATGTCCGAGGTGCGAGTGCAGCCGAGGCTCCTGGGCGATGACAACACAATCGACATTGACGACGCGGTAGCCGGCGTCGGCCAGCACCCTGCTGGCCGTCTCGAGCATGGCGAGGCTCGACGCATCCTTGTAGCCGGGATCGTCGGCCGGGAACATCGTCCCGATGTCGCCCAGCCCCGCCGCCCCGAGCACGGCGTCGATCACGGCGTGGGTCAGCACGTCCGCGTCCGAGTGTCCGTCGAGGCCCGTCGGATGCTCGATGCGCACGCCGCCGAGTACCAGCGGCCGCCCGGCGACCAGTGGGTGGACGTCGTAGCCGATGCCGACCCTCACCGCGGCTCGTGTCGCGTGGCCGGGCACCGCCGGCAAAGACGGGCGGGGAGTCGGCTACGAGACACGACTGGCTTCGTGCTCGCGGATCAGCGCCTCCACGACCTCCAGGTCTTCGGGCGTCGTGAGCTTGATATTCGCCGGCTCGCCCGGCACCACCGACACCACATGCCCGGTCGCGGCGACCAGCTGGGCGTCGTCGTCGCCGACGAGCCCCGCATCCGCGGCCTCGCGGTGCGCGCGCGCGAGCAGCTCATAGGCGAAGCCCTGCGGTGTCTGCGCAAGCACGATCAAAGAGCGATCGAGTGACTCCACGAGCCGGTTGCCTTCCACGCGCTTCACGGCGTCGCGCGGGCTGATCGCCGGAAAGGCGGCGCCGCTGTC
The DNA here is from genome assembly GCA_035280365.1 of Candidatus Dormiibacterota bacterium. GTDB lineage: Bacteria > Chloroflexota > Dormibacteria > Dormibacterales > Dormibacteraceae > 40CM-4-65-16. The sequence continues at coordinate 17,391 of DATEGB010000146.1, read as the reverse complement.
CATCGCCGCCGCGAGCACCCGGCGCACGAGCGTCGCGGTCGCCAGCGGGCGCGCGGCGTCGTGCACCAGCACGTAGTCGCAGTCGCCCAGCGCCGCGAGCCCCGCGCGCACCGAGTCCTGCCGGCTCTCGCCGCCCGCTCGGACCACGACCGGCTTGCGCGGGTGCAGAGCCTCGACCTCTCGCTCCGCCGATTCGAGGCGGCTCGGCGGTCCCACGACGACTATCCGGTCCACCTCGTCGAGGGCGAGGAACAGCTCGAGCACGCGGGCCAGCGTGGTCCTTCCGTTCAGGCGCACAAGCGCCTTCGACCCGCGGCCCAGGCGGGAGCCCGTGCCGGCCGCGGCCACGATCGCCCCCACCGTGGCCATCGCTAAGCCGTCTCCTCGCGCGGAGCGGGCTTGACGCGCGGGGCCGGGCGTCGCGTCTCCGCGCCGCCCGCCGGCTCGGCGAAGATCATCCGCCCGGCCGAGGTCTGGATCACGGAGGTGACGACCGCCGTGATCGTCTGGTTCAAGAGCCGGCGGCCGTTCTGGACCACCACCATGGTCCCGTCGTCCAGGCTGCCGACACCCTGGCCCGGCTCCTTCCCTTCGCGCGCTACCGTGACCACTATCTCCTCGCCGGGAATGGCGACAGGCCGCATCGCCTGCGCGAGCTCGTTGAGGTTCAGCACCGCCACGCCTTCGAGGCGGGCGATGCGGTTGAGGTTGAAGTCGTTGGTCATGATCGCCCAGCCCTTGCGCTTGGCCGTGCGCACGAGGTGGGTGTCGATGTCGGCGTTGGGAGGCGCCTCGTCTTCGGTGACCTGGAGGTCGATCGACGGCTCCTTCTGCATCTCGGTCAGCACTTCGAGGCCGCGCCGGCCGCGGCGGCGGCGCGTGACGTCGGCCGAGTCGGCGACGTTCTGCAGCTCGCGCAGGACCGAGCTCAGTGTGATCAGCGGCATGTCCAGGAATCCGGTCTTGGCGATGTCGTAGATGCGCCCGTCGATGATCACGGACGTGTCGAGCAGGACCGCCGGCACGCGGTGGGTCTTGGCCGGCTCCTCGCGGGCTCCGCCGAAGAACAAGGACGTCAGCTCCGCGCGCCGCGTCAGGCCGACGGACGCCCCCTGCAGGGCGAGGAGAAGCGCCAGCACCGCTGAGAGCCAGATGCCGTACGGCTGGATGTCGCGGACGAAGGCGCCGATGAGAACGGCGATGACGAGACCGACGATCATGCCGAGGAGTCCACTCAACAGGTCGGGAAGCGGAGTGTTGGTCAGGCGGAAGTTGATCCCGCGCCACCCGCCCAGCACGTACGGCGTGCCGAGGTACGCAAAGATCAAACCTTCGAGGGTCGTCAGCCCGATGATCGCCCAGCCCGGGTGAGCGCTCGGAATGCCCCGGACCATGAAATAACCGAGCAGAAAACCGCCGATCACTCCGAGCCCCGCCCCGAGCCATCGGGCGAGATTCTCGGAACGCTTCAAGGGTTACCTCCTCAAGAGACGGGCATGAGGGGCCCCCGCGAAATTACGGCGTAGCCGCCGATTTCGTGGGGATCCGTTCCGCCTCCTCTATGAATGCGCCGGACTTGATGGGTGAAGAAAAGGCGGCCGCGACTGCTTCCGCCACCGACCGGACCTCGACCACTTCGAGGCCGGATGGCCGGCCGGCCCGTGAGCCGGCCGGAATCAAAGCGCGCGTCAGGCCGTGCCGCGCCGCCTCCTGCAGGCGACGCTCAAGGTGGCCTACGCGACGCACCTCGCCCGACAACCCCAGCTCTCCGATCACGACCAGGCCGTCCGGCATTGGTCTGGTCTTCTCGTTGCTGACGATCGACAGGGCGAGACCGAGGTCGGCGGCCGGCTCCGTGATGCGGATGCCGCCCGCCACGCTGACGAAGACGTCTTTCTGCCCGAAGGAGAGCTTCATGCGCTTCTCGAGCACGGCCAGGATCATGTGCAGCCGGTTGACGTCGAAACCATTGGCGATCCTGCGCAGGGGGTGGTTTTGCGTGATGTTCACGAGGCTCTGTACCTCGACCAGCAGCGGCCGCGCGCCTTCGAGCACCGAGACGATCACGGTGCCGGGCGCCGACGCGGCCCCGGCGGCGAGCATGGCCGCCGACGGGTCCGGGACCTCCTCCAGCCCAGCCTCGCCCATGGCGAAGACGCCGATCTCCTCGGCCGAGCCGAAGCGGTTCTTGGTCGCCCGCAGGAGGCGAAGCTCCTGGCGGCGGTCGCCTTCGAGGTACAGCACGGTGTCAACGATATGCTCCAGGACCCTGGGTCCGGCTATCGAACCTTCTTTGGTGACGTGGCCGACCAGGAAGATCGGCACGCCGATCTCTTTGGCCAGGCGCATCAGGCGGGCGGCCGACTCCCGGACCTGGGTCACGCTTCCCGCGCTGCCCTCATAGCCGGCGTCGGTGACGGTCTGGATGGAATCGATGATGGCGAGGCTCGGGGCCTCGTTGCGGATCACCTCGCAGATGGCGTCGAGGTCGTTCTCGGCGAGGAGCAGGATCCGCGGTTCCAGGGCGCCGAGCCGCTGAGCGCGCATGCGGACCTGCTGGCCGGACTCCTCGCCCGAGACGTAGAGCACCTTCCCCGCGCGCGCGATCTGCGCCGCGGCGTGCATGAGGAGGGTCGATTTGCCGACGCCCGGCTCGCCGCCGATCAGGACCAGGCTCCCGGCCACGATGCCGCCGCCGAGCACGCGGTTGAGCTCGCCCCACGCAAGCCTTGCTCGGGCCGCATCCTCGGTCGCGAGATCGGTCAGCGCCACGGCGCGCGGCGGTTGCAGCGGCTTGGGCCGGGCGTCCTTCGCCGCCTTCCGCACCTGGAACTCCTGCATTGTGTTCCACGCGTGGCAGTGCGGGCACTGGCCCGCCCAGCGCAGGCTCTCGCCCCCGCATTCGGTGCAGACGAAGGTGGTCGTGGTCTTCGGCATCGGAGAAAGACTGTGGACCGAGCCCGGCTGGTTTTGCAAGGCCACCCGTACCTTTTTACAGGCGTCGGCGTTCTATCTGGTGAGCGTCACGGCGCCACCCTGACTACCCCCGGGGTGGCGTCTACTTCTTGTCGGCATAGCCGCGACTGCCGGCGCTCGCGCCCTTCGTCACCCCTTTCAAGGGCGCATTCGCCGGCGCTCGCGGCTATCGATATCCTGCGCTCCGGTGGACGCAACCATCTCGGTCGAAGGCATTCGCGCGGCCGCGGACGTCGTCGACCCCGTTTTTCTGCACTCCCCGCAGTTCGACTGCGAGCCCCTCAGCGAACGCCTCGGCGTGGCGACAGTGCTCAAGGTCGAGTCCGTCAACCCGATCCGCAGCTTCAAGGGCCGCGGCACGGACTATCTGCTGCACAAGCTCGGAGGTCGCGAGACCCACGTCGTCTGCGCCAGCGCCGGCAACTTCGGCCAGGGCATGGCGTACGCCTGCCGCAAGCGCGGCGTGCCCATCACCGTGTTCGCCGCGCGCGGCGCCAGCCCGCTGAAGATCGACCGCATGCGCGCCCTCGGCGCCACCGTCGGGCTGGAGGGCGACGACTTCGACGAGGCCAAGGACGCGGCCCGCGCGTACGCGACGCGCCACGGTTTTCTCTTCGTCGAGGACGGGCTCATTGGTGCCATCGGCGAAGGCGCGGGCACGATCGGCCTGGAGCTGGCCGAAGGCCGCGAAGAGCTCGACGCCATCTTCGTGCCGCTCGGCAACGGCTCGCTCGTCAACGGCGTCGGCACCTGGATCAAGCACGCCTCGTCCCAAACCCGGATCATCGCCGTCTGCGCCGAGGGCGCGCCGTCGATGGCACTGTCGTGGAAGGCGCGCAAGGCGCTCGACGCTCCGACCGATTCCATCGCCGACGGCATCGCGGTCCGCGTGCCCGTGCCGGCCGCGGTCGAGATCACGCTCACGACCGTCGACGACGTGATGCTCGTGAGCGACGACGCGATGCGGATGTGGATCCGCCGCCTGTTCACGGATGCGGGCCTGGTCGTCGAGCCGTCAGGCGCCGCGGGCCTCGCGGCGATCGCAGAACACGCGAACGACCTCGAAGGAAAGCGCGTGGCCACGATCCTCACCGGAGGCAACCTCACCGAGCAGCAGATCAAAGACTGGCTCTACTGACCCCGCTCCAGGTCGGCGAGGTAGTCCAGCGCCGCCAGCGGCCCGTTCTGCCGAAAAACGTCCGGCGCCGCCGCCTCCAGGCTGGCCTGCACCTGCCCAGCGAGCTGCGCGCGGAGGTGTGGCGGCAGCTCCGGCCGGCGCCGGGCGTACAGGGCCACGAAGCGTCGCACCTCGGGGTCGAGCCGGCGCAGCAGCAGCTCGGCGGGGCTTGCCGGCGCGAGCGCCGCGGCCGCGACCGGCATGGGAGGCGGAGGAAGGTCCGACGGCCGTCCGCCCGGCACCTTCCACAACGGCAGGTAGTCCGAGTCTTTGACCACGATCGTGCCGGCCGCGAGGTCGCCGAGGCGTTTGCCCCGGCCGTTGATGAAAAGCACCACCAGGCCGACGCCGTACGCGTACGGGAAGAAGTCGACGATGCGGACGATGTTGCGGATCCCGGCCTGCATGAACGTCATAGGTTCGCCGCGGTCCCCGACCGCCCGCAGGCGAAAGATCTTCTTGCCCACCGTCTGGCCGGACCAGAACGCCTCGCACGACCAGAAGTAGCCGAAGATGACGACGAAGGTGCCGATGATGGCGATCAGGTAGGCGACCACGTCCTGCCCCGCGGCGCCGACCGCAACTGCGAAGAAGTACACGCCGCCTAGAACGAAAGAGAGGATCAGCAGGTCGACGAGTTGCGCGATGGCGCGTGTCGCAAGACCGGCGACCTGGTAGTCGAACGAGACGCGCTCCGGCGTCGCAACGACCAGCTCACTGTCCGGCAGCGGCGTGCTCATCCCTCTTTGTATTGTCCTAGCCGTGCGGGCCGAAGACTTCGTCGCCATGCGCCGCTACGACTGGAACCGGCTCGAGGACCTGCTCGCGCGCGCAGGGGCCGGCCACCTGAACGCGCTCACCCCGGCGCAGGTGCTGACCATGGCCGCCCTCTACCGGCGGGCGACCGCCGACCTCGCACGGGCCCAACGCGATTGGCCCGGCGAGCCCGTGCACCGCTACCTGAACGGGCTCGTGGCCCGCGGCCACGGCATCGTCTACCGGCGCGGCGGCGAGGTGTGGAAGCGGATCAAGCGCTTCTACGTGGAGACGCTGCCGCAGACCTATCGCGACGCCTGGCCCTACCTACTCGCGGCGGGGGCGATGATGTTCGTGCCCGCCCTCGTCGCCTTCTTGGTCGTCCTCGCCAACCCCGACGCCGCGTACGCGATCGCCGACCCGCGCCTGATCGACCAGGTCCACCACCACCAGCTCTGGACGAACATTCCGCCCGACGAGCGCGTGCAGATCGCGGGCCTGATCATGGTCAACAACATCTACGTCTCGATGGTCGCCTTCGCCCTCGGCGTGTTCTTCGGCCTGCCGGTGATGTGGGTGATGATCTCCAATGGGATCGCGCTCGGCGGCCTGTTCGGTTTGACCCAGGCGTACGGGCTTGCCGGCGGGCTGTTCGACTTCGTCATCGGCCACGGCGTGCTCGAGCTGTCGATCGTCATCGCCCAGGGCGCCGGTGGGCTGATGATGGGCTGGGCTCTGGTGTCGCCGGGCAACCGGAAGCGCTCCGACGCGCTCGTGATCGCCGCACGCCGCGCCTTCACCATCCTCCTCGGCCTGGCCCCGCTGCTGGTCGTGGCGGGGACGATCGAGGGCAACATCTCGCCGTCGAACACCCCGTTTCCGGTCAAGCTGGCCATCGGGCTGACGACGGGCGCGCTGTTTTACTCCTACCTGCTCTTGAGCGGCCGGCGTGTTCCTGACGATGCCGTGGCGGCCGGACTTGCTCCGGCCGCAACACGCAATGCCTGATGCCTCCCGTGTTCCAGTGCCGCCACGCCCAAACAAATTGGTCATCTCTACCTTTCCGGAAGGAGTTAGCGGCGCGAATCCGGCCGCAAGGTCTTCTTGCAGCACACACATGCGAGCGCGGCCGTTGAGCGCCGCGAAGTAGAGGGAACCGGGCACGGTTCCCTCTACTCACAGAAGCGCCCGCTCTTTGAGCTCCAGGTAGCGCTCGACCAAAGCCGGGCTCAGTTTGCCGGCGACCACGTCCAGGCCCAGCACGCCGCCGCGCCGCAGCAGCTCGAAGCTCTCCCGCCGGCTGGACACGAACTCCTCGGACGCCGCCCATTCGTAGGCGCGGTTGGTGCTGTCTATCGGGGCGTCGCGCGCGGTCAGCACCGCGGGATCCGACATCGCGACGACCAGGACGAGGTGCCGCGACGCGAGCCGCAGCGCATGGGCGACCAGCTCGCGCGAGGCCTCGGGATCCTGCACGTCGGTGAGGATCACGACCATCGAGCGCCGGCCGACCCGCAGCGCGAGGTGCGTCATCGCGTGGCCGAAGTCCGGTTCGACGTACTCCGGCCGGATCGCGTACAGCGCCTCGGTGATGCGCCGCAGCTGCGTGGCGCCACGCTCCGGCTTGATGAAGCCCGTGACGCGGTCGTCGAACGTCATGAGCCCGACGCGGTCGCCATAAGCCTGGGCGACCCACGCGAGCATGAGCGCAGCGTTGACCGAGTGGTCCAACTTGTCGAGGTCGCCTGCAGGCGCGGTCATCAGCCGCCCGCAGTCGATGGCGATGATCACCTGCTGGCCGCGCTCCGCCTCGACCTCGACGACCACGGGGCGGTCGCGGCGCGCCGTCGCGGTCCAGCTGACGCGGCGGACGTCGTCGCCGCGGACGTACTCGCGCAACCCGGCGAACGCCGTCGAAGCACCCGGCGGCTTCGCCCGGCGCATCCCCGCCATCGCCCGCAGGCCGCGGCGCAGTGTGAGCTGGATGCGCCGGATGGCGACCACGTTGGGAAAGACGGCGACGTCTTCGGACTGCGGCAGCCGGACCTGCCGCCGCCACCAACCGTCGGGTCGCATGACCTGCAGGTCGACGGGGCCGAACCTGTACGCCCCGCGTCTCGGTGAGCGGGTCCTGTACGTGAGCTTGAGGACGCCTTCGGCGTCGAAGCGGCCGGTCAACTCCCGCGGGCTCGGACGGAGCGCGTCCGGCGCGTGGTCCGCGACCTTGCCCACGAGTCCGGCGGCGGCCCGGTTGCGCAGCCTCACGGTGACGTCCTCTGGCTCACCTAGCGAGAACGGCTCGGGCGTCACCCGGCGCACGAGGTAGCCGCCGCGGCCAGGCAGCAAGGCCAGGTCGCGCGCGGCGATGATCACGAGCCCGACGTGGTAGACCACCGCGACGAATGCGAGCACCGGCGACACCACCGCCAGCGCGATCAGGCCCGCGCCGATGGCGACGGCCCAGATGAGCCGCGGCTGCGGCGCCAGCCCCCGCAGGAAATCAAGCCCGCGTGGCGTTTCGCATCCTCCGTTTCTTGCACAACGCCATCACGCCGGTACAGATGACGAGGCCGCCCCAGGCCACGGCGATCGCTCCCGCCACACGCAAGTCGAGGCGATCGACGGTCGGGGACGCGACGAGGACCAGGCCGACGATTAGCACGAGCGGGCCGGAGAAGAGCATCCATGGCATGTGCCGCAAGGCCAGCCACGACGCGCCGCGGGGCGCGATCCCGTCCTCGAGCAGCAACGCGGTCAGGTACCACGCCGGGATGAGAAAGAGCATCCCTGCCAGCGATATCAAGGCGGCTGCGTTGGTGATCACCGACGGCGCCCTCATCGCCCGGCCGACGAACGCGACCGCGAGCAGCGCCAGCAGCACCATCCACGTCGCGAAGACAACCCGCGCGGCGCTCCTCGCAACGAGTGTGCTGGACAGGACTGATTCAGGCTCCTCGACACCCCAGAACGCCGGATTCAGCACACTCCATGGTGCCACGCCTCCTAGCGCGGCGGGACCACGCGGCCGGCCACGGCGTCCAGCACCGAGTCCGGTGTCTGCCCGGCCACCTCCGCCTCGGGACGGAGGATCAGGCGGTGGCGGAACGCCGGCGCGAGCAGTGCCTTGACGTGGTCGGGCGTGACGAACTCCGCCCCCTCGAACGCGGCGAAGGCCCGCGCCGCGAGCATCAGCAGCACCTCGGCGCGCGTGCTCGCGCCCAGGGTGATCTCCGGCGCCGAGCGCGTCGCCCCCGCGAGGTCGACGACGTAGCGCCGGATCTTCTCGTCGACTACGACCTGCGCGACCTGCGCGCGGCACGCCTCGATGTCCGGCCCGCCCAGGGCCGGCTCGACGCCCGCCTTCGCCGGGTCGCGCAGCTCGATGCCCGACTCCCACCGCCGCAGCACCTCCATCTCGTCGGCCGGCGCGGGGTAGTCGAGCTTGACCTTGAACAGGAACCGGTCCTGCTGCGCCTCGGGCAGTGGGTACGTGCCCTCGTACTCGATCGGGTTCTGCGTCGCCATGACGAAGAAGGGCGCGGGCAGCGCCAGCTGCTGGCCTTCCAGGGTGACGCCCCGCTCCTCCATCGCCTCGAGCAGCGCGGACTGGACCTTGGCCGGGGCGCGGTTGATCTCGTCGGCCAGCAGGACGTTGGTGAAGATCGGACCGCGGCGGAGTGAGAAAGTCCGCGTCGCCAGGTCGAACACCGATGTGCCGAGGATGTCAGCCGGCATCAGGTCGGGCGTGAACTGGACGCGGCCGTAATCGAGGGTCAAGGCGCGGGCGATCGACTTGGCCAGCAGCGTCTTGCCCGTGCCGGGCACGCCTTCCAGCAGGACGTGTCCCTGGGCCACCAGCGCGATCGCGCACAACCGGATCGCATCGTCCTGGCCGACGATGGCCTTGGCGAGCTGCTCGCGAAACCTGGCGAAGAACTGTGTCGCGGTCGACGAAACGACGTCAGTCATCGGCGAGCTGTGCGCGGGGTGGGATGCGCGATTTCGTGCAGCCGGCGCGCGGCGTCAAGGAGGTCGCGCTCGCTCGCCGGCGACGCCGTCAGCGTGCCCTCGACCTGCGCCAGCTCGTTGGCCACCTCCGGCGCGCGCACCCACAGAGCCTGCCAGAACCGCTCGCGCGGCTGCAGCGAAAGACCGGTGCGCACCGCCACCGCGCGCTCCGTGGCGGTGGCGAGCAAGCCGAGCGTCACCGCGCGCGCGCTCGAGCGGCGGAGCAGCTGGCCCACCGCTTTCGACCACTCGACGTCGGAGCGCACAACCTCGGGCGCTCGCTGGATCAGCGGGCCGAACCGGCGTCCGCGCAGGACGAGACCGAGGAAAACGGCGACGAGCAACCACAGCAGCGCCGCGCCCCACGGCGTCGCCAGCCATGCCTGCGGCGCGAAGTCGCTCACGGTCAGGCCGTGGTGGTACTCGTCGAAAGTCACCGGCGCCGCCGAGTTCGACCCGAGCAGGTCCGCGAGCAGCCGGCCGTTGTCCGACTTCTCGAGGTAGCCGTTGCACAGCACGAGCGGGTCGGCAAGGACGACCACCGAGCCGACGCCGATGCGCTCGATGAAGCCGACTGTCCAACCGCCGGCGGTGCGCAGAACCGGCACCTGCGACGGGCCGGGCTCGAGCGGAGAGATGTCGCCTCCGCCGCTGACGCTGGTCACTCCGCCCAGCGCGGGCAGGGCGCTGTACGGCGCGCCCTGGACGTCAAGCTGCAGGCGCACGACCCCAAACGCGCGGTCGAGCTCTGCGTCTCCCTGCTCGGACGCGTAGACCAGCACGCCGCCGCGCCCGCGCACCCAGTCCCGCAGTCGGTCCGCCTCGTCGGGTGTGTACGGACTGGTCGGCGAGAACACGAACATCACCGAGAACGAGGCGGGCGGCTCGAAGCCGCCGGTCAGCTGGTCGGTGGGATGGCCCATTGCCTCGGCGAACAGCAGGGCCGCGGAGGTGCCGTTCGCGGCGTCGCTGTTCGAGCTGTGCTCGGGGGAGTCGTTGTGTGGCTGCAACACGTAGGCCGCGATCGCTATCAGGACCGCGACCGCCCCGGCGATGATCCAGCCGCGCGCGCCCCTCATGCGGCGGCCTGGACCGGCCGGCGGTAAGGGGCCGCGACCTGTGCCGCGCGTGCGTATGTGGCGGCGTCGATGTCGCGTCCTCCATACACGGCCGCTTCGAATGGCAGCAGGAGCTGCCGCAGAGCGGCGAAGTCGGGCGACCGCGAGAAGATCTCGCGCACCGTGAGCGGGCTGCCCTCCCACGACCGCTCGCCCTCCAGCGTCGCGGCCACGCCCGCGCACAGCGCGCGGATCGCGCCGACGCGATCACCGCGCCCGGCCAGCGCGTCCGCCTCGGCGAAGTAGTCGGAGGCTGGTCTCGGACCCTGAGGCTCGGTGGCGATCGACTGGGTGAACCTTCCGCGGGCGGCGCGAAACACGACGAACACCACCGCGGCGACGATGGCGATGCCGATCAGGTACAGCCACCACTCGGGTGGCTGCGCCCCGCCACGACGGCCGAACAGCAGCTGCAGGAAATCGCTGATCCGGTCCTGGATCCACTGCCCGATGCGGTCGACGATCGAAGGCGGGCGGTGCAGCGCGTCGAAACGCTTCATCGACATCACCTCTTGCAGCCGCTGCCGCGCCCCCTCAGGGTTCGAGGTGTCGACCGGGTCCTGCAGCGCGGCGATCAGGGCTCGGAGCCGGACGCGCGCGTCGTCATACAGGGGAGGCCGCGCCTTGAGGTCGGCGAGGATCTCGGGCTGCGTGCCTTCCGTACCCTCGAGCAGGACGCGGTGCGCCCGTTCGGCCGGCGTGGTGTTCGTCCCGCTCGCGTTCTCGATCAGCGCGTACGCCCGCTCCACGGATTCGAGGTAGCCCGGCGGCGGTGGCGGGTCGGCGGCGGCCCGAGTGGCAAGGACGGCGATCAGGCCTCCACCGAGGAGCGCCGCCGCGATCAGCCGGTCGACGCGCACCTTGGTCAGACCGCGGTCTGCGGAACGGCCAGCTGATACGCGACCTGGAACAGGTCGAGCGCCTCGCGGCGCACGCGAAGGTCGAAGTAGATGAGCACGATGAGGATCTGCGAGACCGGCGTGACGAGGGCGCCGACCAGGATCGCCGCGCCCTGGGCGATGGCCGCGACCAGGAAGCGGTTGATGACGATCTCGAGGAGGCTGCTGATCAGGTTGAGGAACGCCTCGAGGCCGACGCGGGCGAAGTACGTGACGACGCCCATCAGGAACAGGATCAGGAACGTGCGCCACCACCTGCCCTGGACGAGGTACCGGCTGCGTGTGACGGCGGCGCCGAGGCCGATGTTCTCGACGAACATCGCGGGCGTCGCCGCGATCCACATCACCCAGATCCAGGTCCAGAGGATCCCGGGCGCGACGCAAAGCGCGAATGCGATCCCGGCGGTCAGGGAGTTGAAGAGCAGCCAGTAACCCAGCAGCGGGAAGTACCGCCGGCCCACGCCCATGAACACGCCAGCCGGGGTCACTGGGCGGCCGACCGCCGACTCGCAAGCCGCATAGGTGACGGCGCTGCTGGTAAAGGGCAGGACGATGATGTTGATCAGCAGCGCCGCGCCGATACCGGCGAGCAGCGCCGTCGCTGTGGTGTTCGTGATGATCGTCGTCTCCGCCGCCCCCGCCGTCAGGAGGCCCAGGGCGAGTGCATACAGGGCGGCCGACGGGATGGCCAGGATGACCGAGATCCCGGCAAACAAGAGAAAGTGCCGTCGGTAGAGGCGGAAGGTCTCGTCGAGCAGGTCGCCGATCTCCAGCGGTCGCAGGCGCAGGGGAACCGATACGCTCATTTTTCGACCGCTAAGCGTTGCACGAAAGAAGAGATGGGAAGTGAATCAACGGGCCGGCGCAGACCCGGATGAGGTCAGGGTCCTCTTCGTCGAGGACGACGCTTCCGTGGCTCAAATGTACCGGCTCAAGCTGGAGCTGGACGGGTACGCGGTCGATGTCGCCGGCGACGGGATCACCGCGCTGGAGAAGGCAAGGACTTCGCGTCCCGACATCATCTTTCTCGACATAAGGCTGCCGAAAATGGACGGCCTGAGCGTGCTCGAGGCGCTGCGCGACGACGCCGCCACGCGGGATATTCCGGCCGTGATCCTGTCCAACTGGAACGAGAAGGAGCTGGTCGAGCGCGGGATCAAGCTCGGCGCGCTCGATCACATGATCAAGAGCCAGACGACGCCCGCACGGCTCGCTCAGCGACTTCGAGACTGGCTTGGGGGCTAGGTCTTGGCGGCGGGGCCGGCCGGCGCGGCCGCGGGCTCCTTAGGCTTCGAATGCTTGGTCGGCGTGAACTTCAGGTTGTCCTCGCCCTCGACGTCGATCTGCACGGTGTCTCCGCGCGCGATCTTGCCCCGGAGCAGGTGCTCCGACAGCTGGTCTTCGATCCGGCTCGTGATCACGCGCCGCAGCGGCCGGGCGCCGTACTGCTTGTCGTAGCCCTCCTTCGCAAGCAGGTCCTTGGCCGCGTCGGTGACCTCGATCGTGATCTGCTGCTCACCCAGGTGCTTGCCCAGCCGGTTCAGCTGCAGGTCGACGATCTCGCGGATCTGCTGCGTGGTCAGGCTCTTGAAGACGACCACCGCGTCGACGCGGTTGAGGAACTCGGGGCGGAACATGCGCTTGAGCTCGTCGTCGATCTTCTGCTTCGTGTTCGCGTGCCGGCGCTCCACCTCGTCCTTCTCGTCGACCACCGACGGCTGGAAGCCGAGCGATGTGCCGGCGGAGTTGACGTCGCGGATGCCGAGGTTCGAGGTCATGATGATCACTGTGTTCGCGAAGTTGACGATCTTGCCCTTCGCGTCACTGAGGCGGCCGTCCTCGAGAATCTGGAGCAGCATGTTGAAGACCTCGGGGTGCGCCTTCTCGATCTCGTCGAACAGGATCACCGAGTAGGGCCGGCGGCGAACCGCCTCGGTGAGCTGGCCGCCCTCGTCGTAGCCGACGTAGCCGGGAGGCGCGCCGACGAGCCGCGCGGTCGTGTGCCGCTCCATGAACTCCGACATGTCGAGCTTGATGAGCGCGTCCTCGGAGTCGAAGAGGTACTCGGCCAGCGCGCGAGCGAGCTCGGTCTTGCCGATGCCCGTGGGCCCGAGGAAGATGAACGAGCCGATCGGCCGGCGCGGGTTCTTGAGACCGGCGCGCGCGCGCCGCACCGCCTGCGAAACGGTGACGATGGCCTCGTCCTGGCCGACCATCCGCTTGTGGATCTCCTCTTCCATGCGCAGGAGACGGGCGCTCTCCTCCTCGACGAGCCGTGACACCGGCACGCCGGTCCACGCGGCCACGATCTGGGCGATGTCTTCCTCGCCCACTTCGGGCACCGTCTCGCCGAGCTTGTCGCGCCACGCGGCCTCCTTGAGGGCGAGCTTGTCCTGCAGCTTCTTGACCTTGTCGCGCACGCCCGCGGCGGCCTCGAAGTCCTGCTTGTTGACGGACTCGTCCTGCTCGACTTTCTGGCGCCGGATCTCCTTCTGCAGCTCCTTGAGCTCGTCGGGTGTGGTCGTGAGCTTCATGCGCACGCGGGCCGACGCCTCGTCGATGAGGTCGATCGCCTTGTCGGGCAGCGCGCGGTCGCTGACGTAGCGGTCGCTGAGCACCGCGGCCGAGTGGACGGCCGCGTCGGTGATGACGACGCGGTGGTGCTTCTCGTAGAGCGACTTGACGCCGTTCAGGATGTCGATGGTCTCGTGCAGCGTCGGCTGGTCGACGTACACCGGCTGGAACCGGCGTTCGAGCGCAGCGTCCTTCTCGATGTACTTGCGGTACTCGTTCAGCGTCGTCGCGCCGATGCACTGGATCTCGCCGCGCGCCAGCGCGGGCTTGAGGATGTTGGCCGCGTCGATGGCGCCCTCCGCGGCGCCCGCGCCGACCAGCGTGTGCAGCTCGTCGATGAACAGCACGACTTCGCGGCTGGAGCGGATCTCGTCGAGGATCTTCTTCAAGCGCTCCTCGAACTCGCCGCGGTACTTGGTCCCGGCGACGAGCGCGCCCATGTCCAGCGTCAGCACGCGCTTGTGCTGCAGCGACTCAGGGACGTTGCCGAGGTTGATCTGCTGGGCGAGGCCTTCCGCGATCGCGGTCTTGCCGACCCCCGGCTCGCCGATCAGCGCCGGGTTGTTCTTCGTCCGCCGGCTCAGGATCTGGATGACGCGCTCGATCTCGGTCTCGCGGCCGATCACTGGGTCGAGCTGGTTGCGGCGCGCGAGCTCTGTCAGGTCGCGGCCGAACTGGTCGAGCAGCGGGGTCTTGGAGGGCTTCTTCGGCGCCGGCTCGGCCTCGGTCTCGGCGCTCGAGTCGTGGAGCAGGCGTTCGATCTCGCCTCGGACCTTCTCCAGGTTGGCGCCGAGGTCCTCGAGCACGTGGGCGGCGATGCCCTCGCCTTCGATGAGCAGCCCGAGCAGCAGGTGCTCGGTGCCGACATAGTTGTGGCCCATGCGCCGCGCCTCTTCGAAGGAGATCTCGATGACCTTCTTCACGCGCGACGTCGGAATGATCTGCTGGATGATGATCCGTTCGTTCCGGCCCAGGACCGACTCGATGGTCTGGCGGACCTTGCCGATCTCTACCCCAAGGTTGTTGAGGACCTTGGCCGCGAGGCCTTCACCCTCGCGCAGGAGTCCCAGGAGCAGGTGCTCAGTCCCGATGTAGCTGTGGTGCGATCGTTCTGCTTCTTCTTGAGCAAGCGTCAGAACTTTCTTGGCCCGCTCAGTGAATCTTTCAAACGGATACAAGATCCCTTTCCTCCTGGACTCTCTGTACGACTAGGTGGGGCCAGCACCTCCTCATTGCGACGGTGGTACCGGGTGGTACCTCTGCACCTAATATAACGTCCAACTCCGCCACTCGATTTCGGTTAAGTAGAGTGCCCGTGACGGGCTTGCTCGAACGCTTTGGCGGCTTTCTTCTGGCGCTTGTCGCCCTGGCGCTTCCGATCGCCTTTCTACCCTCCGCCGCCGACACCTACATCCTCCCGCGCGCTTCCATGGTCATCGCCGGCGCCTGTCTGGGCGTCGGGGTATCGCTACTGGTCACCCGCGCGGGCGGGCTGGGAAACCTCCGGCTTCCACTCCTTGCCGCCGCCGCGGCGGCACTGCTCGCCTTTGCCTTCTCCGTCTCCTGGCCGCTCAGCCTGGCCGGGTCCTACACGCGCTACGAGTCGCTGCCGATCCGCCTCGCCTACCTCGGGCTGGCCGCCTCGGCGGTGTGGCTGCTGCGGACCCGGCTGCAGCGGGACGCGGTGGTGGCGGCGTTCGTGTTCGGCACGACCGTGGCGTCGCTGGAGGCCATCCAGCAGGCGTTCGGTCCCGTCGCCTTCCGGCCGGACGGGAACCTCGGCAACGCCAACCTGCTGGCGGCCCTGATCGCCATGGCGATCCCACTCGCAGTCGACCGGGCGCGGCGGGCGACGCTCTTCGTCGGCCCCTGGGCGGCGTCGGTGGTGGCGATGGGCGCAGGCCTGGTGGTGACGACGTCGCGCAGCGGCGGGCTGGGCGTGGTCGCCGGCTGCCTGGCCTTGCTGACGCTGGCGGTGCCGCGCCGGTGGACGGTGCCGGTGGGAGCGGCGTCGGCGTCGGCGGTGGCCGCGGCGGTGGCGTTCGTCCTGATATCCCCTCTGCGCGCGCTCAACGACGACCCGGCCGCGCTGCGGCTGCACCTGTGGCAGGACGGCCTGGGCCTGTTGGCGGCTCGGCCTTTGACAGGCTGGGGCGAGGACACCACGGGGCTGACTTTTGGGCGGTTCCTGACGCACGACTACGCCACCCTGGTGACCTTCGACCGCGTGCACTCGGGACCGCTCGACATCGCGGTGACGCAGGGCGTGCTCGGACTGGCGGCGCTGGGCTGGGTGCTGGTGGTGGTCGGGCTCGCCGCGTGGCGCCGGCGCGACGAGCCGGGAGTCGCCGGCCTCGCAGGCGCGCTTGCGGGATTCAGCGTGTGGGTCTTCTATAACTTCGACTGGGCGCCGGCCACAGGAGCGTTCTGGCTCCTACTGGGCACCCTGTGGAGCACTCTGTCCCCTGTCCCGATCGAGAAGAGGGTCAGGGTGAGAGGCCTCAGCTGGCAACCGCCGCTCGCAGCAGCCCTGGTCGCTGTCGCGGTCGCGCTCGCCGTCCTTCCCCTGTTTGCCGACACGTGGTACCTCAAGGGCCACGCCAACCTGTCGGTCCAGGCCGATCCGCTGCAGGCGCAGTACCACTGGGCGCTCGGCACGATCCCCGGTCTGCGGCGCGCGGCGGAGCTCGGCGAGTACGACCCGGGGATGTACGTCCAGCTCGGCGACCTCGAAAGTGCCCACGGCGACATCGCCGCCGCGAAGGACGCGTACCGGCGGGCGCTGGAGATCGACCCGTACTACACGCCGGCGACCCAGCGCCTCACGCTGCTGACCCAATGACGCGTTAGTCGCGACTATCACGGGTTCTGAGCGACGAGCAGCCGCGTCAGTCGCGACTATCACGGGTTCTGAGCGCCGCGAAGCCGCGTCAGTCGCGACTGTCACGGGTTCTGACCGACGAGCAGTCGCGTTAGTCGCGACTAACGCACCGGGTGGAGTCGGCTACTCCTCGTCTTCCGCCGGGTAGTCGTGCTGCTGCTGCCGGTGCGACCCCGCCCCGACCGTCGCCGGCGGCGCCGACAGCTGCTTCAGGCTCAGCGAGATCCGGCGCCGAGCGGTGTCGATCCCGATCACCTTCACCTGCACCGTCTCCCCGACCTTCAGCACGTCCTCGGTCCGCTCGACGTGGTCCCACGACAGCTCTGAGATGTGGAGCAGGCCCTCGATGCCCGGCATGATCTGCAGGAAGGCGCCGTACTTCTTCGTCTTCGTGACCTGGCCTTCGACGATCGAGCCCACGGGCATCGACTGCACGAGACGCTCCCACGGGTCCTGCTGGAGCTGCCGCAATGAAAGCGAGATGCGCGTCTGCTCCGGGTCGAGCTTGATCACCTTGACGGTGACCTCCTCGCCGAGCTGAAGCACGTCGGTGACCTTGGATACGCGGTCCCATGACAGCTCCGAGATGTGGATCAGGCCGTCGGCGCCGCCAATGTCCACGAACGCGCCGTACGAGGTGATTCCCGAGACGGTGCCGCGAACGGTCGCGCCGGTCTGCAGCCGCGAGAAAAGCTCCTCGCGCTTGCGCGCGCGGTCCTCGTCCTCCGCCGCCTTCTGGCTGACGATCAGCCGGTTGCGCTTGCGGTTGACCTCTAGGATCTTGACCGGGATGCGCTTGCCGACGAGCGACTCGAGCGAGCCGGCATACGCGCGTGCCACCTGCGAAGACGGCAGGAACCCGCGCAGGCCGAGGATGTTGACGATGAGCCCGCCCTTGTTCTGCTCGCGCACGTCGGCGTCGATGACAGTCCCGTCGGTCTGCTTCTCGGCCGCCACCAGCCAGGTGGTCTCGGCGCGGGCGCGGCGGAGCGAGAGGACGAC
>DATEGB010000145.1:0-5666 GCA_035280365.1 Candidatus Dormiibacterota bacterium | reverse complement strand
CCCTTCGGGCGCCTGACGAGCGCGATCTACCGGCTCAGTGGCCGGGCCCGGACCTCGGCGGACCCGGCCGCCTTCCTGAGACGGTGGCAGCTGCGCGGCTCGCTCGCACCGGTGGTCGAGCCGCTGCGCGACCTCGTGACGTCGACGCTGCCTTCGGTGCCGGCGCCGCTCCGCGTCACGCTCGCGGGGCTGGCTGCGCCGGTACAGCTGGAGCAGCGGCTCGCGGCGACGATCGACCGTTCCCTCGAAGCGGAAGCGGCCGGCTTCCAGGTGCCCACGAGCGCGCTGTGGTCCGCCATCGGCGCCGGCCAATATGTCGTGACCGCACTCCTCATCTTCAGCGCCCTCTGGTTCGCGTCGCTGTTCGTCATCCGCGATGTGCCTGTCGGCGCCATCTCGGTGCCGTATCTCGGACCCGTGCCAACGCCCGTCGTGCTGCTCGCCGCCACCCTCCTCGCCGGCTACGTTCTCTCGAGGCTGCTGCAGCTGCATGCGGGCCGGCTTGGGCGACGGTGGGCGGAGCGCGTCGGTGCGCGGGTCGGCGGAGAGGTTCGCCGGCGGATCGCCGACGACCTTCTGGTTCCGCTGGAGCAATTCGATGCCTCGCGCGCCGAGCTCAAGAAGGCGGTGGCGGCGGCGGACGAAGAGGGAGATTCCTAGGTCAGTCTGGCGCTGAGCGCATCGATCGTCGCCGGCGTCGCGCCCGCCGCCTCGAGGTAGCCCGCGACCCCTCCCCACCCTCGCCGCAGGTGGTCGAGGACGCCCAGGATGCGCTCGGGCGGGCAGCGCAGCTCGCTGCGATACGCCTCGCGCCGTTCGGGCGGCGCCTCTTCGATCCACGCCGCGTACTGGCGCGCGAGCTGGAGGTCGGTCTCGCCATAGTCGGCTGCGATGTCCGCGTCGGCGACGCCCGCCAGCTCGAGCAGCATGGCCGCGACGAGGCCGGTGCGGTCCTTGCCCGCGAAGCAGTGAAAGAGGACGGTGCCATCGGCCTCGGCGACCGCTTCGAAGGCGGCGCGGAACGCCGCCGGCCGTCGGTCGACGATGTACAGGTAGCGCTCGAACATGTCCTGCGAGTCGCCGATGTGGGTCATGTTCAAGTCGTCGATCAACTCGCGGTGGACGTATCGCACGGGGGCGCCGTCGGCGAAGGGACTCGGGCGTGTCACGGTTTCGCCGGCGCTGCGCAGGTCGAGTACCGTCGTCACGCCGTACGCCTTCATCGCTTCCACGCCGGCGGCGTTCAGCTGACCGAGGTGGTCGGAGCGGATGAGGACACGAGGGCGCGTCACGCCGCCGCGTCGAGGAAGACCGCCCAGGTCGCGGGTGTTCTGGCAGTCCGGCCAGTCGAGCCGGCGGGTCAGAGGCACGGCCGAAGACCCTCGGCGAGAGATTCGGCGATCCAGGTGGGCCGGATCCGGGCAAAGCGACGAGCAGCGGAGCGATCGCATTCGTCGATGCGTGAGCGAGCAGCGGAGGAGCTGAGCCCGGAGATGGTCCGCATTGGGCGCCGAAGATCTGCCGAGGGCTCTTCCGGACGGGCCTCTACTAGCGCTTCGTGTACTGGGGAGCCTTCCGAGCCCGCTTCAGTCCGTACTTCTTGCGCTCCTTCATACGCGCGTCGCGAGTGAGCAGGCCGGCCTTCTTGAGGGCCGCGCGGAGGTCGGGGTCGTACCGGCACAGGGCCCGCGCGATGCCGTGCGCGATGGCGCCGGCCTGGCCGCTGGTCCCGCCGCCGATCACCTTGACCGTGACGTCGAACTTCCGCTGCGTGTTGGTGACGCGCAGCGGCGCGAGCGCGGCCATCTCGAGCACGCGGCGCCCGAGGTAGGCCAGCGGGTCCCTGTCGTTGACCGTGATCCGGCCCTCGCCGGGCGACAGGCGCACCCGGGCGATCGCGTTCTTGCGGCGGCCGGTGCCGCGGTTGATCGTGTCAGCCAATCTTCACGTTTCCTTTGGCGTCGAAGGTCACGACCTTCGGTTTCTGGGCGCGGTGCCCGTGGTCGGCGCCGGCGTACACGCGCAGGCGCTTCAGCATGTCGGCGCCGAGGGTGTTGCGCTGCAGCATGCCGCGCACGGCGTTCGTAACCGGGAATGTCGGGTCGAGCTCCTGGGCGCGCTGCAGCGTGCGCCGGCGAAGGCCGCCCGGGTAGCCGCTGTAGCGCGTGTACTCCTTCGTCTCTGGCTTGCTGCCGGTCACCTTGACCCTGGCCGCGTTGATGACGACCACGTGGTCGCCGCTGTTCAGGTGTGGCGTGTAGGTCGGCTTGTGCTTGCCGCGCAGGATCGCGGCCACACCTGACGCCAGGCGGCCCAGCACCTGGTCCGTCGCATCGACGACATACCAGTCACTCTTCAGATCCGCGGCTTTCGCCGTCCACGTCTTTTGTTTTGTCACGAAGCTCCTCAGTAAAGCACTTCCATCAATGTCAGCCCGCCCGCGGGCGCGGTGCGCGGCGCCTTGCGGCGGTCGCGCGCGCGGAGGACCTCTCCCACCCACTCTGGTGGCCGCTCGCCGCGGCCCACCTCGGCCAGCGCGCCGGCGATGCTGCGCACCAGGCCGCGCAGGAATCCCTCCGCGACCAGCTCCAGCTCGACGAAGTCACCACGCCGCGCCACCGACGCCGAGCGCATCTCGCGCACCCTGTCGCGAGCCGGCTCGGAGGCCGAGCAGTAGCTGGTCCAGTCGTGCTTGCCGACGAGCGCCTTCGCCGCCCGGGACATCGCGGCGACATCGAGGCGGGCGCCTCGCACATGCCAGCAGCGGCCCCTCTCCAGGGCGGGCCGGGCCGGCCGGTCGAGGTACCGGTAGCGATAGCGCCGCCAGCGGGCCGAATACCGGGCGTGGAAGCCTTCGCCGACCTCCTCCGCGGAGAGCACCGCCACGTCCTCCGGCAGGCGCGCGTTGAGCGCCGCCATCAGCCTTTGCGGGCCCAGCCGGCCGTCGGTGCGAAAGCTGGCGACCTGGCCTTCGGCGTGGGCGCCCGCGTCCGTGCGGCCCGCGGCGTAGACGGCGACGTCCTTCCCGGTGATCGACCGCAGCGCGCGCTTCAGCTCACGCTCGACGGTGCGTCCTTTTGATTGCTGCTGCCAGCCGGCGAAGTTCGTCCCGTCGTACTCGAGCACGATCCGAATATTCAGTTTTTAAGAGCTAGTCGACCAGCTCGATGATCACCATGGGCGCCGCGTCGCCGAGACGCGGGCCCTTGTGGATGATTCGCGTGTAACCGCCGGGCCGCTCCGAGAGCCGCGGCACGAGGTTGGAGAAGAGCCGCTCCACCACTTCGGGCTTCGAGATCTCCTCGCTGACCCGCCGCCGAGCGTTCACATCGCCGGCCTTCGCGGTCGTGATCAGGCGCTCCACCCAGCGCCGCAGCTCCTTGGCGCGCGCCTCGGTGGTCGTGATGCGGCCGCTAGGGCTCTCCAACAGCGAAGTGCACAGGTTGCGCATCAGCGCCTTGCGAGCGTCGGTGTCGCGGTTGAAGCGGCGGCCGCTTTTCTGATGGCGCAATGACCGAACCTAGCCGCGCAGGACCGTGCCCATCTCTTCGGGCTTGATGAAGCCCTTCTCGACGAGCTTTTCCTTGATCTCGTCCAGCGACTTGCGGCCGAAGTTCCGCAGCGCGAGGAGCTCCTCTTCTCGCTTCTGGAGCAGCTGGCCGACCGTCTGGATCTCGTTCGCCTTCAGGCAGTTGAACGCGCGGACCGAGAGATCGAGCTCTTCGATCGGCGTGTCCATCAGCCGGTTCTGGCCGGTGGCCTGGCCGCGGCGCTCGTCCTCGCCTTCCTTGATCTTGTCGCCGAAGCTGACGAACAGCTTCAGGTGCTGGGTGAACAGCTCCGCGGAGTGGCTCACCGCCTCCTCGGGCGACATGGTGCCGTCGGTCCAGACCTCGATGATCAGCCGGTCGTAGTCCGTGGACTGGCCGACGCGGGTCTTCTCGACGACGAAGTTCGCCTTCTCCACCGGGGAGAAGATGGAGTCGATCGGGATGACGCCGATCGGCTGGCCTTCGCGCTTGTTGCGCTCGGCCGGGACGTAGCCCTTGCCGCGCTCGACGTTCAGCTCCATCCGCAGGTGGCCCTTCGCCGCCAGCGTGCAGATGTAGAGGTCGGGGTTCACGATCTCGACGTCGGACGTGGCCTGGATGTGCGATGCGCGCACCTCCGCCGGCCCCTTGGCGTCGAGCAGGAGCGTGATGGGGTCCTCGGTGAAGCTCTTCAAGCGCAGCTTCTTGAGGTTGAGGATGACCTCGGTCACGTCTTCCTTGACGTGCGGGATCGCGGTGAACTCGTGGGCGACGCCGTCGATCTGGATCGAGGTCACCGCGGTGCCCCAGAGCGACGAGAGCAGCACGCGGCGCAGCGTGTTGCCGAGCGTGGTGCCGAACCCGGGGTCGAGCGGCTCGATGTCGAACTTGCCGTAGTTCGCGCTCGTCTCGAGCTTGCGCACCTGGGGGGTGACGGTCATCTGGGTGTCAATCGCCAATTCGGTCCTCCGTTGCGGTTACCGCGAATAGAACTCGACGATCAGCTGCTCCTCGACGCCTGGCTCCATCTCGTGGCGCTCGGGGCGGGCGAGGATCTTGGCCGACTTTTCGTCGGTGTTGAAGGAAAGCCATGAGGGCACCGGCCGCACCTTGGAGGCTTCGAGCACCACGTCGAATACGCCGTCGGAGCCCTTCACCTTCAGCTCGTCGCCGGGCTTCAGCTGGAAGGACGGCACGTTGACGAGCTTGCCGTTGATCTCGAAGTGGCGGTGCGTGACGAGCTGGCGCGCCTGCTTGCGCGACGAGCCTAGCCCGAGCCGGTACACGACATTGTCCAGGCGCAGCTCGAGGCGGCGGAGCAGGTTGACGCCCGTCACGCCCGGCTCGTTGGAGGCCTGGTCGAAATAGTTGCGGAACTGCTTTTCGAGCAGTCCGTAGATGCGGCGCGCCTTCTGCTTCGCGCGCAGCTGCAGGCCGTAGTCCGACGTCTTGCGCTTGCGCGCCTGCCCGTGCATGCCGGGCGCGAACGCGCGGCGCTCGATGGCGCACTTCGGCGTGTAGCAGCGCTCGCCCTTGAGGTAGAGCTTGGCGCCCTCGCGACGGCAGAACCGGCAGACCGGCCCGCTGTAGTTGGCCACTAGTGGCCTCCACTCATGGCGGTGACGATCCCGAGGGAGGCCACTAGACGCGCCTCCGCTTGGGCGGCCGGCAGCCGTTGTGCGGGATCGGCGTCACGTCCGTGATCGCGCTGACCTCCAGGCCCGTCGCCTGCAGGGAGCGGATCGCGGCCTCGCGACCGGCGCCCGGCCCGCGGACGAAGACCTCGATCGAGCGCATGCCGTGCTCGAGCGCCTTCTTCGCGGTCGCCTCGGCCGTGGTCTGGGCGGCGAACGGCGTCGACTTGCGGCTCCCCTTGAAGCCCTGCGCCCCGGCGGAACCCCACGCGATGACGTTGCCGTCGACGTCGCTGATCGAGATGATCGTGTTGTTGAACGTGCTCTGGATGTGGGCCTGCCCGTTGACGACGTTCTTGCGCTCGCGCCGGCGCGTGCGGACGACCTTCTTCTGTTTGGCCATTACTTGCCCGCCTTCACCTTCTTCTTGCCAGCGACGGCGCGCTTGGGCCCGCGGCGGCTGCGGGCGTTGGTGCGCGTGCGCTGGCCGCGCACCGGCAGG
>DATEGB010000144.1:0-9077 GCA_035280365.1 Candidatus Dormiibacterota bacterium | reverse complement strand
CCGCGCCTGGAGGAGCCGCGGCCGGCTGCGCCGGCGTGACCGCCTGAAGGTCGGCGACGGCTGCCCGGGCCGCGTCGATGAGCTTACGCATCTCCTCCTGCATCTCGGGCGTCTGGGCCGCCATCTGCGGCGGCGCGGAGCCGCGCGCCGTGGTGGTGGCCGCCGGCGCCGGCCGCTCGGAGCTGAACGGCACGACGACGACCTGGCGGACGACGTTCTCCGTCTTCCCGGACGCCGCGATGAGCGGGTCCTTGACGACCGGCATCATGCTGTCCGACCCGGCCGGGATGAACCGCGACTTGATTGCGTCGAACAGGTCCTGGTTGACCTGGACGCCATAGAACGCCGCCTTGTCGAGCGCCGTCGGCACGTATCCGGTGGCGTTGTACTCGAGGCGCAGGTCGGATCCCATGCCGAGCAGGAAGATGTCGCGCAGGATCGCGCCGTTGGCGTCATACCCGACGACCTCGGCGATCTGCGCGACCTTGCGCCGCCCGTCCGGCATGCGGGCCTGGTGGACGATCAGGTTGACGGCCGAGGCGATCTGGGCGCGCACGGCCTCGAACGGAATGTCGATCGACGCCATCATCACCATCGTCTCCAGGCGGCTCAGGGCGTCGCGCGCGGAGTTCGAGTGGATGGTCGACATGGAGCCGTCGTGGCCGGTGTTCATCGCCTGCAGCATGTCTAGCGCCTCGGCGCCGCGGACCTCGCCGACCAGGATGCGGTCGGGCCGCATGCGGAGGCTGTTGCGCAGCAGCTGGCGGATGGTCAGCTCGCCCTTGCCCTCGACGTTGGGCGGCCGGTGCTCGAGGGCGATGACGTGCGGGTGGTCGATCTGCAGCTCGGCCGCGTCCTCGATCGTGATCACGCGCTGGTTGTGAGGAATGAAACGCGCGATCACGTTCAGCGTCGTCGTCTTGCCGGAGCCCGTACCACCGGACACCAGGATGTTCATGCGGCCCAGGACCGCGGCCTGGAGGAACTCGGCCATCGCGGGGCTGAGGCTGCCCTCGTGCTTGAGGTCCTCCATTCCCAGCACCGCGTCCTTGAACTTGCGGATCGTCAGCGCCGGCCCGTGGATCGCAGCGGGCCGGATGATGGCGTTGACGCGGCTGCCGTCCGGGAGGCGGGCGTCCACCATCGGGTTCAGGCCGTCGATGTGGCGCCCGGTGGTGGCCACCATGCGGCGGATCGTCTCCAGCAACTGGTTCTCGTCCTCGAAGCGGACCTCGGCCTTGGTCAGCACGCCGCGGCGCTCGATGAAGATCTGGTCCGGGCCGTTGACCATGATCTCGCTCACCGAGCGGTCGTGGAGGAGGCTGTCGAGCGGCCCATAACCGACCGCAGCGCGCAGGATGATGTCGGCCAGCGCCGACTTCTCCTGCGGGTTCAGGACGATGTTGTCCTCGAGCAGGAAACGGTCGAGGTGCTGCCGCACCGCGCGCGAGAAGGCGATCGTGTCGCCGGTCGTCAGTCCGGCGTCGCGGATCAGGGCGAGGCGGTCGCGGAAATCGTTGGCGAGCTTGTTGAGGTCACGTCCCTGGCGCGCGGCCGCCTCGATGAAGTCGGAGCGGCGGCGCCGCGGCGTGCCCAGCGGCGGAGGAGGCGCGGACGCGGCCACCGTCCAGCTGTCCACAAACTGGGTGTCGAGCAACGAGGCCGGCACCGCGACCGCGGGGATGACCTTGTGGACCTCGGGGAGGCGGATCTTGATCGCGATCCCGTCCGCGAACGGCTCCGTGGTGGGCTCGATGTACGCCGCGATCCATTCGCCGTCGCGAAAACGCATGATCGCTTTGCGCGCGGCGGAGGAGTCGCCCGGGTCGTCCTGCAGGTAGGGGTCGTCGACCGAGCCGAAGACAACGTACTTGATGTCGCGGGTGGGCACGAAGCGCTGCCGCGTCGGGTCGTGCGTCGAATAGAGTGGGAAGCCCTCTCCGGCGATCGTGCGGGCGTCGGACTCGCCGTCCTCGAGGCCTCCGTCGAGACGGTGCACGACGACTCTCACGCGCGTGCGTTCGCGCGCGTCGTCAGGCATGCCGCGAGGGATCTCGGTCGTGACGTCGCTCATGACGGGGAGGCCGGGTCGATGCTAGCACCGGCCTTCTCGCCTTCCGTCTTCTTAGAAGAGAAGAGCTGCATCAGCTGAAGCGCTCCGGCGGCCGCCGCCTGTCGAGCACCCACTTGGACCCGGGCATGCGCTTGGCCACGCCCTTGACCTCGGACGCGCGCGCGGCCACGGCGGCCGGGCTGCTGTAGCTGCCGGGCTCGACGATCACGACGCCGATCGAGACCGAGACGAGCGGCGTGCGCAGGACGTTGCCGTTGCGCTCCTCCGACTCGATCCATCCACGCTCGCGGTCCACCGGGTCGTAGAGCGCGGGGATCGCCTCGTCGAATCTCCGCGTGATCTCGGTGGCGATCGTCTCGGCCAGGCTCGGTTCGGTCAGGATGACGAAGTCGTCGCCCCCGACGTGGCCGGCGAAGTGGATCGCCGAGTGCTTCTCCTCGAGGACCTCGAGGATGATCGTGGCGAGGGTCTTGATCACGTCGTCCCCGCGCAGGAACCCGTAATGGTCGTTGTAGCTCTTGAAGGCGTCGATGTCGGGGTAGAGCACAGCGAAGCGCGAGCGCTGGGCGAGCCGGCGGCCGATCTCGCGCAGGATGTCCGCGTTGCCGCTCATGCCGGTCAACGGGCTCAGGCCGCGGGTGGTGGTCGACCGCGTCATGACGGCGCGCAGCCTGGCCACCAGCTCTTCGGGGATGAACGGCTTGGTCACATAGTCGTCGGCGCCCGAGAGCAGGTGCTCGACTTTGTCCTTGAGCGAGTCGCGCACGGTGAGGAACACCACCGGGATGAGGCGGGTGCGGAAGTCCTCGCGCAGCTCGGCCATGATCTGGTCGCCGGTCGTCTCGCCGAGCATGAGGTCGAGCAGGATGATGTCCGGCCTCCACTCGACCGCGGCTTCGTGCGCGGCGCGGCCGTCGCTGACAGTCACACACTCGAACCCGGCGCGCTCGAGCACGCGCTTGACCAGACGCAGGACCTGCTCGTCGTCGTCGACGACGAGCGCGATGTCGCGGTGCATCAACGCGGAAAAGGGCCGGTCCGAGGCCGCGTCGGGCTTGCGTGCGATCGTCATTGCGGTTTGGGCTCCGGCCGGGGAAGCCTGTCCGTGAGCGCGATCGCGCGCTCGGCAGCCTGGCGTACCTCCTGGATGTCGGCCTTGACGGCCTCGGGGTTGTCCGTCTCCTCGGCGATGAGCTCGCTGTAGTTGACGATCACCGCGAGCAGGTTGCGGAACTCGTGGATCAGGGCGCGGCCTGGGTCCTCCGGCAGATGTTCGGCGGTCACAGCCGCTTCACCAGAAGCCAGTGGTTGCGGTCGCCTTCGCGCTCATAACCGAGCTCGTCGAGGAGCGACCGGGCCATGGCCAGGCCGCGGCCGTCTTCGCTCTCTACGGCGGGCATCTCCCGTGCCAGGTGTTCGTGCACGGGCGGGCCCCAGTCGCTGAGCGAGGCGACCACCTTGGCGCCTTCGAGGCGGAGGGCGTAGTCCACCGGCCGGAGGCCGCTGGGCCGGCCGTGGGTCAGCACGTTGCTGCCGATCTCCCCGAGCGCGGTCTCGAAGAGCATCAGCTCGCGGTCGTCTGGCCCGCGGCCGGTGGCGCGCCGCAGACGCTCGACCGAGCGGTGAAGAACATCGAGACCTTCGTCAAGCTCGGAGAACGTGGCCCGGAACTCAAACTGGCGACCCATCCCGGCTAAAGGCCGGTGAGGGCTTCCTCGACTGTCGCGTAGTAAGGAAACACCTGGTCCAGGGTGGTGAGCTCGAGGACGACACGCACCTGCTGGTTCGGCGCGGCCAGGCGAAGCTCGCCCTGGCTGTTCCGGATCTGCTTCAGGGCGGAGATCACCGAGCCGAGCCCGGTTGAGTCGACGAAGCTGACGCCCTCCATATCGATCACGACCTTCGGCTGGCCGCTCCTGACGGCCTCGCCGATCGCCTCCTTGAGCGCGGGCGCGCCGGCCACGTCCAGGCGTCCCGTCGGGGCCAGGATGGTGACGCCGTTGTCGGCGGGTCGGGTCTCGACTTCGAGGGCCACGGCCGGAAGAGCATATGGCAGCGAAGTGCCTATTTAGCCCCTCTAGACTTCGTGGCCGTGGAGGCAGCCGGAGGCGGTCGAGCCGTGCTTGTTGTCGAGGACGAAGAGGCGCTCGCCCGCTTCATGGAGCGGACCCTCCGCAGCCGCGGATTCGACTGCGACGTGGCCCTCAACGGGGCCGACGCGCGACGCCTTTTCCAGGCCCGGGACTACGCCATCGCGTTGCTCGACGTGCGCCTGCCCGACGAGTCCGGCTACGGCCTGCTCGAGGAGCTCCGGTCGGTGCGCCCCGACACCGCGGTCGTCATGATCTCCGGCGTCGACGACGCCGATCTCGGCAAGGCCGCGCTCGAGCACGGCGCGTACGCGTACCACCTCAAGCCCGTAGGCGCGACCCAGCTCTACCTGCTGGTCGTCAACAACATCAGACGCCGAAACCTCGAGCTCGAGCACCGCGCGAGCGTGGAGCGACTCGAAGGAATGGTCGAGGAGCGCACGGAGCAGATGCGGCGCGCGGCGCAGCTGCAGTCGGGGATGCTGCCCGCATCTCCTTTCCAGGAGGGCGGCTTCGAGATCGCGGCGCACTTCACCGCCGCTCGCGAGATCAGCGGCGACTTCTATGACTGGTACCGCACGAGCGCCAACCGGGTCATGGTGACGCTCGGTGACGTCATGGGCAAGGGCCTTCCCGCCTCGCTGATGATGGCGACGGCGCGGGCGGCGCTGCGAGGAGTGGCCGGTGTGGAACCGATCGAGTCGGCGCTGACTCAAGCCGCGACCGTGATGTCGGCCGCTCTCGAGGTGAACAACGCCTACGTCACCGTCTTCCACTGCGCGTTCGACCCTGCCTCGGGCGAGCTCGAGTACGTCGATGCGGGGCACGGGCACGCGAGGCTGCTGCGCGGCGCGACCGGCCAGGAGCTGCTCGTCCGGCGGAGCGCGCCCATCGGCATCTTCCCGGACACGCAGTTCGTCGGCGGCAAGGTGAGCCTGAACCCCGGCGACTCGCTCGTCGTCTTCTCCGACGGCCTGCTCGACCTCCGGCCAGACCTGGCGACGAAGGAGGTGCAGCTGCCGTCGGAGGCCAGGCGCGCGGCGACCGCCCAGCAGATGGTCGACATCCTCGCCGAGGGCGCCCGGGAGCGGGAGCTGGCCGACGACGTCACTGTGCTGGCCCTCAAGAGGCTCTGACGCTTCCCATTCGTAGCCAAGATCGAGTTCGTTAAGACGGCTGAACGGCGCCAGGTCGTGGCTAGACTTGGAGCCCTGCGCACGTTCAATCCCGCCAGGGGGGGCGAGGGTTCAGGGGTATTGCCAAGGGTTGGGGAGCTCGCCTCATGGACCCGACTCGTGGTGCGCCGAGCCACGCCGTTCGCTTTCGCCGCCGCCGTCCTGACCGCGATCCTGGGCATCGTCGACGCCGCGGCGGTTCGACCCGAGTTCGCGTTCCCGATCTTCATGGCCCTCGTGGTCTTCGCGGCGGTCCTCGCCGGCGTCGCGGTCGCGTCGAGTGACCTGGTCCGGCGCTGGCGACTCTCCGCCCTCGAAGCCGAGCACCGCATCGAAGAGCTGAGCGCGAGCGAGCGCCGGCTCCGCGCCACGGTCGAGTCCGCCGGCGTGGGCCTGGGCACGGCCGACATGCAGGGCAGCCTCCTCCAGGTCACCGAGCGGCTTGCGGCCATCCTCGGCGGAGACCGCGAACAGCTCACCCGGACCAGACTCACTCAGCTCGCGGCCGAACCGGAGCGCGCCGCCGTGGCCGACGCGCTCGAGCTGCTGCGCAACGGCGACCTGACGCGCTGGGACGGTGAGATCAGCGAGTCCGTGGGTCTTTTCCTCGCCCGCCTGCCGAACACGGCGACCGGCGAGCCGGCCCTGCTCGTCCAGGCCACTGACATCGCCTCTCGGCGCCGCGCCGAGGCGCTGCGCGACTGCATGGCCTCGGTGCGCGAGGTCGTCGTCTCCGCCGCCACCGTCGACCAGGCGCTGCCCCAGGTGATGCGCGCGTTCTGCGAGCAGCTCGGCTGGACGGCGGCGCAGTACTGGGCGCTGGACGCCGACGCCGCGACGATGCGCGCCCGCCACGCCTGGAACGGCGCCGACGCGGTGGTGGGCGGCTTCCTCCACGCGTCGCGGGGCGTCGTGGTCAAGGCGGGCGCCGGTCTGGTCGGCCGGGCATGGCTCGCCGGCGTGGTGACTGCCGAAGAGGACATTGAGCGGCAGGGGGACTACGAGCCGCTGATCGCCGCCCGGTCCGCCGGCCTGCGCTCGGCGCTCGCGTTCCCGGTCATCGAAGGCGGCGACGTGGTCGGGGTCGTCGAGCTCGTCTCCCGCGAGAAGCGCAGCCCCAAAGACGACGAGGTGCCGGTTTTCACCACCGCCGGGGTAGAGATAGGCCAGTTCATGCTCCGTTCGCAGACCGCGCAGGCGCTGCGCCGCAGCGAGGCCGATCACCGGGCGATCTTCGAGCGCTCGCCGATCGGCATCGCCCGCATCGCCAACGGCGGAGAGCTGGTGGAGGCCAACCCGTCGCTCCTGCAGATGCTCGCGCACGACGGCGAGACGATGCGGTCGACCGCATGGCCGGACCTGCTCCGCGCCTATGACCAGGCCGCGGCGCGCCAGCACCGCGCGCCGTTTCTTGCCGGCGTCAGCGACGGCGGCTCACTGCAGGTCCGCGCCGCGACCGGCAACGGCGAGTGGCTCTGGCTGCAACTGACCGCGACCTCGATTCCGGACGTGAACGGCGCTCCCGAGCACGTGCTGGTGATGATCGAGGACGTGACGGCGGTGCGCGAGACCTCGGACCGCCTGGCGGAGGCGCTCGAAGCTCAGCAGCAGGCGAACGCAAACCTGGCCAAGCTGGACCAGACCAAGAGCGAGTTCCTGAGCATCGTGAGCCACGAGTTCCGGACTGCGCTCACCGGCGTCCAGGGTTTCAGCGAGCTGATCCGCGACGGCGGCCTCGAGCCGGACGAGGTCCGCGCCTACGGCGGCTACATATTCAACGACGCGGACCGCGTGAACCGCCTGATCGGCGACATGCTCGACCTCGACCGCATGGAGTCGGGCCGCATGACCATGCGCTCGGGCGACGTCGACATCAACGACATCATCATGGAGGCGATCTCACGCGCCGCCCCGTCGGCAGTCACCGTCGAGTTCAAGTCCGACCTCGACCCGCGGCTGCCGATCGTGACCGGCGACCGCGACCGCCTGATCCAGGTCCTCAGCAACCTGGTCAACAACGCCGTCAAGTACTCGCCCGAGGGCGGGACGGTCACCATGGCGAGCCGGGTCGACGGCCGGTTCGCGCTGATCAGCGTGACCGACACCGGGGTCGGCATCCCGCAGGACGAGATCGGCCACGTCTTCGAGCGTTTTCGCAGGGTACGCAGCGGCGCCGCGCAGTCGATCCCCGGGACTGGCCTCGGCCTCACGATCGTTAAGCAGATCGTGGAGATGCACGGAGGCAAGATCTGGGTGGAGAGCGCCGTCGGGCACGGCTCGTCGTTCCACTTCACGATCCCGCTCGCTCCAGAGAGCGCGAACGCCCTGCAGCTCCGCCATGCCTGATGGACTGTCGAACGGCTTCACCGTGCTCGTGGCGGACGACAACGAGGTCGCGCAGCGCCTGTGCAAGCGCGTGCTCGAGAAGGCCGGCTATCCCGTGCTGATCGCCGCCGACGGCCTGCAGGCCGTGGACATCGCGCTGACCCTGCGCCCCTCGATGATCCTGATGGACGTCGCCATGCCGGGCATCGACGGCCTGGAGGCCATGCGCCGGATCAAAACCGAGGTCCCGGCCATGCCCATCGTCGTCGCCAGCGCGCACTCCATGTCCAGCGACCGCGAACGCTTCCTGGCGGCGGGCGCCGACGACGTCTTGAGCAAGCCGTTCCGTCTCGCCGACCTGATCGCCATGGTTGAGGGCTTCGCTGCCGCGAGGAAGGCGTGAAAGACCTCACCGGGACTCGACTCGGCAACTACGACATCGTCGAGCGCCTCGGCGGCGGCGGCATGGCCGTGGTCTACCGCGCCGTCCAGCAGCCGCTGGGCCGCGAGGTGGCTTTGAAGGCGCTGTCGTCGGAGCTTTTCCAGGACGACGGCTTCGTCAAGCGGTTCGAGACCGAGGCGAAGACGCTCGCCAAGCTCGACCACCCCAACATCCTGCCGATCTACGACTTCGAGGTCATCGACGGGAACGCGTTCCTCACCATGCCTCTGATCCGCGGCGGCACTCTGCGCGACATCCTGAACCGCGGGGCGATGGACACCCTTTCGGCGTGGCGTTACTTGCGCGAGATCGGCGACGGGTTGCAGCACGCGCACGACGCGGGCATCGTGCATCGCGACCTGAAGCCGACCAACGTGCTGATCCACGCCGACGGCCGCGCCATGCTCGCCGACTTCGGCCTCGCCCGC
Organism: Candidatus Dormiibacterota bacterium; assembly: GCA_035280365.1. Taxonomy (GTDB): domain Bacteria; phylum Chloroflexota; class Dormibacteria; order Dormibacterales; family Dormibacteraceae; genus 40CM-4-65-16. Next base: position 543 of record DATEGB010000144.1, on the reverse strand, counting down.
GGCGCGGGCCAGCCGACGCACCTTACGACCATCGGCCTGGCCATCGGAACGCCGGGCTACATGGCGCCGGAGCAGGTTATGGGCCACGACGTCGACAAGCGGGCCGATATCTACGCGATGGGCGTGCTGTGCTTCGAGATGTTGACCGGCCGGCTGCCATACGTGGGCTCGAACCGGATGGAGGTCGCGTACGCGACGGTCAACACGCCGATCCCGTCGGCGGTGAAGATCAACACCAACCTGCCCGACGAGCTCGACGTGCTGCTGGCCAAGGTGCTGGCCAAGGACCCGGCGCAGCGCCCGCAGACCGTGCGCGAGCTGCTGGCCCAGATGGCGCGGCTGCCGCAGCGACGGACTGCACCCGCGGCCGCGGGCGCCGCGACGTCAACGGCTCCGCCTCCGGCTGCCGCGGGTGGAGTGGCTGTGTTGCCCAAACCGGCGAAGGGCTCGTCGGACGACTCCGACGCGGCGCTCGAGCGCGCGAAGCTCTTTTCGCTCGCCGGTGTCGCCGAAAAGATAGGGTGCCCCGTGTTGATCACCCAC
>DATEGB010000143.1:0-23913 GCA_035280365.1 Candidatus Dormiibacterota bacterium | reverse complement strand
TAGGCCTGGTAGGCGTTCATGAACACCTGCGCCGTGATGTCCTCGGCGTCGGCGGACGCCCCGACCTGGGCCCGGACGTAGGCGTAGATGCGGCCCAGGAACTCCCGGTACAGGTCCTCGAATGGGGGCCGGTCGACCACGGCCGGTTCATGTTGAGGCAACGACCCCGGGAGCGGGGCTGTAACGCCTAGGCCGTGACCCAGCTCCGGAGGGCGGCGCCAACTTCCTTCGGCCGGTTGCTGAAGATCGCGTCGGGCTGGACGTAGCGGCACCACATGATCCCCTGCTCGTCGTCGACCGGCCACACGGCCACGGCGCCGCCGGCCGCGTGGACCTCCCTGACGACCTGCGGGTCGGTCGCGCCCCAGTGCGGGGAGTAGACATCCGCGCCGGCCTCGCGCAGGAGCTGCGCGGGGTGGATCGGCCGCGCTCCTTCGAGGATGCCCAGCTGCAACTGAGGCTCCAGCCGGTGCAGCTCGTGGATGGCCGCGTGGTTGAAGGAGATGACGGCGCATTCGTGGACCGCGCCGAGCTGGCGCAGCATGTTGAGGAGCTTCTCCTCCAGCCCGGGGTAGACCGGCGGCACCTGCTTGATCTCGATCACCAGCCCGACTTTGCCGAGGGCCAGCTCGACCACCTCCTGGAGCAGGGGGATCTTCTCCCCGGCGCCGGCGTCGAGCTTGCGCAGCTCGGCCGCCGAGTGGTCGCGGACCAGGCCCGAACCGTTGGTCGTCCTCTCCAGGGTGTGGTCGTGGATGACGACCAGCCTGCCGTCCGCCGACAGGTGGACGTCACACTCGATGAGATCGCATCCGGCCGCGATGGCGGAGCGAAACGACCGCATGGTGTTCTCCGGGTTTTCGGCGGGATTGCCCCGGTGACCCCCCAGCAGCGGCCGTCCATCGTCGTGTGCTGCCTCGTAGCGAGCGCTAATGGATTGAGTCAAGACGCGTGGTCAGTCTAACTTCCGGAGGGCCTTGTCTATAGTGCAGGGGTGACGTCCGAGCGACCCCACACCATCGCCGAGCTTCGCTCGAGCGGCCACCGGCGCGAGACCGTCAAGCAGGAGATGCGCCGCAACCTGCTCACCAGGCTGCGCTCGGGCGAGCACCTGCTCGCCGGCATCGTTGGCTACGACGAAACGGTGCTCCCGCAGCTCGCCAACGCGATCATCTCGGGGCACGACGTCATCCTCCTGGGGGAGCGCGGCCAGGCGAAGAGCCGGATCATGCGCTCGCTCATCACGCTCCTCGACGACGAGGTGCCGGTCATCGCCGGCTGCGAGATCAACGACCATCCCTTCGCCCCGATCTGCCGCCGCTGCCTCGACCTGGTCGCCAAGGACGGCGACAACGTCGACATCACCTGGCTGAGCCGCGTCCATCGTTACGGGGAGAAGCTGGCCACGCCGGACATCTCGATCGCGGACCTGATCGGCGAGGTCGATCCGATCAAGGTCGCCGAGGGCCGTTACCTCGCGGACGAGCTGACGATCCACTACGGGTTGCTGCCGCGCACGAATCGCGGCGTCTTCGGCATCAACGAGCTGCCCGACCTCGCCGAGCGGATTCAGGTCGGCCTGCTGAACATCATGGAAGAGAAGGACGTCCAGATCCGCGGCTACCGCGTGCGCCTGCCGCTCGACCTCTTTGTGATCGCCAGCGCAAACCCCGAGGACTACACGTCGCGCGGCCGCATCATCACGCCGCTGAAGGACCGCTTCGGCTCCCAGGTGCGCACGCACTACCCGCTGAGCATCGGCGAAGAGATGCAGATCATGGAGGCGGAGCGCCACCCCGTCCCCGAGGATTTCGAACTGATCTTTCCGTCCTTTATGAAGGAGATCGTCGCCGAGCTAACCCACCTCGCGCGCCGCAGCCCGCACATCTCGCAGTCGTCGGGAGTCTCAGTGCGCATGTCGATCGCGAACGTCGAGAACCTGGCGAGTAACGCGGTGCGCCGCGCCGCACGCCTCGGCGAGTCACTCGCCGTGCCGCGCATCACCGACCTCGCCTACCTCGCGTCGTCGACCGCCGGCCGCGTCGAGATCGAGGCGCTGGACGAGGGCAAGGAGGAGCAGGTGCTTGGGCGCCTGGAGCGCGGCGCGATCAGCTCGGTCTTCAGCCGCCACTTCTCCGCGTCGCAGTTCGAGGGTGTCGTCTCGAAGTTCGAGGAGGGCAACATGCTCGAGGTCGGCGAGGGCATCCCCGCCCGCGCCTATACGAGGGCGATCGGCGAACTGCCCGAGCTTGCGACGGCGTTGAAGCGCCTGGGGCTGCCCGATCGGCCCGAGGTGCGCGCGTCCGTGATCGAGTTCATCCTCGAGGGCCTGCACCTGAACAAGCGTCTGAACAAGGACGAGGTCGAAGGGCGCGCGATCTACCGCCGCTAGGCACCTTGCCGCCGGATTTACCGCGGCGGCATCACGCGTCACCTAAAGCCGCGACGTAGAGGGAACCCGGCAGCGTTCCCCCTAAGCATTGTCAGTGCTGTATCGCGTAAACCCAGACGAAGCCCGCGACCATCAGGACCACGCCCAGGAAAAAGACCAGCTCGACGCGGATCGCCAGCCGGACGAGCCGCTTCGCCCGACGCGTGCGCGCCCCGCACTTCTCGCAATAAGCCGCGTTCGGGACGAGCTGCGCGCCGCAGCGGTCGCACGCGACCTGGGAGTTCTGCACCGCATCGAGTATGCGACTTAGCCCAAGCAGGCAGGGTTCACGTCGAAACGGACGGCGCTCGACGGCAGCGGCGGCGTGATCTTGAGCGTGAAGTGCACCAGCTGGTTGGACATCACGCTGTTGATGGTCGAGTCGTCGAAGACCCGCACCTGGTTGCCCGCGGTGTCGTAGAACACCGCCCGGAAGGTCAGCTCGCCGCACGGCGTGGCGCGGATGTAGTCGAACTCGACCTGCGTCGGCGAGTCGATCTTGGTGTTCGTGACCCCGTACTGGACGTCGGGAGGAAAGATGTTCGGGACCACGAACCTCCAGACCACGAAGGCGCCGAGGAGCACCGCCGCCACGATGAACAACTGGCCCAACGAGGGTCGCCAAGCGGGCTTCCTGGCGGGCAGCCAGGCGGCGCCGTTCCAGAAGTACCTGCCGTCCCTGGAAACCCAGGCCGAGCCGTCGAAGGTCGCCGGCTGGCCGTCGGGGCCCATGATCACGTTCATGCGACCGAACATCTTGAGCCTGGTGGCGCCGATTTGATGCCGGTCTAACCTGTAAGGCGATGGAACTCGACGAGGAGATGTCCACCGCCGACGTCGTCCTCCTGCTCAGCTCCGTGCCCGAGCGGACGAGTGACCTCGTCTACTGGCTCGATGAGCCGCGCCTGCGCTACCGCCACGGGCCAGCCTTCCCAACTCTGGGCAGCTTGATGGCCCACCTTGTCGACTCGGCGGCGCGCGTCGACGCGCTGCTCCGCCACGCCCACCTCGACGGCCAGACGACCGCGGACATCCGCGCTGCGATCGACCCGGGCGACGACCAGGAGTTGAACCGGCCTCTGCAGGAGGCGCTCGAGGATTTCTCGCGCGTACGCCGGCGCACGGTCGACCTGCTGCACGGCTGGGGCAAGCCCGAGTGGGACCGGCAGATCAGCGACCCGCATGGCGGCGACCTCACGCTGCTCGAGGTGTGCCGCATGGTGGCCCGTCACGAGATGGGGCACGTCGCCCAGATCCGCAACCTGAGCGCGCTGGTCCCCGAGCCTCGTGATCTCGGCCCGGTCCGTCCCGGCCAGGTGAACGGACACTAACCTTCCGTCGGTGAGCGACACAGACGAGCCCGTAGTCGCGGAGGCCGAGCGTCCGGCGAAGTCCGGCCGATCGCGTCGCAAGCGCAAGTCCGGCGGCACCCGGAACGCGCAGTACTGGATGGTCGTCAGCTCGCCCGACAACTTCCGCAAGACGCGCGAGCATGGCTTCAGCATCCAGGGCCTGAAGAGTCGCCACCGCCGCCGCGTGGAGACCATGCGGGTCGGTGACCGCCTCCTCTACTACGTGACCGGACGGATGGGGTTCGCCGCCACGGTCACGGTCGCCTCGCCGATGTACGAGGACCACACGCCGATCTGGCGCTCCTCGCGTCGCGACGAGGACTATCCCTGGCGCGTGCACATCCGGCCGGACTTCGTCCTCGACGAAGCCGACTGGGTGCCCGCGAAGGAGATCGCCTACCGCCTCGACTACGTTCGCAAGTGGCCGCCCGAGCACTGGACGCTCGCGTTCCAGGGGCACATCCACGCGCTGCCGCGAGCGGACTTCACGGTCATCGAGGACGAGATCTCGCGCAGCGCGCGGCGCCGGAAAGTCCTCGCCGGCTAGGGCGCGGTGTTCAGGAAGCTCTACCACTTTCATTTTCGGGACGAGCGCCGGGAGCGCCTTTTCCTCGCGTCGCTCGGCTTCCTGGTCACGTTCGCGCTGGTGCGCCTCATCACCCACTTGATCCGTGCGGGCGTCGGTCCGATCCACAACGTCACCGCAGGGACGCTGCACATCCACCACTTGGTCTGGGGCATCCTCCTGCTGATCGCCGTCGGCTATGTCTGGCTGCTCGAGGTTGGCGTCGGGTCGAGCTGGGTCGCCTCGCTGACGGCGATCGCATTCGGCGTCGGCGCCGCCCTCGCGCTGGACGAGTTCGCCCTGTGGCTCAACCTGAAGGATGTCTACTGGGAGCAGCAGGGCCGGCTCAGCATCGACGCCGTCGTGATCTTCGCCGGGCTTCTCTCCGTCGGGTTCTGGGGCTGGCCTTTCTTCCGCGGCCTGGCGCGCCTGGCCGGTCACAAACCCCCTCCGGGCGGTGCTTATGAGTAGTGGGCATGAATCTCGATGCGCGCCGTATGACCGCCGCACGGTCTGAAGCGGAGGCGTTCGAGGCCCTCTTCACAGCCGAATACCGTCGCGTGGTCGGGATCGCCAACCGCGTCCTCGCCGACGCCCACGAGGCGGAGGACGTGGCCCAGGAGGTCTTCATGGACTTCCACCGGCTCCACTCGGCCACGGCGGACTACGCCCCGGCCTGGCTCCACCGGGCCGCGGCGCACAGCTCGCTCAACCGCCTGCGCGGCGCCCGCCGGCGCCAGAAGCGCGAGATCGCGCAAGCGCTCGAGGAGGACGACCGCACGGTCGACCCCCAGCGGCAGGCCGAGATCGAGGAAGACCGGCGCCGCCTGCGCGAAGGACTCGCGAGGTTGGCGCCCAGGCCCGCCGCGGTGCTCGTGTTGCGCGCGAGCGGGCTCAGCTACGCCGAGGTCGCCCAGGCGCTGGGCGTCGGCGTCGGACAGATTGGAACTTTGTTGAGGCGCGCGGAGGAAACGCTGCGCAAGGAGGTCGACCGTGGCTCATCTCACTGACGGAACGCTGCGCAGGATGTTCGACGACCCGGACGCCAGGGTGGGCGCGGACGCGTCGCACCTCGAGTCCTGCGCCGAGTGCCAGGCGCGCTTCAAGACCATCGCCGACGACGCGCGCTCGATCGCGACCCTGCTCGCGGCGCCGGAACGGCGCGTCGACATGGCGGCCGCATTCGCGCGAGTGAGCGGGGCGCAGAAGGCGCGGCCCGTAGCCCTTGCGCTGCGTCTCCCGGCGGGCCGCCCAGCTCTTGCCCTCGTGGCCGCGGTCGCGGCCGCCGCTGTGGTCGTGGTCGCCTTCGCGGCCAGTGGTTTCTTCTTCCAGCCGACGAAGGTCCAGGCCGTGCCGATCACGCTGAGCGACGTCCAGGCGCTGTCCGAGCTCGCGAACTATGGCACGCTCACCTGGACGAAGGAGCCGCAGTTCGACGTCGGCGGCACCGCCCCGACCACGGGCCTCCAGGCGCCGGTGGTCTCGAAGCTGCCGAAGGGCGTCTCGACCACGGTCACGTACGGTTCGCTGTCGCAGGCCGTGGCGACCTTCACCTTCAGCGAGGCGAAGGCATCTGCCGCCGCGGCGGCGCAGGGCAAGTCTTTGCCGAGTCTGCCGAGGAACATCGACGGCGCGACCCTCACGATCACGTTCGGCCCGGCGGTCGGTGAGGTGTACGGCGACATGTCTCGGAGCACGCAGCAGGAGATCAACCTGCCGCAGCTGATCGTCGCCAAGTCGGTCGCACCGAAGGTCACGTCGACCCAGGTGACCGTGGCCGACCTCAAGAAGGTCATCGGCGAAATGCCCGGCGTCTCGGCCGACCTCAAGAAGACGATCAACGCGATCAGCGACAAGAACGACACGCTCTTCATCCCCGTGCCGGTCGAGTACGCGAGCTCGACGTCCGTGACAGTGCAGGGCGTCGATGGAGTGGCCCTCGGCGACAACACCGGCGTGGGCTCGGCGGTCGTGTGGGTGAAGGGCGGCTACGTGTACGCGGTCGCCGGCAGCGTCAAACAGTCGGACGCGATCGACATCGCCAATAACCTGAAGTAGCGCCCCGCCGTTAGCGTTGTGCTGGTGGCCGAGGTAGCAGAGAGAAAAGACGCGGCCGTCGCGAGCGACGCGGCGGCCGCTTCCCTTGCCGTGCAGACGGTCGACCTGCGGAAGCGGTTCGGCCGCACCGTCGCTCTCGCCGGCCTGACCATGACCGTGCCCCGCGGCGAGGTGTTCGGCTTCCTGGGGCCGAACGGCGCCGGCAAGACCACCGCGGTGAAGCTGCTCCTCGGCCTCCTGGCGCCGACGTCCGGGCAGGGCTGGCTCCTGGGGCGGCCGGTCGGCGACCTCGGGGCGCGGCGCCACATCGGCTACCTGCCCGAACTGTTCCGCTATCAAAGCTGGCTGAGCGCCGCCGAGGTGCTCGCACTGCACTGCGAGCTGGCGCCGCTGCCGCGCTCGAGCTGGAAGGACGAGATCCGGACGGTGCTCGACACAGTCGGGTTGACCGACCGCGCCAACGACCGCGTGGGCACGTTCTCCAAGGGCATGCAGCAGCGCCTCGGCCTCGGCGCCGCGTTGCTCGGCGAACCGGACCTGGTGTTTCTCGACGAGCCCACCTCGGCCCTCGACCCGGTGGGCCGGCACGACGTGCGCGAGATCATTCGCGGCCTTGCGTCGCGCGGCACGGCCGTGTTCCTCAACTCGCACCTGCTGAGCGAGGTCGAGCAGGTGTGTGACCGCGTCGCGGTCGTCGACCACGGACGCGTGATCGCCGAGGGCACGATGGAAGAGATCCTGGGCGGCGGGACGGCGGTGCGCGTGCGCGTCGCGGGCCTGACGCAGGCGGACAAGAACAGGCTCGCGAGCTTCGGCCGCATCGACGACGAGGGCGACCAGCTCACGTTCGCCAACCTGGCGCCGGACCGCGTCCCCGACCTCGTCGCGCAGATCGTCGCCCTGGGCGGCCGCGTGTACGAGGTCGCGCCTCGGCATCAGACGCTGGAGGACCGCTTCCTGCAACTTCTCGAGGACGAGGAGAAGTGATGACCCTGCCGCCCGTCCTCGTCATCGCGCGCCTCACCATCCAGGAGGCGTCGCGCCGGCGTTTGCTGCTCGCGCTCCTGATCCTGACGCTCCTCGTCGTCGGCTTCTCCGCGTGGGGCTTCAACAAGATCACCACCATCCAGCGCGGCGACGGCACGCCGCTGCCGCCAGACCAGGTCGCGCTGCTGACCTCGCAGTTGTTGATCGTCGTCACGTTCATGTTCAGCGGCGTGCTGGCCTTGAGCGCGGCCGTGGTCGCGGGTCCTTTGATCTCGAGCGAGGTGGAGAGCGGCCTTCTGCTCTCGATGCTCGCGCGGCCGGTGCGCCGGAGCGAGGTCGTGATCGGCAAGTGGCTCGGACTGGCGGCGTTGGTTGCGATCTACGCGGGATTCGCGGGCTCGCTGGAGCTCGGCGCGGTCGACTGGGCGACGGGCTACCTGCCCCCGCACCCAGTCGAGCTGCTGGCGTTCGTGGCCGCCGAGGGTCTTGTTTTGCTGTCCGTCGGGCTCTTGTTGTCGACGCGGTTGTCGGGCATCACCGCCGGAGTGATCGCGCTCGTCGGGTGGTTGATCGCGTGGATCGCGGGCGTGGTCGGCGACATCGGCACGGGCCTGCAGAACCAGGCGCTGGAGAACGTCGGCGTTGTGAGCCATATCGTGCTGCCGTCGGACGGGCTGTGGCGGGGAGCGATCTACGCCATGGAGCCGGACACGCTGATCGTGGCCATGCGGGCGCTCGGCACGGCTGGGCGGGCCAACCCGTTCGCGGCCACGGACCCGCCGCCGACGGAGTTCCTGTTGTGGGTCCTGGTCTGGTTCGGCCTCGTGCTCGCGCTGAGCATCTGGAGCTTTCGCACCCGCGAGATCTGATGTCCGCCGAGCGCCGGCGATGGCACCTTTCCCGGCGACTCCAGTGCGCCGATCGCCGGCGAATGCACCATATTCCCCCGGTTACGGGTAGAGGCCTCGCTCCCTCGTCGCGCCCGCCACGCGGGACACCGCCTGCACGTACGCGGCCATCCGCATATCCAGCTTCTTCTCCTCATGCGTCTTCAGCACCTCGCCGAACGCGCGCGTGAGGATTGCCTTGAGCTTCTGGTTCACCTCGTGCTCGGACCAGAAGAAAGACTGCAGGTCCTGCACCCATTCGAAGTACGAAACCGTGACTCCGCCCGCGTTGGCCAGGATGTCCGGCACCAAAAACACGCCCCGCTCGCGAAAGATCGCGTCCGCCTCAGGGGTCGTCGGGCCGTTGGCGCCTTCGACGATCAGCTTCGCCTTCACGTCGCGGGCGTTGCGGGATGTGAGCTGGTTGCCGATCGCCGCCGGCACGAGCAGGTCGCACTCCAGGGTGAGCAGCTCCAGGTTGCCGATCTCCTGCGCGCCCGGAAAGCCCCTCAGCGTCTTCTCGCGCGCCCTGTACTCGAGCACGCGCTTGATGGACAGGCCGAGCGGGTTGTAGATCCCGCCGTAGTCTTCCGAGACCGCGACGACCGTGCACCCCGCCTCCTCGAGCAGCTTGGCGCTCACGGAGCCGACGTTGCCGAAGCCCTGGACCGCGACCTTCGTCTGGTGCGGCGCCCGACCGAGGTACTCGAGCGCGGCGAGCGAGCAGATCATCACCCCGCGCCCGGTCGCCTCGATCCGGCCCGCCGAGCCCCCGACCTCGATCGGCTTTCCGGTGACCGACGCCGGCACCGAGTAACCGAGGTGCATGGAGAGCGTGTCCATGATCCAGGCCATCACCTGGCCGTCGGTGTTGACGTCCGGCGCGGGAATGTCGCGGTCGCTGCCAATGAGGATCGAGATCTCCGTGGCGAAGCGCCGCGTCATGTGCTCGAGCTCGTTGGCCGACAGCTCGCGCGGGTTGACGATGATGCCGCCCTTGGCGCCGCCGAACGGGATGCTGACCACCGCGCACTTCCAAGTCATCCACATCGCCAGCGCCTTGACCTCGTTGAGTGAGACATCGGGGTGGTAGCGGATGCCTCCCTTGGCCGGACCGCGGTTGATGTTGTGCTGCACGCGATAGCCGGTGAAGATCCGCGTGTGGCCGTCGTCCATCTTCACCGGGAAGTGGCACGTGAACTCTCGCTGCACCTCGCGCAGCACCTCGCGCAGCCACGGCTCCAGGCGAATGATCTCGGCCGCCTCGTCGAACTGCGCCTGCGCGGTGCGCCACTCGTCGGCCTCGACCACGGGCTCGAGCTGAGCGGCGCTCAACAGGGCCCCCGAAAAATCGCAGATTTTTTGGGGTGGTTCACATCAACACAGATGATCGCGGATATTCCGCGTCTGGATCACACACCACGTTGATGCAAGCCGGCAGGCCGGACTTGAACGCCCGCTCCAGGGCCGGCCGGATCGCGTCCGGGCGGTCGACCATCTCGCCGTAACCACCGAGCGCCTCTACGACCTTGTCGTAACGCGTGCCCTGGCCGAGGTCGGCGGCGATGCTGGTGCCCAGCATGCTCAGCATGGGGTGCTTCTCCAGCGCCCATATGCCGTTGTTGCCAACGACGCAGACGACCGGGACGCGGTGGCGGACCATCGTGTCGAACTCCATGGCCGCGAAGCCAAACGCCCCGTCGCCCGAGAGCAGCACGACCTGCCTGTCGGGCCGCGCAAGCTTGGCCGCCATCGCGTAGCCCGGCCCCGAACCCAGGCAGCCGAACGGGCCGGGGTCGATCCACAATCCCGGTTGGTCGCGCTCGACCAGGCGCCCCGCGAACGAGACGAAGTCGCCGCCGTCCCCGACGATGATCGCGTCGCGGTCGGCGTATCGCTCGACCTCCGCGATGAGCCGCGCCGGGTGCACCGGCGAGGAAGCCGACGAAGTCATCACCTCGTCGCGCTTGCGCGCGACCGCCTCGGTGTAGCGCAGGTCGCCGACCCAGCCCTCGTGACCGCCTCCGGCCTCGGAGGCCAGCCACGCGATCGCGGTTTTCAGATTCCCCGAGTCGACGTCGAAGGGGACGACCCGCGTCTGCTCACCGAACACCGGCGGCTGCCCAAAGTTGAGCCGGAAGTCCAACCGCGCGCCGAGGACCAGGGCGACGTCGGCCTCGCGCAGGGCTTTCGACCGCGCGCGGGAGAAGAAAAGAGGGTGCGACGGGGGCAGCATGCCCCGCGCCATGCCGTTGACGGTGAGCGGCAGCCGCCCCGCCTCGACGAGTCCGCGCAGCTCGTCCTCGGCGTGCGCCCACCACACGCCGCCGCCGGCGATGACCACCGGGCGCTTGGCCTCACGCAGAGCGCGCGCCGCCTCGCGTAGCTGCTCGTGGTCGGGCGGAGGGCCCGGGTCGGCCGTCAGGTGCTCGGTTGCCTCGGGGAGGTCGGCGGCGGAGAAGAAGACGTCGATGGGCACGTCCATGAACACGGGACCCGTGCGCCGGCTCAACGCCGTGCGGACGCACTCCGCGGCGGTCGCGTACGCGTCCTCCGCCGAGGTCACAGTCACCGCCTTTTTCGTCAGGCTGCGCACGACCTCGACGTGGTCCATCTCCTGCAGTGAGCCCATGCCCCAGCGCGCGATCGGCGCCCGGCCCCCGATGACGAACAGCGGGCTGTCGTTGCCCAGCGCCTGCGCGAGCGCGGACGTCGAGTTGGTGACACCGGGCCCCGCCGTGACCGCCGCCACACCGCACTCGCGCGTCACCTTCGCCCAACCCTCCGCCGCGAACGCCGCCGACTGCTCGTGGCGCACGTCGACGAGGCGGATTCCGTGCTCGGTCGCTCCCGTCAGCACGGGCCATATGTGCCCGCCGTTGAGCGTGAACAGATGGCTTACGCCGGCGCGCTTCAACGCGAGCGCGACGTGCTCACCCGCGTTGCCCGAGTCGTTCATTCGGCGATGGCGTACGGCATCGCGGGCGTGTTGAAGGCCGCCTGCGGCGAGCCCTCGAGGCCTATGACGATCACGCCACCGCCGGCCTTCAACGTCTTGCCTAGGTGCTCGATCGCGCCCTGCGCGACCGCCGCGGCGTCCATGCCGTGCTGAAGCTCGACCACCATCAGCCGGGCGAGGCCAAGCCTGATGAACGCCTCGCCGAGGCCGGTGCCGCACACCGCACCAAATCGGTCGTCGGCGTAGAAGCCCGCGCCCGCGATGGGCGAGTCGCCGATGCGGCCTGGCAGCTTGCCGGTGCGGCCGCCCGTGGACACCGCGACGGCGAGGTGGCCTTCAGCGTCCCGCGCCACGGCGCCGACGGTATCAGCGCCCTGGAGGAGTCTCTGGCGCTTGCGGTCGGTGATGAAGATCGACGGGTCGGCCATCTCCAGGCCGTGCTCGCGCGCAAACCGCGAGGCGCCTGCGGCCGCGAGCAGCACATGGCGGCCGTCCTCCATCACCGCGAGCGCGAGGTCGATGGGATGACGCACATCGCGCAAGCATGCCGCCGCGCCCACGCGCAATGTCACCCCCTCCATCACGCCCGCGTCGAGCTCGACCTGGCCGTCGGCGTTCAGACATGCGCCGATGCCTGCGTTCAGCAGCGGCTCGTCCTCCATGTGGCGGACCGCGGCCACCGCCGCGACCAGAGCGCCATTTGAGATGCGCGCCCAGCCTGCGTCTCTCGCGCGCTCGACCGCGGACTGGCGTGCTTCGCGCTCGGCTTCAGGGACGGGACCGGCGCCGCCGTGCACGATGAGCGCCTGGCGGGCTAGTACGCCTGCGCCTCCTGCGCGTCGGGATTGACCGGCCAGCCGGAGCGGCGCTCAGTGAAGCGGCGCTCGGCGACCCGGCGATCGAACGGGAAGGCGACGCGGCGACCGGCGCCCGCGCGCTCGGGCTGGCGGCGCTCGGAGAACCGCCGCTCCAGGCCAGAACGGCGGTCGGCGCTAAAGCGGCGCTCAGGGCCGCGCTCCGTCATGTCCACCCTCTTCTCCGGGCGCTGATCCTACCGCACTCTCTGGTCGAGTGCGGAAAGCTTTTCGTCTAGGCGGCGCTCCGACGCGCGGCGTTCCAGCTCGTCGCCCGGACCGAGGTCGACGAAGCGTGCGTAGCGCGCCAGCCGCGGGTGCACCTCCTCGACCCGCCGGAACATCTCCTGGGCCACCCAGCGGTAGTCGGGATGCCCCTGTGGCGTCGTCCGCAGCTCGCACAGGTGGTAGACCTCGCGGAGGTTCGCCCGGAAGTACCAGCGGACGTGGAACGCGAGCGGCACCACGTACTGGGCCAGGGCCGCGCCGAGGTCGCGCTCGAGCCGCACGTGCGTCGCCGCGGCGCCTTCCACCGCCCGAGCGAAATCGCCGGCCAGGCCCAGCTCGGCGAGCCCGGGCGGCGAGTTGTAGCCGAGAGAGGTTCCGAGCGGCTGACGGTCCTGGGTCAGCATGCGGTGGCGGTGGAGGTCGCGATAGGCGGCGAAGTTGGCCGTGATCTCGAACACGTACTGGGCGTGCTCGAGCGCCCTCGGCGCGCGCTGCCGGCGGTTGGCGCGGTCGGCGAGAAGCGCCTCCAGGACGGCCGCGGGGTCGCCGCCCTGCTCGGGGAGGGGCATGTCCGAATAGGGGAAGAGCGCTGCGGCGACGACCTTGCGCTCCGCGTCGGGGTCGAACTCCCGGAGGCGGACGGTCGGCGACGTGGCGGTGGGTTCTCCGCGCCGGGCCATGCGAGCCGTGGCCGAGCGGACGCGGGCCATCCGCTGCGCCGCGGGCCGTCCGTACCGGTCGTCGAGCGCCCGACGCACGAACGACGGGATGACCAGCGACAGCTCGCGATGCAGGTCGGTCGCAAGCGCCTGGCACTCGGGCAGCTCGTGGGCGGCCATCTTGGTGATGAGGTACTCGAAGGCGCGCCCGTTGCCGAACAGGCCGAGGTTGGTCAGCGTGCCGGCGGGCAGCAGGCCCCGCAAAAGATCGAGCGCTTTGGCCCGCGTCGCCGACTTCCACGCGCGGTCGGTCTCGCCCTCCTCGTGCGGATACTTCTGGCGGATGGCCTGCGTCACCGGCTCGACCAGGCCGCTGTAGACGGCGAAGAGCGCGTCGGCCGCCGGCTCGTAGCCGGGATGCCGCAGCTCGGCGCCGCGGTGATAGAGGAAGCGGCCGTCGGGGCCGGGCCGGTCGAAACGCACGTAGCGCGTCGACTTCTCCAGGGGCGAGAGGCCTATGCGGCTGTCCTCGAGCGCCTTCGCGGCGAGCGTTGACACCTGTTCCACCGCAACGTGCGCTCCCGCCAGCTCGGCGACCGAGTCGTCGCCATAACCGACGAGCACCCGCTCGTAGAACTCCTCGGCGCGCCGCACCGCGACCATGTCGTCCTCCGCCGGCGCGTGGCCGGCGAGGCGGTCGAACCCGGAGTCGGGCTCGTTGATGAACTCGTCGAGGAGCACCCGGCGCAGGCTCTTCTCCGTGCGCGAGTAGCGCGAGAAAAGCGCGCCTTTGACCACCTCGGGCAGGTTGCGCAACGCAAACACCGGCCGGTCGAGGTTCGTGAAGTAGCGGGCCAGCACCTGCGATTCGGCCGCGGAGAACTCGCCCATCGGCCTATTGTCGCGCATCAAAATCTGGTGTACAGCGGGGCGCTGTCCACAACCTATGGGCCTTGTTGTAGAGGTTGTCCCCGGCTTGTCCCCAGTTCTGTTAAAAACCGGCGGCGAACTGACGATTTAGGGTTTGGAGGGTGGACGAAATCGACTGGGAGGCGCGCTGGAAGCAGGTCGTCGCCGACCGCGCCACGCTGGCCTCGGGTCATGCCGACAGCGGTTACTGGGACCGCCGCGCCCGCAGCTACGCCCGGTCCACCCACTCGCGCAGCGACGAGTTCCTGAGCGTCCTCGAACCCTACCTCGGTCCGCGCAAGACGCTGATCGACGTCGGCGCCGGCACGGGCCGCCACTGCACACCGCTCGCCGATCGGCTGGAGTGGGTCACCGCGGTCGAGCCGTCCGACGGCATGCGCTCGCACATCCCGCCGCGCGACAACATGACAGTGATCGCCAGCACCTGGGAGGACGCTGACGTCGCGCCCGCCGACCTCGTCATCTGCTGCCACGTCCTCTATGGCGTCGCGGATCCCGCTCCGTTCCTCGAGAAGCTGCAGCGCTCGGCGCATGAGCGCGTCTTCGTGATGATGCGCGAGACCGACCTGCCGCACCCCGCCGCCGTGTTGCGGCGCAGGCTCGTCGGCGGCGAGGGTCCGCGCCTGCCGCGATTCAGCGAGTTGTTCATGCTGCTCGTGCAGATCGGCGTCGCGCCCGACGTGGACTTCATCCGCTACCCGATCGTCACGCGCTATTCGAGCATGGAGGAGGCGCTCATTGACAGCCGCGCGCTGTTCGGTGAGGGCTGGGACGAGCCCAAGGCGAAGGCGATCCTCGACGAGGTGCTGCGCAAGGAGGACGGCGAGCTCGTGTTCGACGGGGGCGTCGCATTATCGGGAGTCGCGCATTGGAAACCACCGACGAGCTGACTCTCAGGCCCGCGCGGCCGGCCGACTACGAGCGCGTGCTGGAGATCACGAAGGACGTGTGGGAGGGCCGCGACTACGTCCCGCGCGTCTTCGACCGCTGGGTCTCCGACGCCGGGGCGGAGTTCCAGGCCGCCGAGATGGAGGGTGAGGTCGTGGGGGTCCAACGCCTGCGCCCCTACGCGCCGGGCCTCATGTGGTACGAGGGCCTTCGCGTCGCCAGCACGCACCGCCGCCGCGGGATCGCTCGGGCCATGCTCGACGCCGCCATCGCCGAGACCCGGCAGCACCAGTTTCGAGAGATCCGCCTGGCCACGCGGGACGAGCCCGCCGTGAAACTGTTCGAGGCGGCCGGGTTCCGGCGCCTTGTCGAGACGAGCTGGTGGCGCGGCCTTCGCGTCGAGGGAGGCGAACCCGCGCGCATCCCGGACCCGTCGGAGGCGCCGAAGCTGTGGTCGATGGCGGCGGCCAGCAAGGGAATCGAGCTGTACGGCGGTGTTTCGCCGGACATGAACGGAGCGCACGACCTCGACGCCAGGGAGATCGAGCGACTCGCACGGGAAGGGCTCGTGAGGGCGGGGCCTGGCGGTCGCGCCCTCGCCCTGCTGCGAGAGCCGTGGGGCGCGAACATCGCGGTCGTCGTGCTCGCCGGCTCCGGCGGGGCGCTGCGCGAGGTCCTGATGGCGCTGCGTTTTGAGGCCGACGCCGACGGCCTCAACCACGTGACCGTCAACCTGCCGCCGGGACACCCCGCGGAGGAGGACTTGAGGGCCACCGGATACGATTTGCTCGATGCCGAGCGACCTGGCTACATCTACGCCCTTACGCTCTAGTTGACCAGCCGCTACGTCATCCTCGGCAACGGCATCGCCGGGCAGACGTGCGCCGAGGACCTGCGCAAGGCCGACGCTGACGCGTCGATCGTGATCGTCGCGGCCGAGAGACACCCGCTCTACAACCGGGTCGCGCTGCCGCGCTACCTGCGCGGCCAGGTCCGGCGCGAGAAGGTCTTCATGCGCACCGCCGAGCAGTCCGCGGCGCAGAACATCGAGATCCACTTCGAGACGTGGGCGACCGAGGTCGACCTGCGCGAGAAGGTCGTGCGCACCAACCGCGGCCACGAGCTCAAGTACGACGCGATCCTCATCGCCACCGGCGGCAGGCCCAAGCCGCCACCGTGGCAGGGCTCGGCCGACGTCGCGGCGTGCTTGGGCTTCCAGACCCTGGACGACACCGACGCGATCATCGCCAAGGCCGATGCGTCGGAGCGGGTGCTCGTCATGGGCGGGAGTTTCATCGGCTACGAGCTCGCCGAGGGCGTGAGCTTCCGCAAGAGGGCGAACGTGACCTGGGTCATGCGCGGCCCATGGTTCCTGCGCTACGTCCTCGACGAGGAAGGCGGAAGGCTGTGCCGGCAGCTCGGCGAGGACCAGGGCGTGCAGTTCATCACCGCCGACGAGGTGCAGAAGTTCAGCCGGACCAACGGCCGCTACACGGCCGAGACAGTCAACGGACAGAAGGTCGAGTTCGACCTTCTGACCTACGGCGTCGGCCTCGACTACTACACCGAACCGGTGCGCGACCGCGTCGAGCTGAAGAACGGGATCGTCACCGACTCCAAGCTGCGCACCTCGGCGCCGGACGCGTACGCGGCCGGCGACATCGCGGTGTTCTACGACCTGATGGTCGAGCGCCACAACCAGATGGGGACGTGGGACAACGCCGAGGCGCACGGCCGCGTCGCCGCCCGCAACATGGCGGGCGCGAACGAGGACTTCTTCGATGTGCCGACCTACACGACGACGATGTTCGGGTCGACGCTCGCCGTGATGGGCATCACCCCTGACGTGCAGCCGGGCCTCGAGTCGGTGCGCACGTTCAGCTTCGAGGAGAAGTTCTACCGCAAGCTCTTCTTCAAGGACGACAGGCTCGTCGGGGCGATCATGATCGGCCCGCCGAAGGGCCGGAAGAAGCTGATCGAGATCATGCGGTCGCGGCAGAAGATCGAGCGGCCGAAGCAAGAACTCCTCGACCCGGCCAACCTGAAGGACTGAACCGTGCCCACCGCCGATAGTCGCGACTAACGGCGGTGTTCGAACCAAAGCGGTTTGGATGGTCGCGACTATCGCGGAAGGATGGCGTATCGTTTAGCCCAGGACAAATGGCTTTCGCTCAGAGCGTAACGGCCCAGCACATCCGCCAGGTCCTCGGCTCGGTCCTCCGGGCCAGGCGCGAGGCGGCGCGGCGCACGTTGAGCGAGATCGCCGGCGAGGCCGGCCTTTCCCCGGCGCACCTGTCCGAGGTCGAGCGCGGGCGCAAGGAGGTCTCGATCGAGCGCCTGATCGCCGTCGCCCACGCCCTCGGCGTCCGGCCGGCCGACGTCTACGCGGAGCTCGCCCGCCAGCTGGGCGCCGAGCCGGAGCAGCGGTCGTGGCCCGAGGACCCGCCGGTCAAGCTCCGACTGGCCACGGCTTCGCTACCGTTGGAGGCATTGCGGAGCGTGGCCGACTTCAGCGCGTACCTGGCGATGGCCAATCCACCGCCCAGGCCCAAAGACCGGATCGGCTTTCTACCCAGGAGGTAAGAGGGGGATGCACCTGATTCCGACCGTGATCACCAACGACGGGCGCGGCGAGCGCGCCTACGACATCTATTCCCGCCTTTTGAAGGACGGCGTGATCTTCGTCCGCGGAGTCATCGACGACGACATGGCGAGCACCGTGACGGCGCAGCTGCTCTTCCTCGAGAACGAGGCGCCCGACCGCGACATCCAGATCTACATCAACAGCCCGGGCGGTTCGCTGACGGCGGCGCTGTCGATCTACGACGCGATGCAGTACGTCGGCCCGAAGGTGGCGACGCTGTGCACGGGTCTTGCCGCGAGCGGCGGCTCGATCCTGCTCGCGGGGGGCGCGCCAGGCATGCGCATGTCGCTTCCCCACGCCCAGATCCTCATCCACCAGCCGTTCACGCAGGGCATCCAGGGCCAGGCCTCCGACATCCAGATCCACGCCCAGGAGATCCTCCGGCAGCGCGAGCAGATCGCGCGCATCTACGCCAAGCACTGCAAGCGCCAGCTGGAGGACGTCGAGCGCGCGATGGAGCGCGACTTCTTCATGACCCCGGAGCAGGCCAAGGACTGGGGCCTGGTCGACCTGATCGTGGAGAAGAACCCGAACTTCAACGCGGCAGCGACGGCGGCCGCACCGGAGAAGGCAAGCAAGAAAGCGTGAGGGTGGTCGTCCTGGGCGGCACGCGGTTCATCGGCCGCGCGATCGTCGAGGAGCTGGCCGCGTCGGGCGACGACGTCCTGATCGTCCACCGCGGCCTGCTCGAGCCCGGCGACGTCCTTCAGGTTCCCCATCTGCACTGCGACCGGGCCGAGCTGGTCTCGCATCGGGACGAGCTCGCCGCCTTCCGGCCGGATGCGGCCATAGACTGCCGCGCCTTGACCCGCCGTGACGCCGAGATCGCCCTGGAGGCACTGCCGGACGTCCCTCGGCGGATCGTCATCTCGAGCATCGACGTCTATCGAGCCTTCGGCGCCCTGAACAGCGAGCAGGAGACCGACCCCGTTCCGCTCGATGAAGAGTCCCCGGTGCGGCCCGAGCGCCACCCGTACCGGGGCAAGATGCCGGGCATGGACGAGTACGACAAGCTCGACGTGGAGGACGTGTACCGCCCGCGCGGCGCCACCGTGCTGCGGCTGCCGATGGTCTACGGCGAGCACGACTACCAGCGGCGCGAGGAGTTCTTGCTCCGCCGGGTGCGCGCCGGCCGCAAGCGCATCCCGTTTGGCGCCGGCACGTGGCTCACGTGCCGGGCCTACGTGGGCGACGTCGGACGCGCGGCGCGCCTCGTGCTGGAGAAGGACGTTACCGGCGAGGTGATGAACATCTGCGAAGACCGCAGCTACTCGATGCGGATGTGGTCGCGCATGATCCTCGACGCCGCGCGCTCGGACGCCGAGCTCGTGCGCGTTCCGGACGCGGCGCTGCCCGAGGACCTGAAGTTCACGGGCACGATGCCGCAGCACATCGCTGCCAGCGCGCAAAAGGCGCGGCGGCTGCTGGGCTGGACCACATCGAACCCGCTGGAGACGCTGCGCACGACGGTCCGGTGGCACCTCGCCCACCCTCCGGCGGACGCCAGCTCCGACTTCGCCGAGGACGACCGGGCTCTGGACTCCGTCTAAAGTCACTTCCGGATGTCGCGGAGGTACCGGCCCTTCGACCCGTTCGAGCGCGGCGGACCGTTCGAGCGTGGACAGCCGTTCCGCATGCCGCGGTTCACACGTCGCTTCTGGACCGGGATGGCCTTGTTCGGCCTTGCCCTGCTGGTGGTCATCGCCTCGAACCCGGTCGTCTCCTTCATCACCGACATCGAGTGGTACGACGCCCTCGGCCTGCGCAGCGTCTACCTGACGCGCTGGGGCATGCAGTGGGAGCTCTTCCTCGGCAGCTTCCTGCTCGCGCTGGCCTACCTCGCCGTCAACGTCCTGATCGCGCTTCGCGTCCGTTCAGGCGGCGCGCTTCGCGCCGTGGGCATCCGCAGCCGAGTCCTTCGAACGCCGGCGGGCTGGATCAGCTTTGGCGCCGCGGCCGTCATCGCGCTCATCCTGTCCGGCGGCGCCGCGAGCCAATGGACGACCTTCGCCCTCTTCCTTCACTCCTCGCCCACCGGTGTCACCGACCCGGTGCTCGGCCAGGACGTGTCGTTCTACCTGCTGACGCTGCCGTTCCTGCATGCGCTTGGCGACTGGTCGCTCGGCCTCGACTTCATGGCCATCCTTCTGATCGCCGCGGTCTACTCGTGGCGCGGCGACGCCTTCGACTTCCGGCCGACGCCCCGCGCCCTCGCCCACGTCTCGGTGCTGATCGCCGCCTTCGCCGTGACGCTGGCCGCCACAGCGTGGTTTGGCCGCTACGACCTGCTGTTCGCGCACAACGGAGTGGTCTGGGGCGCCGGCTACGCGGACATCAACGCTCGCCTGCCGCTCTACACCTTTCAGGCGGGCATCGGCATCGTCCTCGCGGGCGCGCTGCTTGCCAACGCATGGTTGCGCCGTCTCTGGCTGCCGGTCGCGGCCGCGGGGCTGTGGATCGTCGTCGGCATCGCCTCCCAGGTCTACCCGGCTGTGGTCCAGGGCGTCTCCGTCACGCCGAACGCGCAGGCATACGAGCTGCCCTACATCCAGCGTGAGATCGCCGGCACGCAGGCGGCGTACGGCCTGTCCAACGTGACCGTGAGCAACTTCAGCGGCGACCAACCGCTGTCGGCTAAGGACGTGCAGAGCGACCAGGTGACGGTCAACAACCTGCGCCTCTGGGATTACACGCAGCTCGCGGAGAACTACCAGCAGCAGCAGACGATCCGCACCTATTACACCTTCCACGACATCGACATCGACCGCTACACGGTCAACGGCCAGGAGCAGCAGCTAGAGATCAGCGGCCGGGAGATCGACACCTCGAAGCTCGCGTCCGCGGCGCAGAACTGGACCAACCAGCACCTCCAGTACACCCACGGCTACGGGGTGGCGGCGAGCCCGGTCAACGCCGTTCGTGGCGAGGGCTTCCCGGTCATGACCGTCGGCGACCTGCCGCCTGCCGGGTCTTTGAAGATCACGCAGCCCGCGGTCTACTTCGGCGAGGTGCCCGGCCCGGACGACTACGACATCGCCCCCACCAGTGTGCGCGAGTTCGACTACCCGCAGGGCAGCCAGGACGTCTTCACGAACTACGCGGGCAGTCACGGCGTGCCCATGAACAGCACCAACCGCGCGCTGTGGGCGTTGCGGCTGGAGGACCCGAACCTGCTGGTGACGCAGCAGCTGACCGACAAGAGCCAGCTCCTCTACCGGCGCAACATCGTCGAACGGGCGAAGGAGCTCGCTCCGTTCCTGACCTTCGACAAGGACCCCTATGTCGCCGTTGTCGACGGCCGCATCTACTGGATCCTGGACGCGTACACGACCGCGGCCACCTACCCCTACGCGCAGGCCGAATCGTTCGGGACAGGCATCAACAACATCAACTACGTCCGCAACTCGGTCAAGGTCGTGATCGACGCCTACGAGGGCACCCCTTCCTTCTATGTGGTGGACACGAAGGACCCGCTCATCAAGGCCTACCAGGCGACGTTCCCATCGCTGTTCCAGTCCCTTGACGCGATGCCGCAGAGCCTGCGCGCCCACCTGCGCGTGCCCGAGGACCTGTTCAACGTCCAGGTCGACATCTACGCCACGTACCACGTCGCCGCGGACGTGGCCGGCGCGCGCGTGCTGTTCGCGCGCGAGGACGTGTGGGCGGTGCCGACGACGCAGAGCGGGCCGCACAGCACGGCGTCGACGATGGAGCCGTACTACGTGCTGATCCGCTTGCCGGGCGAGCAGAACCCCGAGTTCCTGCTGATCATGCCCTACACCCCGCTCAACAAGAGCAACCTCGTGTCCTGGATCGCCGCCCGCAGCGACGGCGACCACTACGGACAGTACGTTGCCTACGTGCTGCCGAAGGACAAGGTCATCTTCGGCCCGCAGCAGGTGGCCAACCGGATCAACGCCACGACGCAGATCTCGAGCGACTTCACGCTCTTCGACCAGGTGGGCTCCGAGGTCCAGCTCGGCAACCTGCTCGTGGTGCCCATCGGCAACTCTTTCCTCTACTTCCAGCCGATGTACCTGCGCGCCAAGCAGGCGGCGAGCCTGCCCGAGCTCAAGCGGGTGATCCTCGTCGACCAGGACTCTGTGGCGTACACGCCCACCCTCGACGGATCGATCCAGCAGCTGGTCGGCTCCGCCCCGCCGACGACCATCGGGCCACCTCCGACCAGCGTCTACACGCCGGCGCAGGTCGCCCAGATCCAGGGCCTGATCGCCCAGGCCAATCAGCACTACAAGGCGGCGTACGACGCGCTGCGTCGCGGCGACCTGGGGGCCTTTGCTACCGAGATGGCGAAGGTCGGCGACATCCTCGCCCAGCTGCAGCAGCTGGCGGGCGCGCCGTCTTCCAACTCGACCGTGTCGCCGACTCCCTCACCCAGTCCTTAGGGGCACGAAAAGCACCGGGAACAGCGAGCGGTAGTCGACGCCGTCGCCGTGACGCGTGTAGACGCGCAGGTCCTGCGGCTCCTCGCTGGACACCGCGACCGGGATGACCAGGCGTCCACCGTCGGCGAGCTGGTCGATCAGCGCCGCGGGCACGCCTCGTGCCGCGGCCGCGACCAGGATGACGTCGTAGGGCGCGCGCGGCGGCCATCCGAGGGAGCCGTCGCCCACCGCGACCTCGACGTTTTCGTAGCCCAGGCGGCGCAGCGTCTCCGAGGCGTGCTCGGCCAGCGCGGGCTCGCGTTCGACGGTGACGACGGAGCGGCACAGCCGGCTCAGCACCGCTGCGGCGTAACCGGACCCGGTCCCGACCTCGAGCGCGACGTCGTCAGGCTGCGGCGCCGCCGCCTGGCACATGAGGGCTACGACGAGCGGCTGCGAGATCGTCTGCCCGCACTCGATGGCGAGCGCGCGGTCCTCGTACGCGTGCCTGCGCATGCGCGGGGCGAGAAACTCCTCGCGCGGGACGGACGCCATCGCTTGAAGCACGCGCTCGTCGCTCACGCCGTGCGGGCGCAGCTGCTCGGCGACCATCCGCTGCGCGGGTGTGCTCAAAAAGGCGCTCCCAACCCCGAGAGTACAATCACGAGCGACTCATTGGCGTCGTCCGTCCACTCCTCGATCCCGCAAAAGTGGCGCCGCCCGGTCAGGCAGCGCTCGCGCCTGGTCCGCCGCACAGGCCCGGCTCACTCGCGCGTCGAGTTCGCGCATCCTTCGGAGCAGGAGTTCGCCCGCTTCCTGGACTACTACCGCATCCGCTGGCAATACGAGCCGGTCTCGTTCCCGATCGCGTGGGAGGGCACGCGCGTGGCGGAGATGTTCACGCCCGACTTCTACCTGCCGGAGCACGACCTCTACATCGAGCTGACGACGATGAAGCAGTCGCTCGTCACCCCGAAGAACCGCAAGCTGCGGCTCGTCCGCGAGCTGTACCCGGAGCTCAACGTCCGCCTGCTGTACCGCAAGGACTATCAGCAGCTGCTGGCCAAGGCCGGTTACGGCGCGCTCGAGGTCCAGCACCTGCGCAAGGAGGACGTGGGCGAGATCATCATCTCGCCGCTCGAGCTCGAGTCCCGGGTGCGCGCTCTCGGCAGGAAGATCTCGCGCGACTACCGCGGCCAGTCCCTCGTCCTGGTCGGGGTCCTGAAGGGCGTCACCTTCTTCCTGGCCGACCTCGCGCGGCAGATCAAGGTCCCGTTCGTCATCGACTACCTGGACCTCCACCGCTACGCGGGCGCCCAGCCGTCGGAGCGCGTGCGTATCGTGCGCGACATCGACTACCCGATCGAGGGTCGCCAGGTGCTGCTGGTCGAGGACATCATCAACACGGGCTTCACGATCGACTACGTCCTCGACGAGCTCCGGCGGCGCCAGCCGGCCTCGCTCGAGGTCGTGACGCTGCTCGACCGGCCCCTGCGCCGGCTGGTCAAGCTGCCGGTGCGCTACGTCGGGTTCCAGATCCCCAACGACTACGTCGTCGGCTACGGCCTCGACTACCGGGAGCTGTACCGCAACCTGCCGTTCATCTGCACCCTGCGGGCCAGCGTCCTGGACATGCCCGCCCATCCCGTCTGAGCGACAGGCTGACCCGGCTCCTGGCCGCCATGGCGGCGGCCGACTTCGACGAGCTCCTCGCGACCGGACTGTTAAAGGACGTGGAAGAGATCGTGGTGGGCGCTTACCTGGCCGCGCACCGCGGCGCCTCCCGGCCGGAGGCCTATCGCTGGCTGCGCTACGAGGACCCCGAGCCGGTGGCGCGCCTGGCCGACGGCGTCAGGCGACTGCGGGAAGGGGGTGTGCGCTTTGAGGGGGACGCTGTGGACAAAGCCTGCGCAAAAGCCTCCGCGGAGGGCCTTTTGAATTAAGCGCCTCGTGTGGAGGTTCTGGGGAAAAGTAATGCCCCAAGAGACCTTCCTGTTTACCCTGAAGTCCCCTATGCGTTTTTCGGTTTCCATCCCGGGTTGCCCCGGACCTTCCACCTACTCGACGTTCGGTATCCTCAGGTTTA
>DATEGB010000142.1:0-7192 GCA_035280365.1 Candidatus Dormiibacterota bacterium | reverse complement strand
GCGGCGACGCCGAGGTCCGAGCCGCCGAGGAACACCGGCGCGGTCTGGCCCGCGTTGTGGCTCGGGATCGGGAAGGCGCCGAGCTGGTCTTTCAGGGCGGGGTTGCCGGCCTTCGGGTCGGTGATGACGCCGACCTCCCAGCCGTTGGCGATGATCATCGCGATGTGACCCTGGGCGAAGGCAGCGTCTTGCTTCGCCTCATCGCCGGTCTTGTCGGCGCGCGAGAGCTTGCTGACCAGGTTGCTCAGGGTCGTGAGGCCCTGCTGGGAGTTTGACGAGTCGAGCGAGCCGCTCCACTTGCCGCCCGACTGGGTGGCGATGTCACCGCCGAAGTCCCAGACGAACGGAAGCGCGGCGTACCAGTACTTGCCAGGGAAGTAGAGCGCCGAGAAGTTCGGGTCCGACTTGTGCGCATCCATCAGCTTCTGGCCGACGGTGAGCAGGTCGTCAAGGCTGGACGGAGGCGTGACGCCGGCCGAGGCGAAGAAGTCCTTGCGGTAGATGATGGCCCGGCTCCCCGCGTAGTACGGGACGCAGTAGAGCTTGCCGCCCTGGGTGCAGGAGTCGGTCAGGGACTGCAGCCAGGAGCTGGAGTTGTCGAAGCCCGTCTTCTTTCCCGTGATGTCCTCGAGCGCCCCGGCCGCGGCGTACTTGGCCACCAACGTGTTGCCGAGCTCCACGACGTCCGGCGGGCTGTTGCCGGGCAGGGCGGTGTCGAGCTTGGTCCCGATGTCGCCCCACTGCTGAATCTCGACGTTGACGGTGACGTTCGGATACTTGGTCTTGAAGTCGGCGTTGACCTCGTCGATGATGCTTTGCGGAGCGCTGCCGTTCATCAGCCACACGGTCAGCGTGCCGCTCTCGTTCGACGGGTTGTTGCTGGATCCGCTCGAGCCGCCACACGCGGCGGCGATGAGGGCCACGGCAACCGAGACGACGGTCACCCAGGGTTTCCGAAGATTCATCTGCTAGGTTTCCCCCTCTTTTGTGAATGCGGCGCCGGAGCGCCTTCCTGTTGGTCGCCTTTCGATGCCCCCGCAACTTGCTTTGCCGCGCGCGGGACGCCGGCCGAGCGTCCGTTGCGGCTTCGCTGCGGTACGAGGTCGGCGACCAGGCGATAACGGTCGCCGCGGTAGATGGAGCGGACGAACTCGACGATCCGCCCTGACTCGGAGACGGTCGTCCGCTCGAAAAGGAACGCGGGCGTGTGCAGGGGCACGTTGAGGACCTCCGACTCTTCCTCGCTGGTGACGGTCGGCTCGATCGTCTGCGTGCCGGACGCGATGGTGATGCCGTAGCGCTCGCGCAGCAGCTCGTAGAAGGAGTGGTCTTCGAAGTCCTGCCTGGTCAGGCCGGGGACGAGGACTTCGGGGACGTGGAGTACCTCCATCGCCATCGGCTGCTTGTCGGCGAGTCGTAGCCGCTTGACGCGCACGAGCCTTGCCTCGGGAGAGACGCCGAGGCGATGCGCGAGCCGGGCGCCGGCGGTCGTGGAGGTGAGCTCGAGGGTCTTGCTGCCAGGGGTCATGCCGCGGCGACGCATGTCGTCGCTGAAGCTCGTGAGCGTGAGTGGCTGGGCGATCTTGGGCTCGGTGATGTAGGTGCCGCTGCCATGTCGGCGGTCGAGGTAGCCGTCGCGGACGAGATCGTCGATGGCGGCTCGCAGCGTCAGCCTGGAGACGCCGAGGTTGGTGGCGAGCTGGCGCTCGGCGGGGATGGCCTCGCCGACCACCAGGGACTCGATGAGGTCGAGGACGCGGTCGCGCGTCTCTTCCTGCTTAGACAAGTGGTATAGCCCTCCTCGGCTTCACAACTGGGCAGTTAAGCACAAACCAGCCAAGTGGTCAATACCACTTTTCAGGGGAGAGACCGGTCGGGGCGATTTGCGCCGAGTGTCCCGTCTGTTCGGGCTAGCGAATCCTCTGATTCACCGCATCCGACCTCGGAGGTGACGTTGCCGGAACCATCCGCCGAGCGCTTGGCGAAGCCGAGCGTGCGCCGCCGTAGGGGCGCGCATCAGGTCGAGCCCGATCAGCGCCGCACCGAGAACGGGCGGCGACTCGAGGCGCAAGATCACCGCCTTCGGCGCCACCTGGTTGATTCCCGCGCCGATCCGGCCCACCAGCTCATCATCAGCCGCGCGAAGCACTCCTCCGCCGAGGACCACGTGCACATCCCGACTCGCCACGCGCAGTCGCCGTATGGCGGCGTTCGCCGTGACCACGATCTCTTCGATCATCTCGTCGACCAGGGCGCCGGCCACCGCGTCTCCGGCGGCGGTGGCCTTGAAGACCACCGGCGCCACCTCGTTCAGGCGCTGGCGGTCGAGCGTGCCGACGTAGATCGCTTCCATCACCGCGGTCGGCCGCGACATGCCGAAGTAGCCCGGCACCAGCTCCTCGAGCAGAGTACGCGGGCCACGCCCGTCGCGCGCCCGAATCGCGGCGCCGAGCGCGGCGCGACCGAGCCATCCCCCGCCGTGAGCGCGGTCGCCGGACAGCTCGCCAAACGACGGAAAGCGGACCATTGACCCGCCCGGCCCGATCCCGGCGCAGTTCATCCCCGTCCCGCACACGACCGCCACGCCCCACTTCCGGTCCGTGCCCGCGCGCAGCACTGCAAACGTGTCGTTGCGCACGATCGTGCGCTCGGCCCAGCGCTGGAGACGAAGCTGGGCCTCGATCCTCCGATCGTCTACCGGCAGGTCCGCGCCCGCGAGGCAGAAGACCCCTAGCGTCGCCTTCTCGTTGGACTGCGCCGCGCCGATTGCGCTGGCGAGCCCGTCGAGAGACCCGTTCGAGCCGAGGCCGAAGTTGAAGCGCCCCCGACGCCGGACCGCCTTCAACAATACGCCGCCGACATCGACCAGCGCGACGTCGACCTTTGACGCGCCGCCGTCGACCGCCAGCACGGTCTTAACAGGAAACTTCCCTAACAATTCGCTCCTATTCTCGCGTACCATGCCGCCGAGTGGGCGTAAAGATTGCGGTGGTCGGCGGCGGCAGCACCTACACACCGGAGCTGATCGAAGGCTTCCACGTCCGCCGCGAGCGCTTGCCGGTGGACGAGCTCGTCCTCCAGGACATCGACGACGAGCGCCTTGAGGTCGTCGGCGGCCTCGCCCGACGCATCCTCGAGAAGCACGAGTGGCCCGGCCGGCTCGTCGCCACCGAAGACCTCGACCGGGCGCTCGACGGCGCCGCATATGTCATCGTCCAGCTGCGCGTCGGCGGCCAGGCGGCTCGCCTTGTCGACGAGACGCTCCCGCTCGAGTTCGGCTGCATCGGCCAGGAGACGACCGGGCCGGGTGGTTTCGCAAAGGCTCTGCGCACGGTGCCGGTGGTCCTCGACATCGCCGAACAGACGGCCCAACGCGGAGCCAAGGGCGCCTGGCTGATCGACTTCACCAACCCCGTGGGCATCGTCATGCAGGCCCTGCTGGACGACGGCCACCGCGCCATCGGACTCTGCAACTCGGCAATGGGCTTTAAGCGCCGGTTCGCGCGCATGCTCGACGTCTCTCCCGAACGCGTGCTGCTCGACCACGTCGGCCTGAACCACCTGACCTGGGAGCGGGCGGTCTGGGTCGACGGCGAGGACCGCCTGCCCGAGCTCATCGCAAGCTCCGCGGCGGAGATTGCAAAGGACATCGGCATCCCGGAGGGCCTGATCCACCTGCTGCACGCGGTGCCTTCCTACTACCTCCGTTACTACTACTCGACCGACGAGGTCTTCCGCGAGCAGGTCTCCGGCGTCAAGCGCTCGCGCGCCGAGGAGGTGATGGCGATCGAGACCGGCCTCCTGGAGATGTACCGCGACCCCCATCTGACAGAGAAGCCGACCCTGCTCGAAAAGCGCGGCGGCGCCTACTACAGCGAAGCCGCGGCGCAGCTGATCGCGTCCCTCCACGACGGGACCGGGGACACGCAGGTCGTCGACATGCGCAATGATGGCGCGCTGCCCGACCTGCCCGACGACGCCGTGGTGGAGATCCCCGCGCGTGTCGAAGCGGACGGAGCTCACGCCGACGGCCTCAATCCGATGCAGCCCGAGATGCTCGGCCTCGTGCAGCAGGTGAAGGCGTACGAGCGATTGACGGTCAAGGCAGCCGTCGACGGCGACCGCGACGCCGCCCTCAAGGCGTTGCTCGCCAACCCGCTGGTCGCGCGCTACAACGTCGCGCGCCCGCTGCTTGATGCGCTCCTGGAGGCCAACCGGGCGCATCTACCTCGCTTCTTCGCCCGCGGCTAGAACTTGCGTCTTGACGGGGCGCCAATGCCAGGTTAGGGTTTCGGTAAGGAATTCTTCCTAACTATGGATGGAGCGCCGGCAGCGACCCGGAAGCCGCAACACGCAGGTCTGCGCGCCCACGCCGCGATCACAGTCGGTACCCCGAGCCTCCTGCGAGCGATCAACGAGCGCGCGGTGCTCGACCTGATCCACAACCAGGGGCCGCTGTCGAGGGCGCAGGTGGCGCGGGTCAGCGGGCTTTCCAAACCCACCGTCTCGCTCGCGCTCACCGGGCTGCTCGACGCGCGCCTGGTGCGTGAGGTCGGACGCTCGCGCGGTGAGCGCGGACCGAGCGCGCTGCTCTACGAACTCAACCCGAGCGCCGGCTGGGTCGTCGGCGTCGACATCGGCCGCAAATGGGTGCGCGCGGCCATCGCCGACATCGCGGGCACGATCCTCGCCCGCCGCGACGAGCACGCGAGGGTCGCGAGCGCGAAGAGCCTCATCGGGCAGGTCGGCGCGGTGGCGAGGCGGCTCGCCGCCGAGGCCGGGGTGCAGTGGTCGCAGGTGACGCACGCGACGCTCGGCAGCCCG
Organism: Candidatus Dormiibacterota bacterium; assembly: GCA_035280365.1. Taxonomy (GTDB): domain Bacteria; phylum Chloroflexota; class Dormibacteria; order Dormibacterales; family Dormibacteraceae; genus 40CM-4-65-16. Next base: position 2,368 of record DATEGB010000142.1, on the reverse strand, counting down.
GGCGTGTTCGACCCCGTGCACGGCTTCGTCGCCATGGCGCCCAACCTCCCGGGCTGGGGTCGAAGTGGCCTGGTCCAGGCCGTGCGCGAGGAGCTCGGGACCAACGTCAGCTTCGAGAACGACGTCAACCTGGCGGCGCTGGCCGAGCGCACGCACGGGCTTGGTCGCAACGTGCACGACTTCGTTTTTCTCGCGATCGGGACCGGCGTCGGCATGGCGCTGGTCATCGAGGGCCGGCTGTATCGCGGGGCGCACGGCGCGGCGGGCGAGGTCGCCTACATGCCGCTCGGCAAGGGCGACCCGCGCGACCCCGCGAACCGCCGGCGCGGCGCCTTCGAGGAAGCGGCCGCCGCGGCTGGGATCGTTCGCACCGCGCGCCGCCTGGGCATGCGGCCGCCGCTGACCCCGGAGCGGATCTTCGTCGCGGCGCGGCGCGGACACTCGATCGCGGGCCGGGTGGTCCAGGCCGAGGCCGCGCTGCTCAGCCTCGCGATCGCCACCGTGACGCCGGTGCTCGACCCCGAGCTCGTCATCCTCGGCGGCGGCATCGGCCGCAACGGCGACCTGCTCGTCGAGCCCATCGAGCGCGAGCTGCGGCAGCTGCTTCCCTTCCGGCCCAGGGTCGCAGTCTCCGCGCTCGGTGAGGACGCGGTTTTGAGGGGCGCCGTGGCGACGGCGCTCGAGGTGGCAAGAGATCGGGTTTTCGCGCGCTCACCGCTGCGGTCCGCGCAGGCGGCGACGGCGTGAGCGCCATTTCTTCTGGAGGAGGATCGGGCATGAGGAGATCGCGGTGGTTCGGCATCGGCATAGCGGCGCTGCTGGCGCTGTCAGGCTGCGCCGGTGGCAACAACAACACGACCTCCACGCAGAAGAGCGTGGGCGGAGTGTTGACGATCGACAACGAGAGCGGCGCGCTGTGGCAGTGCGACTTCAACCCGTACAACGGCTCGGTGAACGGACAGTCGTTCGGCATCCTCTACGAGCCTCTCGTCTACGACAACCTGCTCAACGACCGGAAGACGAACTGGCTGGCCAGCGACTACAAGTGGAGCTCGGACAGCAAAACCCTGACGTTCACGATCCGCTCCGGCGTGAAGTGGACCGACGGCCAGGACTTCGGCGCCGACGACGTCGTTTTCAGTTTCAACCTGCTGAAGCAACACCCCGAGGCCGACCTGCAATCGGACTGGTCGGTGCTGTCGAGCGTCACCAAAGAGGGACCCGACAAGGTGGTGATGACGTTCCAGCAGGCCGCGGTCCCGAACTTCTACCAGATTGCCGGTCAGACGGCGATCGTGCCGCAGCACATCTGGTCGTCGATCAACGACCCCGGCAGTCACCCGGTCAAGGATCCGGTCGGCACCGGGCCCTTCACGATGAGCGCGTGCACCGGGCAGAACATCACCTACAAGCGCAACCCAAACTACTGGCAGAAGGGGCTGCCTTACGTCGACACCGTCAACTACCCCGCGTTTCTTGACAACGACCCCGCGAACGCGTTCCTCGCCGCCGGCCAGGCCCAGTGGGGCGGCCAGTTCATCCCCAACATCGACACCTATTACGTCGGCAAGGACCCGAAGAACAACCACTACTGGTTCCCACCGATCGACAACATCAACGTCTGGATGAACATGACCGTTGCGCCGCTCGACAACAAGGCGGTGCGGCAGGCGCTGGCGTATGGCATCGACCGACCCTCGGTGTCGCAGAAGGGCGAGTTCGGCTATGAGCCGCCCGGCAACCAGACCGGCGTCCTCTCGCCCACGTTCGACTCCTGGATCGACAAAGGGCAGGCCGCCAAGTACGGCTACAAGTTCGACGTCGCCAAGGCCCAGAGCCTTCTCCAGGGCGCAGGCTTCACCAAGGGCGGCGACGGCATCTACAAGGACACCTCCGGAAAGCGGCTGTCGTTCTCGATCATTGACATCGCCGGCTACACGGACTGGGTGGCCTCGGTTCAGGTCATCCAGGACAACCTCAAGCAGGTCGGCATCGAGATCAAGCCGGTGAACCTGGAGGCGACTTCCTACTTCGACAAGTTGTTCACCGGCAACTTCCAGCTCGCTTACGGATCGGTCAACACCTCACCCGGGCCGAGCCCCTACTACGAGCTCCGCAACAGCCTGCACAGCGCCACCACCGCCGACATCGGCCAGACCGCGGCCGGCGACTACGGGCGCTATAAGAACTCCGCGCTCGACGCTCTGTTCGACCAGTTCGGGCAGACGACGGACACGGCCAAGCAGCACGACTTGATGAAGCAGATCCAGAAGATCGTCCTCGAGGACGTGCCCATCATCCCGGTCACCGAAGGCGTGGCCTGGTACCAGTACTCGACCAAAGACTTCGCCGGGTGGCCGACGAAGGA
>DATEGB010000141.1:0-5980 GCA_035280365.1 Candidatus Dormiibacterota bacterium | reverse complement strand
CTTCGCCCTGGCGGCGGCGGTCGAGGCGAAGGACCCGTACACCGAAGCGCACACGCAGCGCGTCGCCGAGTCCGCGCGCTCGATCGGCGTCCGCCTCGGACTGGGCGCCAGTGACCTTGACGCGCTGTATCGGGGCGGCCTCATCCACGACATCGGCAAGATCGGCATCCCGGACGCGATCCTCCTCAAGCCCGGCCCGCTCGACGCCGACGAAGAGATCACAATCCGGACGCACCCGATCATCGGCGAGACGATAGTTGCGCCCCTCCATTCGGCGACGAGGCTGCTGCCTATCATCCGCCACCACCACGAGCACTACGACGGCACGGGATACCCCGACCGTCTGGCGGGCACGGCCATCCCACGGCTCGCGCGCATCGTGGCGGTGTGCGACGCCTTCGACGCGCTGGTCAACGATCGGCCCTATCGGAAGCGCAAGTCACTCGAGGAGGCGTTGGCGTGTCTGCGCGCGGGCCGCGGCCGGCAGTGGGACCCGGAGGTCGTCGACGTCTTCCTCGCCGACGTGCCCCGCTCGGCCACGCTGGGGGCGGCGTGAGGATGAGCCGGTGACGCAGTTCGTTTCGTACCTGCAGGACATCGTCGCTATCGCCTTCGTCGCGCTCGGAGTCGCGACCGCGGTCCACTGGCTGCGACACCGCGACCGATCGATGGGACTCGTCGCCCTGGCCATCATCCTGCTCGCCGCCGTCTCGGGATTCGGCCGCTTGCAGGCCCACCTGCCCTTCACCATCCCCCTGCTCGCGCAGATCGACCTACTGGCGTTCGCCGGCTGTGGATACGCGCTCCTCCGCTATCGCCACGCCATCATCCCCCTCCCTTCGCGCTGGCATGCCGCCGCGGTCTCGTCGCTGGCGGCTGCCAGCGTTTTAGTGCTGGCGGCCCAGGCGGCGTCCGCGCCGAAGAGTTGGTTGCTCGCGATCAGCATCATCTGGGTCGCCATCTGGTGCGTCCTGGTGGCCGAACCGACGGTCCGCTTCTGGCTCGTGTCGAACCAGGTGCCCGCAGTCCAGGCCTGGCGCCTGCGCTCCCTGAGCCTGGGCTTCGGCGGGCTGGTGGCCCTGCTCGTCCTCGCCATCTCGGTCGGACTGGTGGTCCAACAGCCCGCGGTCCAGGTCGTGATCGAGCTGGTTGCCCTGGCGATCGTTCCGGTGCTGTACGCGAGCTTCGCGCCTCCCGCGTGGCTGCGGCGGCAGTGGCGCGCGGAAGAGGAAGACGAGCTGCGCGTCTTTATGGAGCAGCTGCTCAGGACGGACGACCGGGACGCGCTCGCCCAACGCGCCCTCGAGCTCGCGATGCGCCTGGTCGGCGGCGCGTCGGGAGCCCTCTTCGACTCCTCCGGCAAGGCGACGACATCGCGAGGAATCCCCGAGTCGCAGGTCACCGACCTCAGCCGGCAGGTCAAGAGCATGCGGCAAGGCGTGAACCAGGCCTATCCTGGCGGCGTCGAGACCGCTGTGCTGGCGGTGCCGGTCGCCGGCCTGTCGGGTTCGGGGACGCTGGTCGTGGTCGCGGGTCCCTTCACTCCAGCTTTTGGCAGCGATGAGGTGGCCCAGATGCAGCAGCTGATCAGCACGTTCGTCACCGCCCTCGACCGGCGGGACCTGATGGTTCAGCTCGAACGCTCCAACGCCGCACTGTTGGACGCGAACAGGCACAAGAGCGTCTTCCTCGCCAACATGAGCCACGAGCTGCGCACGCCGCTGAACGCGATCATCGGCTTCTCCGAGCTGCTGACCGACGCGCGCGAAGGCCAGTTCGACGATGCGACGCGCAAGCGATTCCTCGGCCAGATCCTGAGCAGCGGCAAGCACCTGCTCGGCCTGATCAACGACATCCTCGACCTCTCCAAGGTCGAAGCCGGCCAGATGGAGCTCCGGCTTCAGACCATTGCGTTGACGGAGTCGGTCGACCAGGTGGTCAGGACCGTCGAACCGCTCGTGGCGAAGAAGGGGATCCGGCTGCAGGCCGACGTGAACGGCGCGGGCGAGCTGCTGGCCGACGCGGGGAAGCTGAAGCAGATGCTGCTCAACCTCGTCTCCAACGCGATCAAGTTCACGCCCGAAGGCGGCAGCGTCACCATTTCGGCCAAGCGCAGCGCGGACAGGCTCGAGATCGCCATCGCGGACACCGGCATCGGGATCGCCGCCGCGGACCAGAAGGAGATCTTCCAGGAGTTCCACCAGATCGACCACGGACCGGGCCGCAAGCACGAGGGCACCGGGCTTGGGCTTGCGCTGACGCGACGCTTCGCGATCCTCCACGGCGGCGACATCCGCGTGACCAGCGCCCCGGGCAAGGGCAGCGTCTTCACCCTCACGCTGCCCCTCCGCCCGGCCGTGTCGCCCGCGGCTGCGGCTGCGGCGCCGGCGCCCGCGATGAACGGGCACGGGAACGGACCGGTCATCCTCGTCGTCGAGGACGACCCGGCGGCCGCCGAGCTGATTTCGCGGCAGTTGGTCTCGGCCGGCTACCGGACCGAGCTCGCTCGCACTGGCACGGAGGCGCTGGAGAAAGCGCGCCTGCTTCAGCCGGCGGCGATCACGCTCGACATCATCCTGCCCGACGTCGACGGCTGGGAGGTCATCACCCGGCTGAAGAGCGACGAGGCGACGAGCGGCATCCCGATCGTCGTCGTGAGCGTGGTCGACAACCCGGAGCTCGGCATGGCCCTCGGCGCGATCGACTACTTCGTCAAGCCTGTTGACGGCAAAGAGCTGGTGAACCGGCTGAACCGCTTCCACCTCGAGCGTTCCCCGGGCAAGGAGGAGATCCGGGTGCTCGTGGTCGACGACCAGGCCGCCAATCGCAACTGGCTGGCGAAGACGCTCGAGCCCGAGGGGTTCACCGTCGTCCCCGCGTCCGGCGGGCGCGAGGCCATCGAGCTCGCGCGCAGCGTCAAGCCCGACTTCGTCTTGCTGGACCTGATGATGCCCGAGGTGACCGGTTTCGACGTGGTCGAGGCGTTGCGCGCGGACGAGGCCACGCGCGACGTGCCGATCATGGTCCTGACCGCAGCCAACCTCACAGAGGCGGACAGGCGCCTGCTGAACGGCCGTGTGTCCCAGATCCTGAGCCGTGGCTCGGTCGGGACGTCTGACATCGTGGGTCTGCTGCGCCGCGTCGTCGCGCACCGGAACGGAGCGACCTGACGTGGGACTGATCCTTGTCGTCGAGGACAACGAGGCAAACCAGATGCTCACTCGGGCCGTGCTCGAGCTCGAGGGTCACGAGGTGCGCGTCGCCGGCTCGGCGCCGGAGGCGGCGGAGCTGATCCGGGCCGAGCCGCCGGAGCTGATCTTGATGGACGTCCAGCTCCCGGGCCAGGACGGCCTTTCGTTCGCACGCGAGCTGAAGCGCGACGCCGCGACTGCGAACATCCCGGTCGTCGCCCTCACCGCGCACGCGATGCACGGCGACCGCGAGCAGGCCCTGCGCGCCGGGTGCGCCGGCTACATCGCCAAGCCGATCGACACGCGGACCTTCGGTGAGGCGGTGCGTCAGTTCCTGCGCCTGGCCGGACGCGACCGCGGAATGGTGGCGACGTGAACACGGGGAGAGTGCTCGTAGCGGACGACGACCCCGCGAGCGCCGAGCTGCTGACCTACTTCCTCGAGTCGAAGGGCTTTTCGGTCGCGACCGCGCCCGATGGCAACCAGGCGGTCGAGATGGGCTCGAGCGGCGAGTTCGACGTCGTCATCCTCGACGTGCACATGCCGCTGTACGACGGCGTCGAGGTCCTCGACCTGCTGCGCAAACGCCACGTGCTGCGCCCGATCAAGGTGATCGCCCTGACCGCCGATCTTTCCGAGCCGGTGCGCAGCGCGTTGGAGGGCGGCCGGATCGACGCCTACATGACCAAGCCCGTCGATCTCGCCCTACTTGGCGCCGAGGTCGAGCGGCTGATGGTGGCCTAGATGGCGGTCGCCGCGTACGAGGTCACGCCGTGGGTGCTGCTCATCGCCCCCGCGGGTCGGGCCGGCGGGCGCACGCAGACGATGTTCGAGCGGGCGGGATTCGCGGTCGAGGTCGCCGCCAGCTTCGACGCCGCGCTCGACTGCCTCGCCGTGATGACGCCCGCGCTGATCGTCATCGACGACTGTGCGGCGCTACCAGGTGCGCGTGACTTTCTGAATCGTGCGCGGGCGGTCGGGGTCGAATCCGCGGGCGGCCGCGACGTCGTGGGCCAGCAGCTGGCCCAGCACGGCGAGCGGGATTGGCGTCAGCTCTTCGGGAAGGCCCGAGACGTCATGGAGGTGAAGGACCTGGCACCCCTTGGCCTCGAGTCGAGCCCGGACCGACTCCAGGTCCGCGGCGACGAGTCCGCCGCCGTCGACCAGCACGACCGGTAGGCCCGCCTCCACGACAGCGATCGGCCCGTGCTCGAAGTCCGCGACCGACCACGCGCGGGCGAGCACGTAGCTGGTCTCGCTCAGCTTCAGGGCGACCTCCTCGGCGGTCGAGAAGTTGAAACCCCGACCGAGGATGACGGCGCGCGGGCCGAGGAGCGGAGGCACGAGCGCCTCGACCTCCTGCTCACGCTCGAGGGCGCGGCTGATCGCCTCGGGCACACGGTCGAGCGCCACGTCGAAACCGGGGTCGGGGTCGAGGGCCTGGGAGATGAGGGCCATCGCGAGCAGGCTCGCGGTGTAGGTCTTCGACGCGGGCACGCTGAGCTCCGGTCCGGCCTCGAGGGGCAGCACGAGCTCGGCCGCCTGGGCGAGCTTCGAACCACCTTCGTTCGTGATGGCGACCGTGGGCGCGCCCTGGCGCCTGCCTTCATCGACCACCGCGATGACGTCGGGCGACTCTCCGGACTGCGAGATGCCGATGACGCACTGCCCGTCGAGGCGCGGGGGATGCGCGTAGTGCGTGAAGAGCGACGGCGCCGCCAGGGCGACGAGGGAGCTGTTGCGCGCACCGAACAGGTACTTGGCGTAGAGCGCGGCGTGGTCCGAGCTGCCGCGGGCCGCGATCACGAACCCGCGGGTCTTCGCCTCATGGACCCTCGCCGCGATCTCCCTCGCCGGCGCCCTGCCGCTTGCCAGCAGCCGCGCCGCCACCTCGGGCTGTTCGGCGATCTCGGAGCGAAAACGGTTCACCTGACCAGCAGTCCTTCGGCGAGCCGCACCGCACCCTCGACGGGCGGCTCTTCGAGCCGGACACATGGCATGGCGATCGCCCTGCGCACGGCGTCTTCGAGCAGGGGCTGGTGGAGGAGCAGGCCCCCGGCCAGGACGACCGGGCCTTCGGCGGCCAGAAAACGCAGGGGCATGACGAGGCGCGCCAGCTCGGTTGCGGCGCGGACGACGATCTCGCGTGAGCCCGGGTCGCTGGACGCCGTCTCGAAGACGACGCGCGCGAGGGCCGCCCACGCCGCCGCCTCGTGCAGCTCGTGCAACCTGGCGACGAGCTTCTGCGGGTCGCGGGTCTGGCATGCAGCGAGCAGCCGATCCCCCAGCGCGCCGAGGTCGGCGTCCGCATCGGACCGCGCCATGACCAGGCGCACCGCCTCGCGCGTGACCCACACCCCGCTCCCCTCGTCGCCGACCAGCCAACCCCACCCCCCTCGCCGCGCCTCCCGCCCGTCCGCGGACCGGGCGTAGGCCGAGGACCCCGTACCGGCGATGAGGGCGATCCCCGCGTCGAGCCCCGCGGCGGCCAGGACGAGCCGGGTGTCGTGGACGACCACCACCCGGCACTCCGGAAGACGCCGCTCGATGAGCCGGCGCAAACGTTCACGCGCGGCGGGCTCCTCCGCGCCCGCGGCCCCGGCGCAGCAGGCGACCGGCCGCGCATCGCCGAGCTCGTCCAGCAGTGCGTGCAGACGCTCGTTGACCAGGTCCGCGTGGAGCGTCGCGATGTTGGCGCCGGGACCGGTCGCGTCGCGCGTCTCCGCGCCAGAGCGCAGGCGGGCGCGGCTCGACGAGCCTCCGATGTCGAGGCCTAGTACTGACGCCGG
>DATEGB010000140.1:0-3614 GCA_035280365.1 Candidatus Dormiibacterota bacterium | reverse complement strand
TGCCCGCGCTGATCGCCGCCATTCGCCGCTACGTCCGCGAACATAACAAAGACCCTCGTCCATTCATCTGGACTGCCACGGCCTCGGCCGTCTTGCGCAAGATCAAGCGTTGTAAAGAAGCGTTAGAGACAGGACACTAGTTAGCCCCGCCTATCTCTTGATCAGCCCAGCCCGACCGCCAATCTGCCGCTCGCCACTTACGATACGCGTCAGGCCGTGACCATCGCGCTCGCCGCGGCGATCAACTCTCCAGCCCGGCACCCGGAAGGCGCCAAGCGGCAGCGGCTGGCCGGCCGGGGACCCCGGACACCATGGCGCGACGCTGGATACGGGCAGACGACCGCCCTGGCCGGCGGGCCGGCGACATCGTGAGGACTACTTCGCGGGTCTTTTGTCGAGGCTGATCGCGAGAGCCCGCGTGTAGGTCAACTCGACGAGATCACCCACCTTCAGCTTGTCCAGATTCTTCGGATCCCGCGCCTTGATGGTCTCGGTCCCCCCCGCCGGCCCCTTGACCGTCACCGTGTGCGCGTTCTTGTCCAGACCGACGACGGTGACGGTCGCCGTGATCTGCTCGCCGACCATCCCGGCCGGTGTCTCACCTGGCTTGGACGTCGCCACATGTTGCTGAGTGCTCACGCCGGGGGTCGCCTCGCCCGGCTTCTTCACTTCGATGGCGAGCGCCTCGTAGTATTTGCCCACGACGGGATCGCCGACCTTGATCGCCTCGAGCTTCTTCGGATCATTCACTTGCAAGGTCAGGCTCCGCTTGGGTCCCTTGAGCGTGACCGTCTTCTTCTCGGGGTCGATCGCCTCGACGGTTCCCCGCACGGTGACGACGGCGGCCTGCACCATCTTCGGCCTGGCCGTCTCGCCGGCCGTCGACTGGGCCACCACCAGCGGGACCGGCGAGGCGGCTCCCCACGCGGCCGCGGGCACAACGGCCCCGATCATCAGTGCCACAGCGAGCGTCTTCACCATGTCGCTCCTCCTCGTTCAGAAGTTCCGATCACGGGTTTAGTCCCTACGGCGCGCTGGGACCAGGGACACGCGGGTCATTTCTCGCCGAGATGCCATACGCCATTCCAGTCCGGCGCTGGCGCGACCGCCCTGAACGTCGCGATCCGCTTGCGCAACACTTGCGACGGGCCGTCCTCTGGGCACAACTGCAGACAGTCCGAGAAGCTCTGCTCTGCGGTGTCCCAATCCCGGCGACGGTAGGCCTCTAGTCCGTGGCCATACAGATCCCTCAGATCGAGCATTCCGCTCTCCACTGCGCCGGTGCGGCCGAGCAGCTCGAAGATGCGAACGGCCTCGCTCTTTCCCACCACCACCACAGTGTCCAGCTCCCGCGCCTCGACCACATCCTGCGCGAGGCGATGGGTCTCCTCGGCCACGATCACGGTGGTGCCGTAGACCTTGTTGACGCCTTCGAGTCGCGACGCCAGGTTCGTCGTGTCCCCGATGGCGGCGAAGGACTTGGCGGTGGGCGCGCCGACGGTGCCCACCACCACCTCGCCCGTGGCGATGCCCATGCGCACGATCAGGTCGGGCAAGTTCCGTCTGAGACCCAGGATCTGCGACAGCTCGGGCCGCAGGGCGATCACCGCGTCCCGGTGGGCGAGCGCGGCCAGACACGCGGACGCCGCGTGGGTGTCTCCGGGCGCGAACGGCGCCGACCAGAAAGCCACCACGGCGTCGCCGATGTACTTCTCGAGAATGCCGCTGTGAGCGCGGATCTGCTCGGCCACCACGGTGAAATAGCGATTGAGCAGACCGACCATGGCCGTGGCCGTGAGTTGCTCGCTGATGGTCGTGAAGCCCTTGAGGTCCGAGAACATGATGGTCGCTATCTTGCGCTCGGCCTGGTCGAGGCTTTCCTTCGACGTATCGATGAGCCGGGCCACCACCCGGGGATCTACGTACTTGCCGAAAGTGTCCTTGATCCGCTCCGTGGTCCGCAGCTGCTCCGCCATGCTGTTGAACGCCTGCGCAAGCTGGCCGATCTCGTCGCGACTCGTCACAGGGACGGTCACCGCCAGATCCCCGGATTCGATGGCCTTGGCTCCCTCGATGACGCGCCACAGAGCCCGGACCAGGTGCCTCGCGCCGACAACGCTCAGACCCAAGCCGATCACCACGGCGAGCGCGAACAGGACGAGGTTGAGCCGCAGGACACCCATCTGTTGCGCGTGCGTGACCTCCGTCGAGGCCTGCGCCAGAGCCGACAGCTCTTTCCGCAGCTCGGCCATGTCGGCTCCCCACGCCTGCTCGAACTGCTTGAATCGCGGGGCGAGGGCCCGCGCCTCGCTCACCTGACCCTCGGCCACGGCCGCGAATATCTCGTCGCCGAGGGCGAAGTATGGAGCCTGCAGCCGCCCCATGTACACGAACGAACGCTGCGCGCGCGCAAGGACGAGGCGATCCGCGGCGTCCGTGCGTGAATCGGCGAGGGCGCTCGCAATCAGGGCGTCGGCGCGCTTGAACCCCCCGGCGATGCGGGCCTTGTCCATGTCGAGCGCGCGTCTCACCTGCTCGAGCGCGGCCGGCGTGACCACCGGCAGGAGCAAGAAGCGCTCCGCGATGAGCTCGTACTCGTCGGTCGCGACATCGAGATCGGCGATGACGGCTGCGAGGGGAAGGTGAAAGTCGATGATGGCCGCGACGTTTCGGCTACTCCTCCGCTGCATCGTCACCGAACCCACGAGGACCACGGCGAAGAGCAGGAGCAGGGCCACGGAGATCCCGAGGATCTTGACGCGAACGGTCATCAACGAGGGCCGCTCTGGTTACGCCGCGGCGACACGACGCGCGGCGACGTCACGGTCACCGTCCGTTCCGTATCGCCCTCCTCGTCGATCTTCCGCAGTTTCGATGTTCAATGCGATCCCTCCTGCCGGCCCCTTGACCGTCACCGAGTGCGCCTTCTGGTCAAGACAGACGACGGTGACGGTCGTCGTTCAGGAGTTCCGATCACGAGCGCATGCACCGGGCTAATGCTCGCTCAGGCGTCCGTGCCGTCGCGATCGTAGGTGACATAGGACCCGTTCTGAGGCACCGCCAGTTTCTTCCCCCACCTGGCACCGCGCGGATAACGCCCCTGCGATCGTGGGGCGATCCCGCCAGACTCCGTGGGCGTGGTCAAACGACGGGGGTGGCTGGCCGGGGACCGCGGACACCATGGCGCAACGCTGGATGCGGCAGACAACCGCCCTGGCCAGCGGCCGGCGACATCACGACGGGGCATCACCCTCGGCGGCGCGCCGAGGCGATATGCGCCCGCAGCGCGGCCAGGCGCTGATCCCACCGGGCGCCGAGGTCGGCCATCCACGAGACGGCGTCGGTGAGCGGCCGGGGCGAGATCTGGTAGAGCTTCTCCCGGCCGCGGCGCGTGGCGGTCACCAGGCCGGCGTCGGCGAGGGCGCTCAGGTGCTTGGCCACCGCCTGGCGCGTCACCGGGAGATTCGCGGCGAGACCGGTCGCCGTCGACGGGCCCTGCTCGGACAGCGCGCGGATGACCTGGCGGCGCGTGGCGTCCGCCAGCGCGGTGAAGATCGCCTCGGCCGGGTCCGGCTTCACGGCGAGGACGCGTGCGCGGGGGCCGGCGTCACGCG
>DATEGB010000139.1:0-5194 GCA_035280365.1 Candidatus Dormiibacterota bacterium | reverse complement strand
CGGGCCCCAGCTCACCTCCCACAGCTTCTCGAGGTGCTCCCCGACGCCAGACGGTCCGACGAAGGTCAGGGGCCGGCGATCGACGAACACTCGGTGCAGCACGAAAGGCGGCAGCCCGAGCGTGTGGTCGCCGTGGAAGTGGGTGAGGAACACGACCTCGATGTCGCCGGGATCCACGCCGAGCCGGTGCATGTGGGGCAGCAGCGGCGCGCCGCCGTCGAGGAGGACGTGCCCGTTGATGACCACCGCCCCGTTGTAGCGATCGAGCGAGAACGCCGCGCCGCTACCGAGGAACGCGAGCTTTACGCGATGGTCACCGCCGGGTTCAGGTACACGTCCTGGATTGCGTTGAGTAATTCGATGCCCTCCTTCATCGGGCGCTGGAAGGATTTGCGGCCACTGATCAGACCCATCCCGCCCGCGCGTTTGTTGATGACCGCGGTGCGGACAGCCTCTTTCAGGTCTGCAGCGCCTTTGCTCTCACCCCCCGAGTTGATCAAGCCGGCGCGGCCCATGTAGTTGTTGATCACCTGATAACGGCACAGGTCGATCGGGTGGTCGCTTGACAGCTTCGTATAGACGTCTGGCGACGTCTTGCCGAAACCGATCACCTCGAAGCCGCGGTTGGTGTCCGGCAGCTTCTGCTTGATGATTTCCGCCTCGATCGTCACGCCCAGGTGGTTCGCCTGGCCGGTCAGGTCGGCGGCGGTCTCGTAGTTCTTGCCGTCCTTCTTGAAGGCGTTGTTGCGTACGTAGCACCAGAGCACGGTCGCCATGCCGAGCTCGTGCGCCTGGTGGAAGGCGACCGTGATCTCCTGCAGCTGGCGGTCCGACTGCTCGGAGCCGAAGTAGATGGTGGCCCCGACCGCGACCGCACCCATCTCCCACGCCTCCCTGACCGTGCCGAACAGGATCTGGTCGTAGTGGTTGGGGTACGTCAGCAGCTCGTTGTGGTTGAGCTTGCAGATGAAGGGGATCCTGTGGGCGTACTTCCGCGCCACCGAGCCCAGCACGCCGAAGGTCGAGACGACCGCGTTGCAACCGCCCTCGATCGCGAGCTTGACGATGTTCTCGCCGTCAAAGTAGATCGGGTTCGGCGCGAACGAAGATCCCGCCGAGTGCTCGATGCCCTGGTCGACGGGCAGGATCGAGAGGTAGCCGGTACCGGCCAGGCGGCCGTGGTCGATCATGGACTCGAGGCTGCGCAGGACGCGCGTCGGCCGGTCGCTGTCCTTCCAGACGCGGTCGACGAAGTCCGGCCCGGGCAGGTGCAGCTGCTCCTTCGACACCGTCTGGCACTCGTGCTCCAGGAGGTCCCGAGCGTCAGCGCCCAGGACCTCTTCTATCTTTTCCAGTGACCCTCTGGTAACAGTTGCCATCATTGCCTCTTACACATTTGATTACTACGTCACGCCTGGACGCGAATTCCCATCTGTCACTCTATAGTGCGCCGATATGACCCAGCGGGCGAGTGATCTGCTGGCCGAGGTGGCGGACCGGCTCTCCTCGGACGCTACCGAGAGCGGGGTCGTCGCGGCGGAGGCGATCCGGGCGATCGAGCCGGAGCTTCTCCACGGCTACAAGGACGGGTCGATGGACGAGCTCGCCAAAATGTCCACCACCCTGCTCCAGGCGCTCTTCCGCTCACTGCGGCTGGACGCCAAGATCCCCTGGCCCGAGTACTACACCGAGGCGCGCGAGTTCGCCCGGCGCTACGCCGAGCGCGGCGTCCCGCTCGAGTCCCTGATCGAAGGCCTGAACGTCTTCCGGCGTACGGTCGTCGCCCGCGTGAGCGAGGAGGTCGGCGACAGCCAGTACGCCGACGAGGTGATGCTCCTCGCCCAGAGCCGGGTCGGCAGCGTGATCGAGCAGCTCAACTCGAGCTTCATACGCGGCTATCTCGACTTCACTGAGATCAAGCACCGGGCGCGCCAGACCGAGCTCCACGGGCTGTACCACATCGCGAGCGCCCTCGGCCGCTCGCTCGACGTCAACGAGATCGCCGAGGTTGGTCTGCGCGAGACGCTGAAGGTGCTTGGTCTCCAGGCCGGCGCGGTCTGGGTGCGCGAGGGCGCGCGTCTCAAGCTCGCCAAGACGATCGGCATGCAGCAGGGCGAGGAGGAGGAGTTCTCCCAGACCGGCCGCGAGGGCCAGAGCCGTGTGGTCGAGATCTCGTCCGGTCCGGCCGAGTCGCGCGTCGACCGCATCGCTGGCGAGTGGAGCGCGATCCGCGCCGAGCTGCGCACGAAGGGTGTGCTGCTGGGCGCGATGACGGTGGCCACGCGCTTGCCGCGGACCTTCGAGCCGTCTGACCTCGAGTTCGTCGCCGCCGTCGCGGACCAGATCGCTGTCGCCCTCGACCGGGCGCGCCAGCACACCAAGGAGGCGCGCACGGACTACCTCACGGGATTGGCGAATCGTCCGGAGTTCGAGCGCGCGATCGACCGCGCAGTCGCGTCGGCCGAGCGCCACAAGCGACGGCTCGCGCTGATGATGATCGACCTCGACAACCTGAAGGACATCAACGACACCTACGGCCACCACGTCGGCGACGAGGCCATTCGCGCCCTGGCCGCCGAGCTACAGCGCGCGGTGCGCGCCACCGACACCTGCGGCCGGCTGGGGGGCGACGAGTTCGGCGTCGCGATGCCGGACGCCGACGAGCGCGACGCGCGCGAGGTCGGGATTCGCGTCCGCGAGGCGCTCGAGCACCTGAACCGGACGAACAAGGTGCCGGTGCCGGTGGAGTTCAGCATCGGCATCACGGCGTGGCGGCAGGGCCTCGACTGGCAGGCCATGTACCAGGCCGCCGACAAGGCGCTGTACGTCGACAAGCGGCGGCGGCACGCGGCCAAGAAGCGGCTTGAGGCCCGAGAGAAAGCCCCCGCGTCCTGACGGCCAGGTATTACCGGCGTCGTTCTTCGCCCGAGACACGAACGTGGTCGCGCGCGACCTCCTGGACAAGGTGCTCGTGCGCGAGCTCGACGGCAAGGTCCTCTGGGGTCGCCTCGTCGAGGTCGAGGCCTACCTCGGCCCGGACGACCTCGCGGCTCACTCCAGGGGCGGCAGACGCACGCCCCGTACCGAGGTGATGTTCGGGCCGCCCGGGCACGCGTACGTCTACTTCACCTACGGCATGCACTGGTGTCTCAACTTCGTGACCCGCGAGGAGGGCACGCCGCAGGCAATCCTCGTCCGCGCGCTCGAGCCCGGTCCGGGCGTCGGCCGGTGCGCCGGGCCGGGGCTCCTCACCCGCGCGCTCGGGATCGACCGGGCGTTGAACGGCGCTCTTCTCGCGCCGCCGGACCTCTACGTGGTCGACGACGACGCGCCGAGGCGCCGGGTCTTCATCACTCCGCGCGTCGGCGTGCAGGGCACGGGACGCTGGGAGAACCGACTGCTGCGCTACGTCGTCGATTCTCCTGCGTTATCCAGGCCAGTCCGGAGGCGAAGGCTCGCGGCGAGGTAGCTTCTCCCAGTCGGCTCGAGTCGGCGCAAAGACGTCGATCACGGTGCAGCCCTCCGGCCCGGCGACGACGTGGTGAGGGACGTTGCTCGGGATCACGTACGTGTCGCCCGGACCGAGCTCGCGACTCTCATCGCCGATGGTGAAGCGCAGCGTCCCGTGAACGACGATTCCGAGCTGCTCGTTCTCGTGGTGGTGCTCGGGTACAGCCACGTTCGGACCGAGGTCGACCGACGCCAGCGTCATCCGGTCGCCGTTCGCCACGCGAGCCGTGACGCCGTTCCAGATCGCGTACGGCCGCAGTTCCGCGAGTGGCGAGAAAGTCTGCGTCTTCATTCCACGACCCGGTCGATGATCGTCGCGGTGCCGAGGCCGCCACCGCAGCACATCGTCTCCAGCCCGTATCGCCCGTCGCGCCGCTCCAGCTCGTAGAGGAGACGCGTCATCAGGATCGCGCCCGACGCACCCAATGGGTGACCCATCGCTATCGCGCCCCCGTTGACGTTGGTCTTCGCCAGGTCCGCGCCGGTCTCCTTCTGCCAGGCCAGGACGACCGAGGCGAACGCCTCGTTGACCTCGAAGAGGTCGATGCTGTCGAGCTGGAGCCCGGCGCGCTTGAGCACGGCCGCGGTCCCCGGGATCGGTCCTTCGAGCATGAGCACCGGGTCGGTGCCGACGACGGCCATCGCACGGATGCGCGCCCGGGGCTTGACGCCCAGCTCCTTCGCCTTCCCGAGCGACATCAGCAACACCGCGCCGGCACCGTCGGAGATCTGGCTCGAGTTGCCCGCCGTGATCGAGTGCTCGGGGTTGAACGCCGGCAGCAGCGCCGACGTCGCCTCGTAGTTCGCGTTGGCGCGGATGCCCTCGTCGCGGGCGAAGACCTCGGCCTGGCCGTTCGAGATGTCGACCGGCAGGATCTGCGTCTTGAAGTGGCCCTTCTCGCTCGCCTCGTGCGCGCGGTGGTGGCTCTCGACGCTGAACTCGTCCATCGCCTTGCGCGCGATGCCGTACTTGCGCGCCATCAGCTCCGCCGAGATGCCCTGCGGGACCAGGTCGTAGAGCTCGAGCAGCTCAGGCGGAAACGGCGTTCCGGGCTGGACCGCGTTCGAACCCATCGGCACGCGGGTCATCGACTCCACGCCGCCGGCGATGGTGATATCGCACACGCCCGACTGGATGAGGTTGGCGGCGAAATGCAGCGCTTGCTGGCTCGACCCGCACTGGCGGTCGACGGTCGTTGCCGGCGTCGTCACGGGAAAGCCCGCTGTCAGCCATGCGTTGCGGCCGACGTTGAGACTCTGCTCGCCGACCTGGCTCACGCACCCGAAGACGACATCCTCGACCTGGCCCGGCTCGATGCCCGCGCGGCGGACGACCTCTTTGAGGACGAGCGAGCCGAGGACGACGGGATGGACGTCCTTCAGCTTGCCGTTGCGACGTGCGATGGGCGTGCGGATTGCCTCGACGATGACCGCTTCACGCATTGTTGCGGAACCCTCCTCTAACGAGTCTCATGTCTCCGTGTCAAGCCACCATGGTTTGCCTGGCGATTCAATTTTTTTCCTTGTTGACGTGCTCTTAGGCCCCTGTTAACTTTCGCGTCGCCCCAAGCGGCTGAGTACGGTAAACCTGAGGATACCGAACGTCGAGTAGGTGGAAGGTCCGGGGCAACCCGGGATGGAAACCGAAAAACGCATAGGGGACTTCAGGGTAAACAGGAAGGTC
>DATEGB010000138.1:0-19095 GCA_035280365.1 Candidatus Dormiibacterota bacterium | reverse complement strand
CCTGCACGTCCGGGGCTACAAGGAGGAGGGGACGACGACCACGCCGTTCGACATGGTGATGCTCAACGACCTCGACCGCTATCACCTCGTCATCGACGTCATCGACCGCGTGCCGTCGCTCGGCTCCAAGGCGGCGCACGTCCGCCAGGAGATGGTCGACCACCGGTTGCGCAGCCGCCAGTACACGCGCGACCACGGCCAGGACCCGCCTGAAATCGTCAACTGGACCTGGCCTTACCAGGTGGCCACCAGTCGTTGAGAGTTCTAGTCCTCAACGCCGGCTCCAGCTCCCTCAAGGTCAGCGTCGTCGACGGGGACGACCGTATCCTCGCTCACCGCGAGTTCGACGTCGCCGAGGGCAGGATCGACGACGCTCCGCTCGCCTCGGCGATCCGCGAGATGGAAGGGATCGAGGCGGTCGGACACCGCGTCGTCCACGGTGGGCCGCGCTACGCGCGCTCGGTGCGCATCGACCCGGACGTCATCCGTTATCTCGTGACGATCACCGACCTCGCGCCGCTGCATCTGCCGGCTGCGCTCGCGGGCATCGCGGCCGCGCGCGAGCTGCTGCCGCGCACGCCCGCCGTGGCCTGCCTCGACACCGCATTTCACGGCCGCATGCCTTCGTCGGCGTCGACGTACGCGATCCCAGACGAGTGGCGCCTGCGCCATGGCATCCGGCGCTACGGCTTCCACGGCTTCTCACACGCGTACGCTGCGCGCCGGGCCGCGGAGATGCTGGGCCGCTCGCCGCACGACCTCCGGGTGGTCACGTGCCACCTCGGCGCGGGTGCGTCCCTGGCCGCGGTCCGCGGCGGGCGGTCCGTCGACACCACCATGGGCTTCACGCCGCTCGAGGGCCTGGTCATGGCAACGCGATCCGGTTCGGTCGACCCGGGAGCCCTGCTCTATCTCCAGCGCCACGCAGGCCTGACCGAGCCCGAGCTGACCGAGGCGCTCGACCGCAACGGCGGCTTGATGGCCCTGGCTGGAACGCCCGACATGCGTGAGATCCTCAGCCGCATCGCCGCGGGCGACGACGACGCCGAACTGGCCTTCGACGTCTACATCCACCGCCTGCGCGCGCTGATCGCCTCGATGGCGGCGGCGATGAACGGCCTCGACGTGCTCGTCTTCACCGGCGGAGTAGGGGAGAACGCGGCGCCCGTGCGCGCCGCCGCGGTTGCAGGCCTGCGCTTCCTGGGCCTCGAGATCGGGCCGACGCTCAACTCGAGCCTCGGTCCAGACAACGAAATCAGCTCTCCGGGCGCGACCGTGCCGACCCTGGTCGTCAAGGCCCGGGAGGACGTCGAAGTCGCCCGGGAGGTGCGGCGGGTTCTTTCTACCCCTGCCTAAAGGTCAGGCCACCCGTCCCGCCCGGTAGGGCCGAACGGCCCTAAGAGCTCGATGAGGCACGCCCGAGACTGCCCTCATGGACACACCGACAACCTACTTCCACTGGGGCTTCATCCTCATCTCCTTGCCCAACCTGCTCGTCATCGTGGGCATGATCGCCCTGTTCGCGATCGCCCTTGTCGCGCCGTTCCCGCACGGCGGAAGGAGCGACGATGGACGCAAATAGCGAGAGCCTGACTCAGGCCGGACGCGAATCCGCGAACTGGACTCTGCGCGTCCGCCGGTTCATCGATCGCGTGTTGCCGATGGACCACCTTCTCCCCGACCGTCAGCCCTACTTCGTCGGCTCGTGGGTCTATGTCTTTGGCGTGATCACGCTGGCCTCGCTCGTCTGGGTGGTGGTGAGCGGCGTGGTGCGCAGCTTCATGGGCCCGCAGTGGTGGCACGTCTCCAGCGTCGGGCGCTTCTTCAACAGCCTCCACTTCTGGTCGGTGCAGATGTTCTTCATCTTCATGGTCCTCCACCTGTGGGGCCAGTACTTCATGGCCAGCTGGCGGCACGGCCGCGCGGCCACCTGGCTGATCGGTGTGGTCATCTTCGCGGCGAGCATCCTTACCGCCTTCACGGGCTACCTATCGCAGCAGAACTTCGACTCGCAGTTCATCGCCGTCAACGCCAAGGACGCCATGAACGGCGCCGGCATCGGCGCCTTCTTCAACGTCCTCAACTTCGGACAGATGTACGGCCTCCACGTGATGTTGCTCCCGATCGCGGTGACGTTCCTCGTCGCGTGGCACATCGTGATGGTGCGCACGAAGGGCGTCGTCAAACCCATCGACGCCGAGGGAGTCAGCAAGTCATGAAGCAGAAGGACATGACGCAGGACGAGTACTACCGCGGCATCCGCATGGTGCCGTACGACCTCGTGAAAGAGCTGATGCTCGCGCTCGCGGGCGTCGGGATCGTCGCCATTGCCGCGGCGGCCATCATCTCCTCGCCCGACGAACCGCCGGTCACGATCGCGTCCTGGTCGCAGGACGACCCAGTCGACTTCGTGACGACGGCCACCGGAGAACTTGCGGGCACCACGACAAGCGCCGGCTACGGCCAACCGTACAACTCGACCGAGGACGCGGCGCAGAAGTGGGGCCCCTTCTCACCGCAAACCTGGTTCGGCGTCCGCATCCCCATCGACTCGGCGAATACGTTCGTCATTCAGCCCTTGCAGCGAGCCGCCTTCAGCAACTCGGAGCTCAGCTCGGCGCTGGACGCCTGGAGCAAGGCCGGCTCCGACCAGCAGGGCAAGTGGACCGATGCGTACACGAAAGCCCTGGCCGACGCCAAGGTCGTCGACAACAAGGTGACCGTGGCCGACGGCGACTATGGGTCACTGCCGGTGATGATGTCGAACCTTCTTGGCATGGCGCAGTCGGGCGGTCTCGACGGTCTGCTGCAGATCAGCGGCCGCTTCTACCAGACGGACTACACACCGGCGCTGCTGTTCATGGGCGACGGCGGCTACCTGGGAACGCTGGCGGACAAATGGAGCCTGCACGGCGACCAGTGGGGGATGATGAACGAGACCGGTCAGTACCCCGGCCAGACGTGGCTCTGGCTGTACACGATGTGGTACCAGGTCTTCCCGTTCACGGACGAGCAGGGGGTGCTCGGCCTGAACGCGGGCAACGCGGACCTCGGGGTCATCATCATCATGACCCTGCTCACGGCGGCGCTCGCACTCGTGCCGCTGATCCCGATCCTGCGCGACATTCCGCGCTGGGTGCCGATACACCGCCTTATCTGGCGCGGCTACTACGCGCCCAGGAAAGCGAAGGCCTAACGGAAACGTCAATCTAAGGCCCATGGGCCCCGAGCGGTACGACGCTGTGGTCGTCGGCTCGGGGCCCAACGGGCTGGCCGCGGCGATCACGCTCGCCGAGGCCGGGAAATCGGTCGTCGTCCTCGAAGCCCGGAGCACGCCCGGAGGCGGCCTGCGCACCGAAGAGCTGCTCGAGCACGGCTTCCGGCACGACGTGTGTTCGACGATCATGGCGCTGCCGCCGCTGCTCGACCTCTTCGCGTCGCTCCGTCTCGACCTCGTCACGCCACCCGCACCCCTGGCGCACCCCCTCGACGACGGCACCGCGGTCATCGCCGACCGCTCGATCGCGCAGACCGCGTCCCGGCTGCGTGGCGACGGAGCCGCCTACCGGCGCCTGATCGGGCCGCTCGTCGATCACGCGCGCGATCTGCTGCCGATGGTCCTGGCTCCGCCGCGGCCGCCGCGGCACCCGTTCCTGTTCGCGCGCTTCGGCCTGCCCGGCCTGCTTTCCGCCTTGTCACTCGCGGGCGCGTTCTTCCAGCAGCGGGAGGCGCGGGCGCTGCTCGCGGGCGCGGCCGCGCACAGCCTTCTTGCCCTGGACGAGGCGGGCACAGGCGCGGTGGGGATGCTGATGCTCGTCTCGGCTCATGCGGGCGGCTGGCCGGTGGCCCGTGGCGGCTCGGCGACGGTGGCGGAAGCGTTGGTGCGGCGCCTGGGCGAGCTTGGAGGCGAGGTCGAGTGCGACCGGCAGGTCGCCTCGCTGACCGATCTGCCCCCGCACCGGGTGGCGCTGCTCGACCTCGTGCCCAGGGGCGTGCTCGAGGTGACCGGCGATCGCCTTCCGCGTGGCTACCGCGACGCGCTCGAGACCTACCGCCACGGCCCCGGCGCGTTCAAGATCGACTGGACGCTCGACGGGCCGATCCCGTGGCGCTCGGCCGAGGTCGGCCGCGCCGCGACAGTGCACATCGGAGGGACGATGGAGGAGATCGCCGAGGCCGAGCTCCAGGTCGCGCAGGGTGGACACCCGGCACGCCCTTTCGTGCTCCTGGCCCAGCCATCGCTCTTCGACCCCAGCCGCGCGCCCGACGGCAAGCACACGGCGTGGGCGTACTGCCACGTGCCCAACCGCTCCGACTTCGACATGACTACGGCGATCGAGGCCCAGATCGAGAGGTTCGCGCCCGGCTTCCACGACCTCATCCGCCGCCGGAGTGTGTGGCCGCCCGGCCGCATCGAGGCCGAGGAACCGAACTGCGTCGGCGGCGACGTGATGGGCGGGAGGATGGACCTGCGGGGCATCCTCGCGCGTCCGGTGCTGCGGCTCGACCCCTACTCCACGCCGGACCGCGACCTCTTCCTCTGCTCGGCCGCGACGCCTCCTGGCGGCGGCGTCCACGGGATGTGCGGCGTCCATGCCGCGCGCTCCGTCCTGAGGTCGCGGCTCCGCTGAAGTGGACTGGCTTCAGGCGCCGGACTACTGGCTGACGCGGCTCGTCATCGAGCGCGCTCTCGGCGGCATCTACGGCGTAGCGTTCCTCGTCGCGGCGATGCAGTTCCGCCCGCTGCTGGGCGAGAGGGGACTGCTCCCGGCGGCCCGCTTCTTGCGCCACGTGCGATTCCTCGACGCGCCGAGCATCTTCCACGCGCATTACTCGGACACCGCGCTGCTGGTCCTCGCGTGGTCCGGCGTCGTGCTTAGCGTCGCGGTAGTCGCCGGCCTTGTCGACCTCGCGCCGGTGTGGCTGTCGATCCTGGTCTGGTTCGCCCTGTGGGCGCTCTACCAGTCGATCGTCAACGTCGGCCAGGTCTTCTACGGTTTCGGCTGGGAGACGCTGCTCCTGGAGGCGGGCTTCCTGACCATCTTCCTCGGCTCAGGGCCCAGTGTTCCTGCCTGGCCGCTCATCCTGCTCTACCGCTGGCTCGTCTTCCGGGTCGAGTTCGGCGCCGGCATGATCAAACTGCGCGGCGACCGCTGCTGGCGCGACCTTACGTGCCTCTACTACCACCACGAGACGCAGCCGATGCCGAACCCGTTCAGCTGGTTCTTCCACCACCTGCCGAAGCCGCTGCACCGCGTCGAGGTGCTGGGCAATTTCTTCGCCCAGCTCGTCGTGCCTTTCCTGCTCTTCACTCCGCAGCCGGTGGCGTCGATCGCGGGCGCGATCATCGTCTTCACCCAGGGCTGGCTCGTGCTCAGCGGCAACTTCTCGTGGCTGAACTTCATGACCATGACGATCGCGTTCTCCGCCTTCGACGATCACACCCTGTCGCTGGTGCTGAACGTCCACAAACCCGGCCTGGTCCCTCTGCCGGTCTGGTGGCAGGGCCTGGTGGTCGCGGTCACGCTGCTCGTAGTCGTGCTGAGCTACCGGCCGGCGCGGAACCTCGTCTCCCGCCGGCAGCTCATGAACTTCAGCTTCGACCCGTTCCACCTCGTCAACACATATGGAGCGTTCGGGTCGGTGACCAAGGAGCGCTACGAGATCGTCGTCGAGGGCACGTCCGACCCCGACCTCGGCGAGCCCGGGTGGCAAGAGTACGAGTTCAAGGGCAAACCCGGCGACCCACGCAAAGTCCCGCGACAGTTCGCGCCCTATCACCTCCGCCTCGACTGGCTGATGTGGTTTGCGGCGATGGACTCGGTGTTCCGCCACCAGTGGTTCATCGCCTTCGTGCACAGGCTGCTCGAGGCCGACAGGCCCACGTTGAAGCTGCTGCGCTTCGACCCGTTTGGCGGCAAGGCGCCGGCCGCGGTGAGGGCGACGCTCTACCTCTATCACTTCTCGACGTGGCGCGAGCTCCGGAGCGACCACGTGTGGTGGGACCGCACGCTGACCGGCGAGTACCTGCCCCCGGTGGTCCTGGACAGCGCCGGCGAGCTGGCGCGACTTCGTCGCGGGTAAGCCGCGGCGTGGCCGGCTAGGACTCCTCCCGGTACTCGCGCTTGCCTGTCGACGGGTCCTCGTACACGCGGGTCAGCTTGCCCGAGGTCGGGTCCTTGAAGACCTCGTCGGTGCGTTTGAACGATCCGGCCCCTCCGCCGCGGTAGCGCCGGTCCCACACGAAGTAGCCGACGACCGCAAAGACCGCCACGATCGCGAAGATGACGAGGTTCTCGATCACGATGCGCTCCGCTCGATGATCGCCGCGGTGCCGTAAGCCACAACCTCGGTCATCGTCTGGCCCATCTCCGAAGAGTCGAACCGCATCATGACGACGGCGTTGGCGCCCATCGCCCGCGCGTTCTCCACCATACGGTCGATCGCGTGCCGGCGCGTGTCCTCGACCAGGCGCGTGTACTCGACGATCTCACCGCCCGCCAGCGAGCGCAGGCCCGCCATCACGTTTCCCCCGAGGCCACGGCTGCGTACGACGACGCCGAACACCTGGCCCAGCGCCCGCTTCACCTCGTAACCCGCGGGCCGTTCGGTGGTCGTGACGAGGACAGGCTGCTGAGACATCAGCCGGCAGCTTTGTGTGGCGGCGCCCAGAACACGAGCACACGCAAATCTTCGTCTATGTCATGAAAGCGGTGCTCGACGTGCGCGGCGACTAAGACCATGCTGCCCGGCCCGACGTCCCGGTCCTCGCCTGCGACGCGAATCTTGCCGCGGCCGCTGATCACGTAATAGACCTCGTCCTCCAGGTGCGGGCCCTGGCGGTCGGTCGACCCGGCCGGCCACACTGCCAGGCCGACGCTCAGCCTCTCCGAGGCGAGAAAGTCGACGTAGCCATGGCCCTCGGCGTCACGGGGCTGCGGGTCCAGGTCGGGGATCTCGTGCAATTCCACGCTCACAACTATGGCGAACGCAGGTCTTAACGTTTCATCCGTCGATTCCGGGCATCACCAAAGGGGGCAGTGAGCGATGGCGGCGATCAGTCGAGCCGACGCTGTTTGGGAAGGCGACCTGACGAGCGGCAAGGGCCGCGTGAAGGTCGCGAGCGGGACATTTGGCGAGTTTCCGGTCACGTGGGGTACGCGCGCCGAACGCACCCACGGCGGGACGAGCCCCGAGGAGCTCATCGCCGCGGCCCACGCCGCGTGCTACTGCATGGCCTTCTCCAACGGCCTGAGCAAGGCGGGGCACAAGCCCGAGCGGCTGAACGCGACCGCCGAGGTGGAGTTCGTGCCCGGACAGGGGATAACGACCATCACGCTCAGCGTGAAGGGCCACATCCACGGCATCGGGGAGGCCGACTTCCAGAAGCTCGCCGAGGAGGCGAAGGACGGGTGCCCGGTGTCCCAGGCATTGAAGGGCAACGTCGAGCTGAAACTAAAAGCCGAGCTCGATCTCGTCCACTAGCTTTTTTCTTTCCCGGTCACGCTCGGGAAGTCGACCATGCCCTGCATGCGCAGCTCTTTCAATTGCGCCGAAAGCCAGCGGCGTGGGTTCTTGATCGGCCGTCCGCCGTCCACGTAGTCGTAGCAGCGCCCGCTCACGTCGCGCGCGATCAGGACCAGACACTGAGGTTCCAGCTGCCGCTTCCACGCCTTGACCACGAAACGCAGCGAGATCCGGCGCGGAGGCGCCTCCGCCGGCAAGCTGACCTCACCTGCGTACAGCTCATCGCTGACGTGGACGATCAGACCGCTGGCCGCCAGTGTCCCGCCGAGGTTTTCCACCTCGAGCTCGACCGCATTGCCGGGGGACACGTTGCCGGTGAAGACGATCTTGGGCACGGGCTTGGTCGCGGCGTCGAACTGTCTGATCGCCCGGCGGGACGACCAGTCGGCCCGCGTGGCGAAGAACGCCGCCCAGACGGCGGCTCCGGCCGCGACCAGGACGAGGATTTGTTCAGAGGTCACTGCTTCTCCTGCTTGACGGCGCCAACCGCCCTATCTGGCGCGGCATGGTACAACCGCGCGTCGTAGGCGCGGAAGAGGGGCAGAGCCGCGGCGCAGATCACGCAGCCCACGACGCAGAGTACGCCCCCGGAAACGACCGAAAACCGCACGTTGGTCAGGGCGGCCACGAAACCGGCCTCGAAGTTGCCCAGCGCGGGCCCTGACGTGTAGCTGAGCATCTCGATCGAGGCCAGCCGTCCGCGGAGCGAGTCGGGGATGGTCTGGTTCCAGATCACCGACCTGAAGACGCCGCTCATCATGTCGGCCGCGCCGGCAAGCGCGAGGAAGAAGAGAGCGAGCGACAGGTTGGGCGCAAAGCCAAAGCCGACGATGGCGAGACCCCAGACGGTGGCGGCCGCGATGACCCCCATGCCGTGGCGGTGGACGCGGTTCGTCCACCCGCTGGTCGCCGAGAAGACGAACGAGCCGACCGCGGGCGCGGCGTAGAGGAGGCCAAGCACCTTCGCGCCGCCCAGGCCCTCGGCGATGGCTGGAAACAGCGCCATCGGCATGCCGAAGAACATGGCGATCATGTCGACGAAGTACGTGCCGAGGAGCTCCTGGCGGCTGCGGGCGTAGCGTAGGCCCTCGACCACGCGCCGGATGCTGGGGCGCTCCGCGTCCGGCGGCGGCGGCACCGCGCGCATCAGCCACAGGCACGACAGGCCGACGACGAAGGTCGTCACGTCCACCAGGTAGGTAAAGGAGAGCCCGATCGTCGCCACGAGCACCCCGCCGAGAGCCGGGCCCAGGATCTGGCCGAGCGTGCTCCGGATGCTGCCAAGCGCGGCGGCCGCCGTCAGCTCGTTCTTGGCGACGAGTCGCGGCAGCATGGCGTCGAGTGACGGCCGCTGGATCGCGTCGAGCGCACCCCAGGCCGTCGCCACGACAAACAACAGCCAGACATGGGGCTTGCCGAGCGCCGCGTTGGCGGCCAGCAGCAGGCTGCAGAACATGAGCGCGGCTTCGCTCAGCAGGACCATCGAGCGACGGTCCCGGGCGTCGGCGAGCGCGCCGCCGACGAAGGCGACGGCCAGGATCGCACCAAACTCGAGGACGCCCAACAGGCCGACGAGCAGGACGCTGTGCGTCAGCTGGAAGACCTGATAGGGAAAGGCGACCGTCGTGATCATGGAGCCGAAGAACGAGACGAACCGGCCGATGAACAGCAGGCGGAAGTCGCGGTGCCGGCGCAGGGGCCTGACGTCGACCGTGGCGACGTGCCACCACCGTCGCGGCGGCCTCGGGGTTAGCGAATCCTCGTCTTCGGGAATGATCATGTGTCCGACAGATTCTGGAGGTTGAGATGGAGAAGGCGACTTTCGCGGGCGGCTGCTTCTGGGGCGTCGAGCACCTGTTCAACGAGGTCCCGGGGGTGATCGAGGCGGTTTCGGGTTACGAGGGCGGTCGCGTCGACCAGCCGACGTACGAGCAGGTGTGCTCCGGCCGGACCGGCCACGCGGAGGCGGTCGAGGTCACCTACGACCCGGCGAAGGTCAGCTACGAGCAGCTGCTTAACCAGTTCTGGAACATGCACGATCCGACGACCCTCAATCGCCAGGGGCCGGACATGGGCCACCAGTACCGCAGCGTCATCTTTTTCCACAACCCCGAGCAGGAGAAGGCGGCGCGGCAGTCGCAGGAAGAGGCGCAGAAGTACTTCGACCGCAAGATCGTCACCGAGATCGTGCCGGCGACCGATTTCTGGCGCGCCGAGGAGTACCACCAACGCTACTTCGACAAGCACCCGGGGCACTACGGGTGCCACTTCATCCGGGGCTGGGTGCCCGCCGAAGACGAGGCCGCTAAGCAGGCGTAATCCGCAGCGTTGAGTTGGCGGCCGGGGTTTCCCCGGCCGCAACTATGTCTTCAATGCCGCCGAGCGTCGCACCGAGTACGTTCAAGTAATCCACTCCTTTCCGGAAGGGGTTAGCGGCGCGAATCCGGCCGGCTGCCACGACGCCACTCAAGACTGCTGTGACCGGCCGTTGAGCGCCGCGACGTAGGGGAAACCCGGCAGGGTTTCCCCTGCGCTGCAGGAGTACCACCAGCGCTACTTCGACAAGCACCCCGGGCACTACGGGTGCCACTTCATCCGGGGCTGGGTGCCCGCCGAAGACGAGGCCGCTAAGCAGGCGTAAAGTCACCGCCCGGCCGGTTATCCTGACCGGCCGTGCGCTGCGACCACTGCGCCAACGACGTCCCTGACGGCGTCTTCTGCACCCGCTGCGGAGCGCACCAGGGCACGACGGGTGAGCTGGCGCGGGCGAAGACCCGCCGGCACAGCTTCGCCGCCCACCCAGGCGAGCATGTGGTACAGCCGTCGGTCTTCACCACGCTCTTCCCGCACCTCGGCCGGCAGAAGATCCACGAGTTCCGCTGGGCATTCGCCGTCGGGCTGGCAGGCATCCTCCTTCTCTACGCGGTCGGGCTGATCGCCGCCGCGATCCTCGTCGCGATCCTCCTGGTCCCGCTGCTTTACCTGATCTACCTCTACGAAGCGCAGGTCTATCGCGACGAGCCGGCGACCGTACTCGGCTTCACGATCGGCGGCGGCGTGGTCATCGGCCTCGTGGTCACGCTGATCGAGCGCGCGGTCACCAACCCATTCACCAGCGTCGGCAACCCGCTGGGCAGCGCGGGCATCAGCGTCGGCACGCTGCTGGCCGTCGGCCTCGTCATGCCGGTCGTACAGGAGGCGCTGAAGCCGCTGCCGGCCCTGTTCTTGCCCAACCGCAAGGACTTTCCCGAGACGGTGGACGGCCTCGTCTTCGGCATTGCCGCCGGCCTCGGGTTCAGCGTCGCCGAGTCGCTCGTCGTTTTCTCCAGCGCGTTGACCGGGCTGCCTGCGCACATGAGTCCCGGCAACTGGATCTACGAGCTGGCGACGATCGCGGTCTTCCAGCCGCTGCTCCAGGGCAGCGCGACAGGCATGGTCGTCGCCGCGGCATGGCGCTACCGCCGGGGCCGGCTTTCGGGCCGGGAGGTCGGAGGCGTGGCCATGGCCGTCATCGCGCACGTCGCGTTCTCGCTCGGCACCCAGCTGCTCAAGGACGTCGCCGTCGCCCAGCTTTTCGTGCTCCTCTGGCAGGCGGTGGTAGTGGGCGCGGTGCTCGTCTACGTCCGCTACCTGCTCCATCACGCGCTGCTGGAGGAGGCGGCGCACATGGGCTACGCAGAGACCGTGTGCCCCAACTGCCACCGGCACATCGTCGCGTCTGGCTTCTGTCCCAACTGCGGCATGGCGCTCACGGCCGCGCCGGCCCCGGTCAAGCGAGCGCGCAAACCCGCGGTGTCGAAGGGCTAGATGGCGATGACGTGCGCGCGCTGCGGCGCGCAGAACCCCGACGGCAACCTCTACTGCCAGAGCTGCGGCACTCCGCTCACCGCGGCCCCGCCGGCGCCGATGCCAGGGCCGCCTCCCGGACCTCCCTCGGGGCCGCCTCCGAGCATGGCCCCGCCGGTTTTCACCGGCCCTGCCGGCTACGCCAGCCCCTACTACGCGCCGGCCGGAGTCACGGCTCCGGTGCACCGCACGCCGTGGATGCTCATCATCGCGGCGGTCGTGGCGCTGGTCGTCCTGATGGCGGGCTGCGGCACGGCACTCGCGATCCTCGGCAACAGGGGCTCCGTCTCGATCAGCGGCTCGGTCGGCACTGCCGACCTCCCGAGCCCGACGCCCGCCGTAACGCCGTCGCCCGTCGCCTCGTCGCCAACCCCGGCTAGCGGGCCGGGGATCGTGGCCAACGACACGGTCAGCCTGACCGTCCCGTCGGGCTGGACTGTGGTCAGCAAGGACTCCCAGGAGATCGTCCTCGAAGACCCCTCTCCAGAGGGCGAGGTCGACGTCGCCAGCGGTTCCTCGAGCCCCGCGGCGAGCGCGCAGGACAACAAGGCCGGGATCGACAAGGAGCTCACTAACAAGTACCCGGACACCCGCGCGTGCCCGAACACGAAGACCATCAACAGCACCCTGAACGGCGTCAAAGGGATCTCGTGGTCGCTGTGCTTCACGCTCACCGACGGCACGCACTCGGTCCCGGCGGCGGCGTCGCTGTTCGTCGGGGCCAACACCAGCGGCAGCGTCTACTACCTGGTCATCGTGCTCACGCGCCAGGACAATCTGACTTCGTACCTGAAGGTCACTGCGCCGGTCACCGCCTCCATCCACTGGAAGCTCTAGCCCCGTAAGCCCTCGTGTAGGGGCCGCTAGGGACGGCCCCTACGCTCTTGGGGGAAAGGCCTGAGGTGGCATCAGGCTGAAGAGAACGATGACGCGGCCTGCTGAAAGCTCACTGAGACCAGGCTTGGAGTTTGCTCAGAAGCTCATCGTGGTCGGACTGGTCCTCGTCGCCTGCTCCACGACGCAGACCACGACCGCCTCGCTGGACGTTGCCTGGCGGGCGAGGCTCCAGGGCGCGGTCGACGGCACGCCCGCGACGGCGAACGGAACGGTGTTTGCCGGCAGCGCGGGCGGCGAGCTGGCCGCGTTCGACGAGCGGACCGGCACCACGGTCTGGTCGCGCCGGGGGTTGGGCGCGATCTCGGATTCGCCCGCGGTGGACAACAGTAGGGTCTACGCCGGGACGCTGAGCGGTCACGTGCTGGCGTTCGACGCCAGGGACGGCGCGACGCTGTGGGACTGGACCGGTCCGCCAAACGCGGCGATGTGGTCCTCGCCCGTCATTTACCGTGACATCGTCCTGATCGGGGTCGCGTCGCCCTACGGCGACACACCTCTTGTGCCCGGCCGCGTCGTGGCGCTCGACGCGGCGACCGGCGCCGAGCGGTGGACGATGTGTCTGCTCGCGGGTTGTGCTCCAGGGGACGGGGTCTGGTCGACCGTAACGATCGATGCGGCCGGCACGGCGTTTGTCGGCATCGGCAATCCAGGCGACGGACTTCTGGCGTTCGACCCGGTCTCGGGGCGGCGCAATTGGCTCCGCAGCCTGTACGCCGACTCCGGTCGCGACTTCGACGTCGGCGCCCGGCCGGTCGTCGTGAATTCAGGTGCGCGTGAGCTGGTCGTGGTGGCGAGCGTCGAAGGCACGTTGTTCGGGCTCGACGCCACGACAGGGGACATCGTGTGGTCGCGCAAGCTGGTCGAGGGGAGCGCCGTCCACGGCCTCATCGCATCCCCGGCGTACGACGGAACGAATCTTTACGTGGCCTCGGCGAGCCCGCCGTTCGGCGTCTTCGCGGTCCGCCCGGCGGACGGCGCGGTCGTGTGGCGTCACGGCACCGATCGACCGATCTACTCGGCGCCGGCGGTGTCCGGCGGAAAACTCGTCTTCGGCACGGGTGCCGCATTTGGCGATCTCCGCGCCGGCGCGGTGCTCGAGCTGGCGACGGGTGACGGCCATGAGATTGCGCGCCTGGACGTTTATTCGGCGGTCCGCGGCGGGCCGGCAGTGTCGGGTGACTTAGCGATCGCCGGTGATTACGCCGGCGAGATCCTGGCGGTCCGCCTCAGGACCTGACCAGCGGCAGCTCGACGTCGAAGGTCGCGCCTCCGCCCTGCGTTTCCCGGACCTTCACCCTGCCGCCGTGCGCGGCGACGACCGCGCTGGCGATGGACAGCCCGAGCCCGGCCCCGCCGCTGTCGCGGCTGCGGCTCGCGTCGGCCCGGTAGAAGGGCTCGAAGATCCTCTCCCGGTCGCCGGGCGGCAGCCCTGGGCCGTGGTCGGCGACCGAGAGGCGCGCGGTACCGTTGTGGCTCGTGACGGCGATCTCAAGTGGCGACGTCGCAGGCGTGTGGACCAGCGCGTTGCGGACCAGGTTGCCGACCACCTGGCGGAGGCGGGTGTCGTCGCCGGAGACGAGCACGGTGTCCGGCGCCTCCAGCGCGATCTCGCGATCTGGCGCCACCGCCCGCGCGTCGGCCGCTGCGTCGCGGGCGATCACCTGCAGGTCGACAGGCTTCGACTCGAGCGGCCGCCCCTGGTCGAGGCGGGCGATAAGGAGCATGTCGTCGACCAGCGCCGACATGCGCACCGACTCTTCTTCGATCCGCCTCCGCGCCAGCTCGGCGTCGGCCGGCGACTCCTCCGCGCCGCGGCGCAGCATCTCGGAGTAGCCGCGGATCGAGGTCAGCGGGGTGCGCAGCTCGTGCGACGCATCGGCGATGAAGCGGCGCAGCCTGCCCTCGGAGGCGGTGCGCTCGGCGAAGGCGGCCTCGATCTGGGCGAGCATGGCGTTGAGGGCGAGGCCGAGCCGGCCGATCTCCGTCTTCGGCGTCGCCGGCTCCACGCGCCGGCTGTAGTCGCCGGCGGCGATCTCCCCAGCGGCGGCGCCCATGCGCTGAAGCGGCCGCAGCCCGATCTGGATGATCGCGAACGCGAGCCCGACCGTGGCCAGCAGGATGGCCGCGCCGATGCCCGCCTCGAGCTCGAGGAGCTGGCTCAGCGTCGCGTCCACGTCCGTCATCGGGATGGCGAGGACGACGATGTCGCCCTGGAGCGAGTCCTCGGGCCAGTATGTCATCCGGAAGTGGGCGATCCCTCCGATGCCGGGTACCGTGAAGGGATCGGCGGGCGTGTCCGTCGGCCGCGACGGAAGGTTTTTCGGCACCACCGGGCGAGCGGAGGACGGCGTGCCGCCGAAAGGAGTCGAGATCTTGGCGTCGACCACGTTGCCGTCGTGGTCGAGGTGCTCGACCACCGTGTCGGTCGGGAAACGCGTCGGTGACGGTCCGCGCTGGCTGCCGTTGAGGGCCGCGGTGGCCTCGACACGCCCGCTGTCGAGCTGCGCGTCGAGGCGGCCGACTAGCGATTTTTCGAGCATCGCGTACGTCGCGACGCTGGACGCAGTCAGGCCGACGATCATCAGCGTGATGACACCGACCAGGAGTCGCCCTCGGAGCGACAGGGTCATTTTCTCGGCGTGCGGAGGACGTACCCCACGCCGCGCACCGTCTGGATCAGCGGCGGATCATGGCGGTCGACCTTGCGGCGCAGGTAGCTGATGTACGTCTCGAGTACGCTCGCGTCGCCGCCGAAGTCGTAGTGCCACACGTGGTCGAGGATCTGGCTGCGGGTTAGTACGCGTCCGGCGTTGATGAGCAGGTAGCGCAGCAGACGGTACTCCGTGTTCGTGAGGTCGACGACGTGGCCGTGGCGGCGGACCTCGTGCGCCTCGTCGTCGAGCTCGAGGTCGGCGAGCGACATCTTGCCGGTCTCGGCGTTGGCGCCATGGCGCCGCAGCACGACTCGCACGCGCGCCATCAGCTCCTCGATGCTGAACGGCTTGGTGACGTAGTCGTCCCCTCCGATCGTCAAGCCGTGGACCTTGTCCTCGGTCGCATCCTTGGCGGTCAGGAAGATGATCGGGACTTTCGTCCCGCCGCTGTTGAGTCGCTTCAGCACCTCGATCCCGTCGATGTCGGGCAGCATCACGTCGAGGATCACGAGCGCTGGCGAGAACTGGCTCACAGCGGTGAGCGCGCCGCGACCCGTGGCGGCCGTCTTGACGGTGAACCCTTCGTAGCGCAGCGCCATCGCGACCAGCTCGGTGATGTTCGGCTCGTCGTCGACGACCAGGACTCGCGGCCCGTTGCCGTTGTTGTTCACGGCCTCCATGCTGATCTTGAAGCCTGGGAGATTGCTGAGAGAATCGTGGGGACTAGCTTCGATTCTTGTCCGGCCATCCGCCGACGCGGACGGTCGTCCCGTCGTCCCGGACCAGCCTGGCGACCATGCGGTGAGCCTCGAGCCAGGCCGGAGCGCGCTCCCCCATGACGATCGCGGCCGTGGAAGCGATGTTGGCGTCGACGCATGTGCCCGCGGCCACGGTGGCTGTGCGCCAGCAGGTCTCGGCGGGTAGGCCGGTGGCGGGGTCGATGATGTGGTGCAGCACCGCCTCGCCGCGGACCCAGCGCCGGACCGTGGTCCCCGAGGTGGCGAGCCCGCCCGAACTGATGCTCACCGTCTCTTCTGCGTCGGAAAGCGGCGTCGCGCTATCCTCGCTGGCCTGGATCGCCCAACCGCCGGCGGGCGGCTCACCGGCGACCGCGATGTCGCCGCCCAGGCTGACCAGGACCCCGTCTCCGCCCGTCGCCCGCAGGGCGGCGGCGGCCGCGAGGTCCGAGGCCAGCGCCTTGGCGGTCGCGCCGAGGTCGAGCTCGACGCCGTGCGGGACCAGCACACTGCGCGAACCCGCATCGAAGACGACCGCCTTCCAGCCGGGGATACGCTCTGCGGTCAGGCGCAGCGGGCCCGCGTGCGGAGCGACGGACTCGAAGTCCGAGTCGTAGCCTGCCAGTCGCACCGCCCTGCCGACCGTCGGGTCGACCGCGCCGGCGGTGAGCTCGGCGCCACGGAGCGCTTGCTTGATCGCGTTTGCCAGCAGAGGGCTGACGGTGGTGTTCCGGTCTGGCGCCGCGTTGAGCCGGCTCAGCTCGCTGTCCGGGCGAAAGCGGCTGGCCGCTTCATCAATCGCCGCGACCACGTCGTCCACCGCCGCCCTTGCCGCGGCGAGGGATTCCGGCCGCGTGACGATGACGCGCAGGTTGCAGCCAAGCGCGTGGCCGTCTGATATGCCGAGCACTACGGTGCTCATGGTGTGCGTTTGCCGCGATGCAGGGCGATCGCGAGCATCGGGCACTCCTCGACCACGCGCTCCGCGAGCGGCCGCAGATGCTCGGGCACTGGGCCCTGCGCCAGGATCGGGTAGCCCCAGTCGTCGAGGCGGATCAGCTCGGGGAGCAGCTCCGCACACAAGCCGCTGCCGTCGCACTTGATGCGGTCGACCACCACGTGCAGCCGGCTGCTCATGCCGACTGCCACCGGACGTGCGGAGCGTGCGCGGCAAAGTCGGCCGCGAAGACGCTGAGCGCCGAAGAGAGGAAGATGCCCGCCCCGTCCGGGTGCTTGCACGCACCCCGCCCGCGAACTTCGGCCGCCCAACGGTGCAGGCGCTCCAGATCGCCGGGGTTCGACCCCTGCTCGGCGATGCGGGTGCACGCGTCGGCGAGCGCGCGGAGGCCGAAGAAGCACGGTCCGCACTGCGCCGAGCTCTCGCCGGCGAGGTAGCTCATGATCTCGGCCGTGTCGCACACGGGACATCGTCCCTCGGGGAGCAGGCCGATGACGCCGCAACCCAGGACCGCGGCCGGCGTCAAAGGCAGCTGCCACGCCTCTTCGCGCCGCATCCAGCGACCGAAGTAGCCGCCGACCAGCACGGCGCGCGGGACGGACGAGGGACCGCCCGCCATGGCCACGGCGTCACCGATCGTCGTCCCCACCTGCGCCTCGACCACTCCGGCGTGATCGACACCGCCGGCGAAGGTCAGAAGCATGGTGCCGGGTAAAGACCCGGTCCGCGCGAGGACGGCGACGTGGGCGAGGGTCTCCACGTTCTGGACCAGCGTCGGCGCGCCATCGACCCCGCGCTCGAAGGGATACGGCGGGACGGTCGTCGGCGTGGCGAAGCCCTCGTTGACGAGGTGTACCGCCGCCGCTTCGGCACCCGCAACGTAGCGGGCCGGCGCGGCGGCAAACGTGACCAGCCGCAGCTCGGGCTCGGGCCGCCGCTCCAGTGCGCGAGCCAGCGCGGCACGGGCGGCCTGATGGCGCTCGCCGATGTACAGGACGATCCGGCGCGCGCGCAGCACACGCGCGGCCACGAACGCGCCGTCGAGGACGAGGTGCGGCTGGGCTGTCATCAAGACTCTGTCCTTCTTGCTCTGCGGCTCGCCCTCGGCCCCGTTTACCAGGATCACCGCGTCACCGCGCGAGCGCTGGCCCACCGCGCGCCATTTGGTCGCGGTCGAGAACCCGGCGCCGCCGCGTCCGGCGAGTCCGGAGCGCTCCAGGGCGTCGATGAAGCCGCGGCCGACCTGGGGCAGCGGGCCGAGGTCGCTGTGGGCGTCGAGCAGCCGCATCACCGCGAGTCCCGGCGCTCGACTGCGGTCCGGAACGCTGAGCGATGCGTCGCGAGCGGGTCGCGAGAGGCGGCCGCCAGGCGCAGGACGATCGCCGCGCCAACGCCTGCGATGCAGGCCGCGGTGATGGCGAGCATCCATGCCGACCAGGTGTCGGTGCCGGTGCCCAGGCCGTGCAGCACGGCGACGGGCCAGGCGGTGTATGTGAGCCAGTGGATCAACCGCCACATGTTGTGGCCGATGTATGCCCGGACCAGGCTGGTCGCGACGATCGCAAGCAGCAGCTCGAACGCGATCGCGCCGAGGCCAAGCCAGAACGTGCGGTAGTACGAGGAGAAGGGGATGAGCGCCGCGGCCCAACCCAGGTTGGTGTAGGTGTCGACGACCGCGGTGACGATGTGGAGGGCGAGGAAGACGAGCGTCATCAGGGCGAGGTTGCGGTGCAGGCCGGTGGTCAGGAAGCGCGGCCAGCTCTCACCCTGGACCCGGAGAGCGGAGAGGATGCCCAGGATGACGACGCAGCTCAGGAGAATGATCGTGACGGCGCCTGCGCCTCGCGTCGCGTACCAGAGGACGCTGTTGGACAACGGCTCAGTGAGAAGCGCCGGTGACGGCCGTGCCGCCGCTGGACGACGAGCTGACCCCGCTCGAGGGCTGCAGGGCGCTCGCGGCGCTGGAGGAAGTGGACGACGTAGACGTCGTCGACTCGACCGACGAGGTGGAAGTGCTCGACGAGCTCGATGCGGTCGCTGCCGAGGGTGAGGTCGAAGACGAGGTGGTGCCAGGGATCGTCGCCGCGCTGACCGCGCTGAACGCTGCGACGCCGGCGACGCCCGCCAGCCCCGCGCCCACGGTCAGCCGGTGGAGTAGGCGCAGGGCGGCGTCGCGGGCCTGCATGCGGCGTTCGGTGCTGTGCGTGCGTTCCATGGTTGGAAGCCTGGATCCTTCCGCTGTACCGAAGGTTGGAAACGGCTTGGAGGTTCCTGGGAAGGCGCGCTAGAGCGGTGGGTAGACTCTGTCCGTACCGCGCCCCCGTAGCTCAGGGGATAGAGCAGGACGGTCCTAACGTCAAGGTCGGGGGTTCGATTCCCTCCGGGGGCACCAGCTAGACTGTTCAGCTGACGGAGTCCGGTCACACCGAGGCCTGGGTCAGTTGCCGCAGACGCTCGTAGGGCGTCTGGCCGTTTA
>DATEGB010000137.1:0-19713 GCA_035280365.1 Candidatus Dormiibacterota bacterium | reverse complement strand
CACCCCGGCGCGGCAGACGGCGCCCCCCGCACCGGCCCGGAAGCCGAGCGTGCCCCGTCCGCGGACGCCGGGAGGCCTCGGCCCCTCGGAGCGGCCGCCATGGCTGATTCCCGCCGCCGTGGCCGCCATCGTGGTCATCCTGCTGGGCGCGTTCGGCGTGATCGTCCTGCCACGGCTCGGCCAGGGCAACCCGATCGCGTCTGCTAGCGCGACGCCCTCGGGCGGCCACCCGACCGCGTCGCCCAAGACTTCGCCGAAAGCATCGCCGACGCCCATCGGCGGGACGCAGACCGTCCCCACCTACGCCCCCGCGAGCGCCGCGCCGATCAGCAAGGTGCAAATCTGCACGTCGGCCAACCCCTGCAACATCCCCGGCTCGTCGCCCGAGACCGGCAACCCCTGTGACCTGAGCTCGTGCAAGGTCGAGGTCGCGATCTACTTCACGTCCGTGCAGAAGAGCGTTCCCGTCTCCTACATCATCAAGGTCTTCGACCGCTGTACGGGCCAGACCACCGATCTGCCCGGCGCCAAGACGACCACGCCATCGACCGGCTACATCGTCGCCATCCCGACCGACCATCTCGCGGTGGCCATCCCGAGCGGCCTCAAGTCGGCGGCGATCGTCGCGGTGGCCCAGGACCCGGCGCAGGCGGCCTCACAGCCGGTACTGCTGGGCGCGGACAGCTGCTAGAGGGACTTCAAGAGCGGTTCAACCGGTAGCGCAGGAAAAGAAAGTCGGAGTGCCGCCGGGCGCTCAGCAGGGTGCTCCAGGCACCGTGCCCGGGTAGGAACTTGGCGCCGGCGACCATGCCGAGCCGCTGGTCACGGTCGCGTCCCGCGATCACCGGCGAGATGGTGACGAAGGCCTCGTCGAGCAGGCCGTTGGCGACCAGGTCGCCCGCGAGGTGGGGTCCACCTTCGGTTAGCAGCACCTCATAGCCACGCGACCGGAGATCCGCAACGGCTTGTGTGACGTCCACCGGACCGCTTTCCCCGACCTCGATCACGTCGCACGAGTCGGGAAGTCTTCCTTCGAGCACCCTGGCCCCGGCCGCGCTGGTCACGATCGTCGCCCCCGCCACAACGGCCGGGTGGGAGACATCGACCTGTCCCGAACCGCTGAAGAGGACGAGCCTCGGCCGAGGCTTGCGGCCGAGGCTCCGCCGCAGCTCGGCGAAGCCCGAGGCCAGGTCGGGGAAGATGTGCTCGGGCGTCCAGTGGTGACCCGGCGTGGCGCGCAGCGTGCCGGCGCCGAGCAGCACCGCGTCCGCGCAAGCGCGCAGCAAGCCCATGAGGAGGCGGTCGGCCCAGTTGCGACCGCTGATCAGCGAGCCCGCAGACGGCTCCGCGCCGAGTGTGACGACACCGTCGATCGAAGTCACGAAGTTGGAGTACAGCACGTGGTCGGGGAAGCCGAGGCGGCCGTACATCCCCTCCAGCTCGGCCGGAAGTTCATAGGCCGGCAGGTCGCCCTCGTAGAGGACCTCGAACGGCTCGATCAGTGCGGGTCTCGGGAGTTCGCGGTCGAAAGGAACTCGGCGCGCAGCTGGGGGTCCTTCTCGTAGTTGCCGCGCCAGTACGACGTCCACGTCCGGGAGTGGCTTTCACGCACTCCGCGCATCTGCGTGCACAGGTGCATCGCGTTAAGGTGGACGGCTACGCCGTGCGGGTTGAGCACGCGCACGAGCTCGTCCGCGATCTCCACGCCGACGCGCTCCTGCACCGTGAAGCGGCGCGCGAAAACACGCACCAGTCTCGTGAGCTTGGAGATGCCGATGATCTCCTCGTGCGCGATATAGCCGATGAACGCGTGGCCGTGGAACGGCAGCGCGTGGTGTTCGCACAGGGAATAGAACTCGATCGGGCCCTCGATGACC
Source organism: Candidatus Dormiibacterota bacterium (assembly GCA_035280365.1). Taxonomy (GTDB): domain Bacteria; phylum Chloroflexota; class Dormibacteria; order Dormibacterales; family Dormibacteraceae; genus 40CM-4-65-16. The sequence goes on along the minus strand of DATEGB010000137.1, from coordinate 17,836 downwards.
TGACTGATGTTGCAGTCGGGGCCGCCGTGGCATTCGGTCGGGAAGGCCGTGAGGAGCTTCGGGTCGCCCTCGTAGCCCGAGGTGGAGTCGAAAAGCGCCCGGAGGTAGCGCTCGGGTGTACCCCGTGTGCCCGGAGTGTCGAGGTCCATGCCCATCGCCTCAAAGATCTCCGCCGCGTAGCCTTCGAAGCGCGTCCACTGCTCGCGAGAGATGTTTCGCGGCCGGACCTGCTCCCAGTGCGTGGTCTCCTCGGGGTCGAATGAAAGCGACGACACGCTCCTGTCATTCTCTGGTCTCATTTCACGCCTCAATGTAGCTGGGGCCCGAACTGGGGATCGAATTCGGGCGTTCGGGACTAGAGTGGTGAGCCCGATGAGCCTGAACCAGGTCCTGTCGGTCATGATTCCGGCCTTCAACGAGGAACGGACGCTCGATCTGATCCTCAACCATGTCCTCGAGCGGCCCGAGGTCGGCGAGGTGATCGCGGTCGACGACGGCTCGACCGATAGGACGTGGGCGATCATGAGCGGCGCCGCGGAGGTCGATTCGCGGGTGCGCGCGTTTCGCCTCGAGAAGAACCAGGGCAAGGGCGCCGCGCTGCGACGCGCGGTGCAGGAGGTGCGCATGCCGTTTGCGCTGGTGCAGGACGCCGACCTCGAGTACGACCCTCGTGACTACCCCACGCTGTTGCAGCCGCTGGTCGAGGGCAGGGCCGACGTCGTCTACGGCGTGCGCGGGTTTGCCGGGCAGACTGCGTTCAGCTTCTGGTTCGTCGTCGGCAACAAGGCCGTGACCCTCGCCGCCAACGTGCTGTTCGACTGCTACATCTCCGACCTGGAGAGCGGCTACAAGGCGCTGCGCTCAGACCTGTGGCGGCGCCTGAACCTGCAGGGAACCAGGTTCGACATCGAGCCGGACATCACGGCACGCGTGCTGCGCCTCGGCTACCGCATCCACGAGGTGCCCGTCCGCTACTACGCGCGCAGCCGCGCCGAGGGCAAGAAGCTGACCTGGCTGGACGGGGTCCGCGCAATCGGCCGGCTCATGCGGCTCCGGTTCACGTCTTACGGCAGCCTCTTCGGGGGCGCCGCCGACCGCGGCTACCACCTCGAGCGCCAGCGGCAGCTCTCGCTGCGCCACCCGCTGCGGCCCTAGGGGCTCTGAACGTCGATGACGAGCCGGTTCGGGTTCGTCAGCCACATCACCCGGTAGCACGCCGCGCCGTTGACGCCGAGGCCGAGCTGGACGGTGCCCTCGAAATCCTCGATGCGCTTGACCTCGGCGAGGCCGGTGTAGCCGGTGACGATGTCAGTCGGCCCGGTGTAGGACGTGTGCAGGTCCGTGCCGTACATGACCACAAGGATCCCTTTCTGGCCCTTCAGCGTCGTCGGCACACCGCTCGGTGAAAGCAGGAACCTCGTCCCGCTCTGCACGCCCAGCTTCACCTGGGCAGGCGTCCCGTTGGTGAATTCGACCGTCAGGCGGTCGTAGCCCGGGTGCGCGCCGGTGCGCAGGGCGCTGACGTAGACCACGGGCGGGGGCGTCCCGTTCGCGCCGGCCGACGTCGTCGAACTGGTGCAGACGAAGGGCTGCGTGTTCGGGCTGGCGGTCGGCGACTCCTGGGGCGTGGCCGAGGCGCTCGGGCTCGGTGACGGCGAGTGCACCGATCCGGCGGTCGACGGCGCCTGGCGGAACGGATTGGCCACGAACAGCACGCCGACGATGAGCACGGCAATGACCGCGGCCGCCACGCCCGCGATCCAGTAGGGCTCGCGGACGCGCGGGGCCTCGCCGACGGCGGAGCGCACGCGGTCGGAGAGATTCGAGCTCGGCGAGCCGGTGACGTCGTCGAAGGCCCGGTTCAGCTCACGGCGAAAATCTTCGTTGCTCACGTCAGAACACCTCCTCCATCGTGAGGTCGGCCCGCAGTCGCTTCACCGCGCGATAGACCCGCGACTTGGCGGCCGCGGGCCGCACTCCCAGGGTTCGCGCAAGCTCCTCGAGCGAAAGGTCGAGATAGAAATGCAGGACGAGCGGCAGGCGCTCGTCGGGTGACAGGCGCAGCAGGGCGCCGCGCAGGTCGGCCTGGCTCTCGTGTTCGGCCGAGTCGCGCTTGCGCATCTCGCCCACTTTGAGCACCGACCACCACCTTGTCCGCCGCGCCATTCGGCATTCGTTGGCCACGATCGAGAGGAACCAGGGGCGCAGCGACCCGGCGTCCCCGCGGAGCTGGCGCACCTTGCGCCAGGCCTTGACCGAGGCCTCCTGGACGGCGTCCTCGGCCGCGGCGCGGTCGTTGAGCATCACCGCGGCGAGGCGGAAGGCCGGGTCGAGCAGCGGCTCGAGGAGCCGGGAGAAGGATTCAGCGTCGCCCCGGACTGCCAGCGCGAGCGGGTTTGGTCTCTGTTCCATCAAGGCTGCGGACATGTTGCCGCTGATTGGATGCGCCAAATACGCATCCGGTTGCAGAAGCGGCTAGGTTTCTTCGCTTCCGACAGGCACTGGGCCGGATGGGGCGCCCTGGGGTCGGGGGCCGGGACGCCGGACTCCCTGTCCGCCTTCCGGGTTGTCCGGCGCATCGCCCCGGTGCTTCCAGCGCAGCTTTGGCGGTCGGTCGGTGCGGTACTCGCGTGCTCGCTCGGCGGCGATCTCGAAGTTCTCGCAGAACTTGTCGTTCCCTGTCTGCGCGCGGAGCGCAAGCACGTCCTCGCGCAGCTCGTCCCAGTACAGGTCGAACGCGAAGGCGTCGAAAAGCAGTGCCTCGGGTACCAGGTGGTGGAGCGCCAGGACACTCATCTCCTCGAAGAGGTGCGCGAGCAGCATGTAGTCGTCGGCCTGGAGGCTTTTCTTGAGCAGGCGCCCGAAGGCGGACGCGGTCGGCTCGCTGTGCAGCACCTTCATCATGCCGAGGAAGATCTGGGCGTGCTCGCCGGAGATCCGCCCGAAGTCGGGCGCCGGCGGGCGGGGATCGGCCGGCCCTCGCATCATCTCCACCCTACCTTCACGCCGCGCCGCTTGCTCACTTGACAGTTTGAGTGCCCTATTTGGCGCCTGCGGCGCGCGAACCGCCGCCTCGTGAGTCCTGCAAGACCGGCCGTCTTCGCCGACTGTCCTGGCCGCTTCACGCGGCCGAGGTTGGCAGAATTGTCCGCAGGACGGGTCGCCTAGCTCGGTCGAGGGCGCGGCACTGGAAATGCCGTAGGCCCGCAAGGGCCTCGTGGGTTCAAATCCCACCCCGTCCGCCAGCTCAAGCGCCCCCCATCACTCCGCGACCGCCGGCGATGGCGCGATATTCAGGGCCTTCAATGGTGCGAGCGCCGGCGCTCGCGGGAAATCCCGGCCGCGCAAAAGTTACCGGCTGCCCCTTCCCACGGCTCTCGGGCCTTCGAGGCCCGCGACGATCACGGTATCGGTCATGCCGACGAACAACCCGTGCTCCACGACACCGGTGAGCCTCTTCAGCGCGTCGCCCAGCTCCATCGGGTTCTTGATCCTGCCCTCCACCGTCACGTCAAGGATCAGGTTGCCGTTGTCGGTGACGTAGGGCGTCTCCTCGCCACCGCGGACGACCAGGCTGAGCCCGAGCGCCGCGAGCCTTTCCGCGGTCGAGCGCCAAAGGAATGGCAGCACCTCGACGGGCAGCACGCCGACGCCGAGCTCGTCCACCAACTTCGACTCGTCGACCGCGACCACGAATCGCTTGGCGCTGGCCGCCACCAGCTTCTCCCGAAACAGTGCGCCACCGCGGCCCTTGATCAGGTTCAGAGCAGGATCGACCTCGTCCGCTCCGTCCACCGCCAGGTCGATCTGTCCGACGAGCTCCGTCACGATCGGGATGCCCAGCGAGGCCGCGAGCTCCGCCGTCGCCCTTGACGACGGCACGGCCCGCAACTTCATCCCGCCCGCGACCAGCCTCCCCACGCCCTTCGTGAAGTAGCGCGCGGTCGAGCCCGTGCCGAGACCGAGCAGCATTCCGTCCTGGACCAGCTCCAGCGCCTTCTCGGCGGCGGCCTGCTTCTGGACTTCAGCCAACAGCGTCGCGGATCGCCTTGATCCCGGCGGCGACGCCGCCCTTGAACCCATAGACGGAGTTCCCGGCCACGAGCACGGTTGCGCCCGCCTCGACCACCAGCGGAGCTGTCCGCGCGTCGATTCCGCCGTCCACCTCGATCTCGACCTCGGACGACAGCTCACGCACACGCCGGATCTTCTCAGGGCTGCGAGGGATGAACTTCTGGCCGCCGAACCCCGGCTCCACGGTCATGACGTTCACGAGGTCGATGTAGGGCAGGATCTCGCGCAGATCGTCCACGGGCGTGGCCGGGTTGATCGCGACACCGGCCTGCACGCCCAGCTCCTTGATGGTCTGGACGGTCCTGTAGAGAGAGGTCGTCGACTCGACCTGCACCTCGATCAAGGTCGCGCCCGACGTGGCGAACGCCTCGAGGAACTGCTCCGGTCGCTCGACCATCAGGTGCGCTTCGATCGGAAGGCTCGTCGCGCGCCGCACTGCCTCGACCACGAGGGGGCCGAACGTGAGGTTCGGTACGAAGTGGCCGTCCATGACGTCGACCTGGATCCGATCGGCGCCGGCGGCCTCCGCCTCCTTGACCTGCTCCGCCAGGCGCCCGGCGTCGGCGGAGAGGATCGAAGGTACGACCTCGATCTTCACCCGCCCGCGGCGGCCCGGTCGATCAGCCATCGTGCGCCGGTAATCATCCCGGATGGAGTCTCGCCACGCCGGGCCATCGCCACCGCCTGCGCCTTGCCGGCGCCGGTGGCGATGATGATGACCCGAGCGGCGTCGCGGATCGCCGCGAAAGTCATCGTCACGCGCCGGGGGGGCGGCTTGGGCGAGTCGTGGATGCCGGCCGTTAGGCCCGTGGCCTTCAGCGCCGGGTGTCCGGGAAACAGCGAGTTGACGTGGCCGTCCTCCCCCACTCCCAGCAGCACGATATCGAACGGGGCCGTGTTCGACACGACCTCGGCGTAAAGGTCGGCGCCCTCGTCCGGGCCAAGTTCGGCGGGAATGCGGTAGACGGTGGCGGGTTGAACGCGGTCGAGCAGGCTTTCCCTGGCCATGCGGTAGTTGCTCTCGGGATCCAGTGGCGGCACACACCGCTCGTCGCCGAACAGGATGCTGACGCGCCCCCACTCCACCTCGAGCTCGGAAAGCAGCTCGTAGCAACGGCGCGGCGATGTCCCGCCCGTCAGGACGAGCGACCGCGCGCCGTCGCGCAGCGCCTCGGCGATCTCGGCCGCGGCGGACTCCGCGACCTCCTCGGCCGTGCCGAGAACGACGAATTCGGCCAAGCGCTAAAACTTCGCCATCAGCTCGACCGCGGCCGCCACCGAGCGGTTGAAGACCTCATCGTGCGTCCCGGTCGAAAGCAGGTCGATCAGCAGTGACACCTCATCCTCGCTCTCCAGTTGCTGGACGTGGCGCAGCGGCTCGCCGTCGCCGATCTCGATCATGGTCAGCAGCACGCGTGCCGTGTCCTGGCCGCGCCGCTCGGCGAAGTCGATGTCCGCGCCGCGCGCCCTCGGAGGGTTGTGGTGCACCCCGACCCGGAAGCTGGTCCCACGCGAGACGCCCGCGATGCGCACGGCGCTCAGCTCTCCAGCGACGAGGCCCTCCCTGGGCACCGACCGAAACGCCACCTCCACCGTGCGGCCGCCGGCGTCGTAGTGCGCGACCACCACTCCCCCTTTCCCCCCTGTCGCTCGCCGCAGCTTCCAGCCGAGCGCCGAAGCCATCCACCCCGCAGTGAGTGACGCGACGATGCGGTTGCCGCGGCCTTCGCCGGCGTAGTCGACGCCGACCTCTGAGATTCCGGTCAGGAACCCCCGGCGATCGGCCGGTGAGAAGAACTGGGCGATCGATTCACGCCAGGGCCGCAGGCGCGACCACTGCAAGTCGGCCAGGCCCATTCGATGGTGCGCCAGCTTGAGCATCGCGGCCATGCGCTGGAACGAGTTATAAGGCTGGTCGAACTCCGCCGAGTCGACCACCAGCCCATCGCAGATGCGCAGCGCGTCGAGCAGCTCGCGCTTGCCAAAAGGTGGAGTGCCAAGCCACCACAGGTAGGTGGGCACGCCGCTGACGAGCAGAGGGTCGAGCAGCGCCGCCAGATGATCTTCCGCCGGCCCTTTCACGTGTAGCGTGATGAGCTCGCACTCGACCGCGCACGCGACCTCCGGTCGGCGCACGTCGGTCGTGATCCAGGCTTCGAGGCGCTTCCCGGTCACGGGTGCGTCTTCGCGAATGACGATTGCCTGCGCGGGGTGCTCCATCCCGATCGCCTGGGTCGCCAGGCTCGCGACTTTTTCGTACTGGTCGTCGGGCGCGATCCCGATCAGCGTCATGACACAGTTGCGCGGATGAAGGTGCTCCTCGTCCCCGGCCTCGGCCCTGGCGAACCTGTACCGGATCTCGCTGAGGGCGCTGAGAACATCGCCGATGGTCACGTCCTCGCCGTGCCACATCGGGTTCGCGTCCTGCTGCACGCTGCTCACGGGCGATGCCACTCTCTGCCATCGGCGTGCATGAGCTGCGCCGCGGCGTCCGGTCCCCACGTCCCCGCCGGGTACGTCTGCAGCGGTGGACGTCCCGCGGCCCACGAGCTCTCGATCGGGTCGATGAGCTTCCACGCCTCCTCGACGGCGTCCGCCCTCACGAACAAGGTGGGGTCGCCGATCATGCAGTCGAGCAAGAGCCGCTCGTACGCCTCCGGCGCCTCGACCAGGAACGAGGTGACGTACTGGAAGTCCATCGTCACGCTGCGGATGCGCAGGCCGGCGCTCGGCACCTTGGCGCCGAACTTGAGGGAGATCCCCTCCTCCGGTTGGATGCGCAGCGTGATCGCGTTCGGATCCACCTCCTTCATCGCGTCGCGGCCGAAGGTCAGGTGGGGCGGGCGCTTGAACTGGATGCGGATCTCGGTCACGCGCTTCGGCAGCCGCTTCGCCGCTCGGATGTAAAAAGGCACCCCCGCCCAGCGCCAGTTGTCGATGAAGAGCCGCATGGCGGCGTAAGTCTCGGTCTGGGAGCCCGGCGCCACGTTCTGTTCCTCGCTGTATCCGACCACCTGCTCGCCGAGCACCCAGCCCTTCGTGTACTGGCCGCGCACGGTCGACTGCTCGATGTCCTCGCCGATCAGAGGCCGGATCGACCGCAGCACCTTGACCTTCTCGTCGCGGACGGCGTTCGACTCGAATGCCAGCGGCGGCTCCATCGCGGTCAGCGCCACCAGCTGCAGGCCGTGGTTCTGGACGATGTCGCGCAGCGCGCCCGCCTTGTCGTAGTAGGCGCCGCGGTTCTCGATCCCGATCTCCTCGGCGACGGTGATCTGCACGTGGTCGATCAGGTTGCTGTTCCACACGGGCTCGAAGATCGAGTTGGCGAAGCGGAAGGCCAGGATGTTCTGGACCGTCTCCTTGCCGAGGTAATGGTCGATGCGGTAGACGGAGTCCTCGGAGAAGACCTTCTGCAGCGTCGCTGTGAGCTCGCGCGCCGACTGGAGGTCGCTGCCGAACGGCTTCTCCACGACGATGCGGTGGAAGCCCTCGCCCTTGTTGAGCCCGGCGGCCTGCAGCTGGAGCGCGACGGACTGGTAGGTCGGCGGCGGGGTGGCGCAGTAGAAGATTCGGTTGCCCGGGATGTGGTTGGCGGCGTCGAGCTCCTGCAGCTTCTGCCCCAGGGCCCGGAAGTCGTCGAGCTTGCCGAAGTCGACGGTCACGTAGTGGAGCGCCGACAGCAGCGCGCCGAGCACGCGTTGGTCGATCGGCTGTGTGCGCGAGAACTGGCGGATCTTCTCTGCTGCGTGCTTGCGGAAAGAGTCGTCGTTCATCTCGGTCATCGCCGCGCCGACGACGGCGAAGCCCGCCGGCAGCGAGCGTTGCCTGGCCATGTTGTAAAGCGCCGGCAGCAGCTTGCGCCCGCTCAGGTCGCCGGTAGCGCCGAAGATGACCATGACCGCCGGGTCGGCGACCCGGTAGTCGTGCAGGCCTTCGGCGAGCGGGTTCGGGGCCTCCTCAACCTTCACTTTTGCTCGGCGGCACCCCGCGCCTGCGGCGCGGGGACCCCAGTCGGTTGTGATTGTTCAGTGGACGCATCCTTGACCACCGCGTGGCCGCCGAACTGCGCCCGCATCATGGCGAGCATCCGGTCGCCGAACGTGTTCTCCATGCGGCTGCGGAACCGCGCGAACAGCGATTCGGCGATCACCGGTGTGGGCACCGACTCGTCGATGGCGGTCTCGACGGTCCAGCGTCCTTCACCGGTGTCCTCCACCCAGCCCCTGATGTCGTTCAGCTCGGGATCCTGGGCCAGGCCTCGGGCGATGAGGTCGAGCAGCCAGGACCGGACGACGCTCCCTTCCCGCCAGGCCTCGGCGATCGCGTACATGTCCATGCCGGGGAAGGACTTCGAGAGCTTCATGACCTGGAAGCCCTCCGCGTAAGCCTGCATGAGCCCGTACTCGACCCCGTTGTGCACCATCTTGACGAAGTGCCCGGACCCCTCCGAACCGGTGTGCACGAGACCTCCGCCGTCCGGAGCGAGGTCCTTCAGGATGGGCAGGATGTGGTCGTAGACGCCGTCCTCGGCGCCGACCATCAGGCTGTAGCCGAACTCGAGGCCCCAGATGCCGCCCGAGACGCCCGCGTCGACGTAGTGCATGCCCTTCGCCCGCACGCGCTTGCTGTCCTCCAGCGCGATCTTCCAGTTGGTGTTGCCGCCGTCGACGACGATGTCGCCCGGATCGCCCAGCGAGGCGAGCGTGTCGATGGCCTGGGTGGTCGGGTCACCCGCTGGGACCATGATCCACATGATTCGCGGCTTGCCCCGGAACCGCCGCACGAAGTCCTGCCAGTCCGTGGCCGGCACGGTGCCTTTGGTGGCAAAGGACTGGACGGCCGTCTGGGAGAGGTCGAAGCCGATGACGCGGTGGCCCTTCTTGAGCAGGCGAAGGGACATGTTGCCGCCCATGCGGCCGAGGCCGACGAACCCGATCTCCATGGTCAGCGCGCCGCCGCGCGGACGGCCGCCGCCAGCGCCTTCCAGCCCGTCGCCGGCGTCCGGCCCACGGTGACGCGAAGCACCGGCAGCCGCTTGGAGGTCAGCGACTGCAGGTCGCCGATCGCCTGCGCCTGCTTGAGCACCGAGAAGGTGTAGGGCTGGCCGGGGATCGGGACGTCCTTGGAGTCGTCCTGGACCACCTGCAGGAACAGGCCTGTCCTGGGCCCGCCCTTGTGCAGCTGTCCCGTGGAGTGGAGGAATCGCGGCCCGTAGCCGGCCGTGGTGGCGATTTGCGTCCTGTCGCGCACCGCCCTCCGGATCGCCGCGATGGCAGCCTCCGACTGAGGCGTCCGCGTCGTGTAGGCCATGATCGCGAAGTAGGCGCCCTTCCTGGCGCGGCCGAGGAGCGAGGCCAGGCCGGCCTTCGCCTTCGCCGCGGGCGTCGACTCCGCCGCCGGCAGGCGGCCCCTGCTCCTGAAGGTGGCGAGCACCTTCTTGGTGTTGTCCTTCGACTCCTGCACGTTGGGCTGGTCGAAGGCGTCGATGCCGAGAACGCAGCCGGCGATCGCGGTCGCGACCTCCCAGCGGAAGAACTCGCCGCCGAGATCGAGCTTGTCGCGCATCGTCAGAGTGACCACGGGATGGCCCGCCTTCTCGAGGGCGCGCACCGCGCGGTTCGGCGGGTCGGCGTCCATGCGGATGTAGACGAACAGGCGGTCGTCGCCGTACACGACTGGCTTGCCCACCGGCTCGCCTTCGACCGGGACCAGGCCCTTGCCTTCCTTGCCCGTGCTCTCGGCCAGCAGCTGTTCGACCCAGTAGCCGAAGGTCGCGACCTTCGGCGACGTGATCAGGGTGACCTTGTTCCGGCCCTGGAGGGCGAGCCGCCCCATGACGGCGCCGAGCCAGACGCCGGGGTTCTTGTCAGCCGGCACGGAATCGGCGCACGAGTGCTCCATCTCCACCGCCCGCTGCAGAAGCTCCTCCACGTCGACCCCCATCAGCGCGCCTGGCACGAGACCGAAGAACGACAGCGCCGAGTAGCGGCCACCTATATCCGGCGGGTTGGGAAAGATCCAGCGGAAGCCGCTGTCCTTGGCCAGCTTTTCGAGCGACGTGCCGGGGTCGGTGATGGCGGCGAACTGTTTGCCGTTCCTCTTCGTCTGGCCGAAGAAGTACGCGAAGTGGGACAGCGTCTCGGTCGTCTCTCCGGACTTCGACGCGACGACGAAGAGCGACTTGGCGAGGTTGATCTTCGAGCGCACCGACACGATCGTCGCGGGGTCGGTGGTGTCGAGCACGTGCATCTTCGGGTGCCCACGGACCGCGCCGAACGTGTTGCGCAGCACGTCGGGGCACAGGCTCGAGCCGCCCATCCCGAGCAGCACCACGTCCGTGAACTTCCGCGCCTGCGCGGCGATCTCCTTCAGCTCCTCCACCTTCTCCAGCATCTTGTCGGCGACGTCGAGCCAGCCGAGCCGGTCGTGGATCTCCTGCCGCTTCGCCGGGTCCGCACTCCACAGCGTCGAGTCCTTCGCCCACAGGCGACGAGGAGCGTCGTCCTTCTGCAGCTTCGCCAGCTGGGCATCGACCACCGGCTGTAGCCGTCCGAGGCTGTACCACTGACGCGGGCCCTTCCCCGCCCGGATCTCTTTGGCGTTCTTCTCGAGCGCGGCGAGCAGGGTTTCGAAAGACTTGGTGAAGGCCTCCACGCCCTCGACCTCGAGCTCCGACGTCACCTGGTCCAGGTCGACGCCCGCGCCGGCGAGCTGCTTCAGCTGCCGGCGCGAGGCCTCCACGTTCTCGTCAAGGCTGCGCCGGACCTCGCCGTGCTCGCGGAAGGCGGCCAGTGTCGCCGGCGGGATCGTGTCCACGGTCTCCGGGCCGATCAGCTCCTCGACGTAGTACGTGTCCGGATAACGCGGGTCCTTGGTCGAGGTGCTCGCCCACAGGCATCGCTGCGTCCGCGCCCCGGCCTTCTGGAGCTTCTCCCAGCGCGGCCCGCTGAAGAGCTCGTTGTAGCGCTGGTAGGCCATCTTGGAGTTGGCGATCGCGGCCTTGCCGAAGAGCTGCTCGAGCGAGCGCTTCTGACGCGGGTCCTGCTCCTTATTGACCTTCTCGGCCAGGAGCTTGTCGACCTTCGTGTCGACGCGGCTGACGAAAAAGCTCGCCACGCTGGCGACCTTGCTCACGTCGCCGCCGTCGCTGTGCAGCTTCTCCAGGCCGGACAGGTACGCCTCGACGACATCCGCGTAGCGGTCGACCGCGAAGATGAGCGTGATGTTGATGTTGTTGCCCTTCGAGATCTGGTCGAAGATCGCGGGCAGGCCTTCCTTGGTGGCGGGAATCTTGACCATCACGTTCGGCCGCCGGCAGCGGTCGTGGAGGTACTGGGCAAAGTCGATGGTCTCCCGCGTGCTGTTGGCGATGGTCGGTCCGACTTCGATGCTCACAAAACCGTCCCGACCCTTCGTCCTGTCGTAGACGGGCCGGAACACATCGGCCGCCGACTGGACGTCCTCGATCATGAGGTCCCAGAGCATGTCCTCAGGCTTCTTCTTCGCCCCGACCATCTGCACCATCGCTTCGTCGTAGTCGGTCGAGCCGCTGACCGCCTTCTCGAAGATGGTCGGGTTGGAGGTGACGCCGGTCAGGCCTTCGTCGCGCAGTCGAGCCAGCTCGCCCGACGTCACCAGCTGGCGGCGGATGTTGTCGAGCCAGAGCGACTGGCCGATGTCGCGGAGCTCCTTGACGGGGTTCGGTCGCGACGCCGTCGCGGTTGCCATCACTTCGCGGCCGCGAGCTTCGTCGCCGCGGCGACGATCTGCCTGGCGGAGATGCCGGCCGCGTTCATCAGCTCCTCCGGCTTGCCCGACTCCGGCAGTCCTCTCACGGCGAGGTGCGCGAGCCGGATGGGCGGATCGTTAACCAGCGCCTCCAGCACGGCCGCGCCCAGCCCGCCCTCGGGGTAGTGGTCCTCGACCACGATGAGCCGCCCCTTCGTCACGCGGGCCGCCTCGCGCAGGGTCTTCACATCGACGGGCTTGACCGAATAAAGGTCGATGACGCGCACCGGGATCTTCTTCGCGGCCAGCTGGTCCGCGGCGGCAAGGCAGTTGTGGAGCGTGACGCCGGCGCCGATCAGCGCGACCCTGTCCCTGGCGCTCTGCCGCAGCACCTTCGCGCCGCCGACCTTGAAGCTCTCGTTCGGGCCGTAGATCGTCGGGTACGCGCCGCGGGTCGTGCGCATGAACACGATGCCGGGCGTGTCGGCCATGATCCGGGTCAGCTTCGCGGTCTGGTTGGGGTCGGACGGGTACAGGACCGTCGAGCCGTGAACTGCTCGCATCGAGGCCAGGTCCTCGAGCGCCATCTGCGACGGGCCGTCCTGGCCGATCTCCACGCCCGCGTGGGAGCCGCAGAGCCGCACGTTGGCCTGGGAGATCGCAGCCATGCGGATGAAGTCGTAGGCGCGGCTGAAGAACGCGGCGAAGGTCGAGGCGAACGGCTTGTAGCCGCGCACGCTCATCCCGACCGCCGTGGCGACCAGCTGCTGCTCGGCGATGTAGACCTCGAAGAAGCGGTCTGGGTGCGCCTTGGCGAACTCGTCGGCGTGGGTCGAGTTGGACACCTCGCCGTCCATGGCCACGACCTCGGGGATCGCCGCGAGGGCGAGCAAGGCGTCGCCATATGCCTTCCGCGTCGCGACCTTGTCCTCTTTCTTGTACGTCGGCAGCACGGGCTCCGAGGCCGCGGCCGGTCGCTTCCCCGACGGCGCGCTGCGCTCGGGCTTCTGCGTCTTGGCCTTCAGGTTGCGGATGCCGCCGAGCTCCTTGATCGCCCGCTCCGCCATGTCCGGGGGCAGGGCCTTGCCGTGCCAGCCGTCCTTGTTCTCGATCTCGGAGAATCCCTTGCCTTTGATGGTCCTGGCGATGATCACGCTGGGCTTGCCGGTGTTGGAGAGCGCCTCGCCGTAGGCGCGGTCGATCGACGGGAAGTCGTGCCCGTCGATGACGATCGGGAAGCCGCCAAACGCCTCGACGCGGCGCCGGTAGGTGTCAAGGTTCCACTCATATTCGGTCGGGCCGCGCTGGCCCAGGCGGTTGATGTCCCAGATCGCCGTCAGGTTGCCGAGCTTGTAAAAGCCGGCCTTGTCGAGCGACTCCCAGATCGACCCCTCCGCGAGCTCGGAATCGCCGCACAGGACCCAGACGTGGTAAGGCAGCCGGTCCAGGTAGTGACCGGCGAGCGCCACGCCGACGCCGATGGGAAGACCCTGGCCCAGCGATCCGGTGGCCACGTCGACCCAAGGGATCACCGGCGTCGGGTGACCCTGGAGGCGCGAGCCGAACTTGCGGAAGGTCATCAGCTCCTGGTCGGTGATCGCTCCGACGGCCTTGAACATCGCGTAGCAGAGCGGCGACGCGTGGCCCTTGGAGTAGATCACGTGGTCGTTGTTCGGGTCCTTGGGCTTCGACCAGTCGTATTGCAGGTAGCGCGTGATGAGGACGGCGATGAGGTCCGCCGCCGACATCGAGGACGTTGGGTGGCCGGAGCCGGCCGCGGTGCTGCACCGGATGGAGTCGACGCGCAGCTGCTGGCCGAGCTGGCGGGCAAAGTCGAGGTCTGTGGTGGTGACGGTCTCGGTGACTGCCATGTCACTCCCTTCGCACGCGAAAGTGCGAATTACCTTCGGTCTGCGGATTTACCTGAAAGTCTATCGAGCGTCAGCCAGTCGCTCGACTTCCCTGACCATGTCGTCGAGGATCGTCAGGCCGGCGTCCCAGAACCGCGGGTCGGTGATGTCCATGCCGATCCGCTTTACCAGCTCGTCCGGCCGGGTCGACCCGCCGGCCGCAAGGAACTCCAGGTAGTCGTCGACGAACGCGGCGCCGAGCTGCTTGTAGCGGTGGTAGACCGAAAGCGCGAGCAGGTTGCCGAACGCGTAGGCGTAGACGTAGCCCGGCGTGTGCATGAAGTGGCCGACGTAGCTCCACCACACCCGGTGCTCGTCGGTGAGGACCAGCGCGTCGCCGAACATCGCCTGCAGCTTGTCCTGGAAGATGTCGCCGAGCTGCTCCACGGACAGCTCGCCCTCGGTGCGACGGCGCATGTGCACAGCGTCCTCGTAGCGGTTGAAGGCGACCTGGCGGAAGACGGTCGAAAAGGCGTCCTCGCACTGGTTGCACAGCATCGCGAGCCGGACCTTCGGGTCCTTTTCCTCGGCCATGATCCGGTCGAACGTGAGCGCCTCGCCGAAGACCGAGGCTGTCTCGGCGAGGGTCAGGGGTGGGTGGTAGTCGAAGACGTGCTGCTTCGACGCCAGGCGGTCGTGCAGGCCGTGGCCGAGCTCGTGTGCGAGCGTCAGCGCGTCGCGAAGCTTGCCGGTGAAGTTCATCAGCACGTAGGGGTGGTGATGCGGCGTCACCGGCATGCAGTAGGCGCCGCCCGCTTTGTCTGGCACCACCGGGGCGTCGATCCACCGCCGGTCGAAGAACTCGGCGATCAGCTTGCCCGCGCGCGGCGAAAAGCGCTGGTACGAGCCGACGACCAGCTCTTTCGCTTCGTCCCACGTCAGGTTGCGGGTGGTGTCGCTGATCGGCGCGTAGCGATCCCACTCGTGGAGGTCTCCGACGCCGAGCAGCTTCCGCTTGACCCGGTAGTAGCGGACGCACACGTCGTAGCGGCTGGTGACCGCGTCGACCAGGGCCTGAACGGCTTCGTCCGAGGTCTCGTTGGCCAGGTTGCGCGAGCTGATCCAGGTCGGGAAGTGGCGCACGCGGTCGTCGATCGACTTCTCCTGGAGGATGACATTGAAGATGTAGCCGCGCGTGCGCAGATCACCGCGCAGCGCCTCGGTCACCGCGCCGCTGGCCTTGCGGCGGACGTCGCGGGCGGGCTCGCGCAGCAGGTTCAACGCAGCGTCGAGCGGCAGCTCCTGGCCGTCGATGCCGACCCTGATGCGCGCGCACAGCTCCTCGAAGAGCCGCACCCAGGAGACGTTGCCGACCGGGCTGAAGTCGGTGAGGATTCGTTCTTCCGGCTCGGAAAGCTGATGCGGCCGGAACTTGCGCGCCTCCTCCACGGTGTGCCTGAAGACCGCGGAGTCGGGGTCGGCGAACAGTCGCGCGGCCTGCTCGTCCGCGATCTGCGCCAGCTCCAGGGAGAAGAACACCATGTGCGTGCCGCGCTCCGCCGAAGCCTCGCGCACGCGCGCCAGCAGCCGGCCGGCGGCGTGGTCCTGCGTGTCCTGGCTGTGCAGGAGGTAGGCGTAGACCTCCGGTCGCGCCGACGACTCCTCGTAGTCGGCGAGCTCGCGCATCATCGTCGCGAAAGCCCTGGGCTCTAGCGCGGTGACCTTGCCTCGGTACCTCACCTCGAAATCCCTGGCGCGCGCGAGCTCGCGGGTGAGCCTCTCCTCGATCCTCGCGTCTTCGGGTCCCGAGAACAGGTCGTCGAGGTCCCAGCGGACCTCCTCGGCGCCCGTTTTGACGACTGCCTGGGCCATGGGGGTCAGGATAAGCGCTCGGACATCTCGCGCACCCGCGCCGGAGAGGGCCAGCGGCCGGCATAGACGCCTTCGTTCACGGCCGAGGTCACGTCCTCCAGAAGCGACGACTCCATGCGGCGCTGATATTCGAGGGGCGTCTCCGCCGCCGCCCGGCGGCGACCCAGCCTTCGTTGCAGCCGCTCGTAGAGGCGGAGGAGCTCCGATTCGCCCCGCAGCGGCTTCGGCCTCCGGGGGCGCCGCGCCCGGCGGCGCAGCCAAGCGTAGGTCAGGGTCACGAGCAGGGCGACGACCAGCGCGCCGGGCAGCACGCCCAGCACGCCCAGCGACCCGAGGGCGGTCATGGGCGCTCCAATCTCCAGATGAGGAATGAGCCGCGCGACGCCGCTCCCGGCCCAATGGTCGGGAAAGCGGGTCGCTGCCAGCGGCGAGACGCCGGGCGTGGGGTCAACCGGCACCCAGCCGTGGTGCGGGAACCACACCTCGACCCACGCGTGCGCATCGTGCTCACGGACGACGGCCTGGTTGAGCACCGAGTCGTAGTCGCCGGTCGCGTAGCCGGTGGCGAGGCGGGCCGGGATGCCCACGCTACGCAAGAGGAGCGTGGCCGCGGTGGCGAACTGCTCGCAGTACCCCGTCTTGGCGTCGAAGAGGAACCAGTCGACAGGGTCCAGGCCGGCGGGAACGGGAGGCAGGTTGAGGTTGTAGGCGTAGTTCTGCTGTAGGTAGGTGGTGATCGCCATCACCCGGTCGTAGTAGGTCGGCTGGTCGCGGACGACGTCGGCGGCGAGCCGGATCGCCTGGCGGGACAGGCCGCCGCGGTCGAGGTAGGCGACGGCATTATCTGGGAGACGGTCGAGCTGGGCATCGGTGCGCAGCACGCCGGCATTCAGGTTGGGAAGGTAGGACACGACCGAATAGGTCTGGCCCGGCCGCAGCAGGTCGGGCGTGTGGAACGTGCCGTAGGCGTCCTCGCGAAGCGCCGCCACCGGCGCGTACAGGCTCGCGATCGGGTAGGCGGCGTTGATCACGCCCGGCAGCGGGCGCAGGACGCGGAACGTCTGCACGAACGTGCCCAGGTTGTCTCTCGGCGCCGGAGGCAAGAACCTGGTCGGGACGTACGGCTGCATCTCGCGGTATTCGCGAATCGAGGCCGACCACGCGCCGTCGCGGTAGGTGTCGAACACCAGTCCACGCCAGTACGCCGGAGCGCCCGTGCGCACGTACATCACCGGCGAGTCGCCAAGCCGGCCGCGGAAGTGCAGGTCGACACTGTTCGAAGCGCCGCTGGGATCGCCGTTCAGCTGGACCAGCGGCAGCGCGGGGTTCTCCATATCGCCACGGAAGCTCGTGAAGTTGGGCAACGAGACGACCAGCGGCGAGACCGCGACCCCCGATGGCTGCGGCACCAGGACGAAGAGGGCGATGCCGAGAATCAGGGCCCCGATCAGCATGTCCCTGAAGTTCCACTCGGGGAGTGCGAAGTCTGCCCCGACCCGGCGCAGGTGCGAGGCGGTCCAGAACAGCAGGAGCATCAGCGCCCACAGCGCCAGGAAGACGGCGAATACATAATCCCAGGCGTAGACGGCGGCCAGGTAAAGGACCGCCAGGCTGATCCACATGCTCGAGTAGCAGTTGCGTCGGGTCTTGAGGTCAAAGCTGGTGATCGCGACCAGCAAGATCGCGAAGTTGGCCTGAGGTAGGACCCCGCCGAACAGGGCCAAAGAGGAGTCGGCGAGCAGATAGAAGAGCGCGCCGAAGACGAGGCCGGCAAGGATCACCTGACTCCAGAATTGGCGCTTCCGTTCGCGGTCGACGTAGCTGTTCGTATGGCCGACGAACGCAATGACGATTCCCAGCACGGGGATGACGTAGTCCTGCCCGTACCACATCACGGCCGCCGTGGCCACTACGAACGCGAGGTAAACCGCCGCTCGCGCGCCGGCCGAGTGCTCGATCGGAGACGGCGGCAACGGCCGGAGACGTTTCACGGCGGCCAGTCGAGGCCCGCGCGCCGGGTCTCGACGTCGAGGTCGAGGGCGGCGTCGCCGACGACCCATGCTCGGGCCTGCACCCCGCGCCGGCGCGCCGCTTCGAGCGCGTCGATCAGCCGGCCGTCGTCCGCGCCTGTGACCATGACGACCTCAGACGCGACGGGCGCCGGATCTTCCCCGGGCTCAGCCGGGTAGCGCGCAAGCCAGTCCAACAGCGCCCACAGGTCCCGCGCGTGCGCCGCCTGTGACGCGCGAAGCCCCGGTCCCCAAAGCATCACCCTGCCGCCGCTGCGCAGGCAGTCCCAAGCCTCCGAA
>DATEGB010000136.1:0-6191 GCA_035280365.1 Candidatus Dormiibacterota bacterium | reverse complement strand
GTCACCTCGGCCCGGCGCGAGGTCTCGATCCGGCACATGCGCATCGCCGGGCTACCGCTGCCCGATGTCCTTATAGCCGCCGAAGACACGCCGCGCGGCAAGCCCGACCCGTCCGGCTACTTGCTGGCCGCCCAGCGCCTGGGCGCGCCGGCGGCCGATTGCCTGGTGGTCGAGAACGCGCCCGCGGGCATTCGGGCCGCCCGCGGCGCCGGCATGTTCGTCATCGCGGTGGCCACCACGCATGCCAGAGACGAGGTCGGCGAGGCCGACACCGTCATCCCGTCGCTCAATCAGCTCGAAGTGAGAGAAGGGCCGGACGGCCGCCTGGAGGTCAGGACTCGACCTTCTGCTTGAGGCCTTCCAGCACCGAGTTGAACGTCTTCAGGATCGCGCTGCCCATCATCGGACCGACGATCGGCGCCAGCAGCCCTCGCGGCTCGAAGCCCTGCGTGATCCGGCTCCCAGACCCGCTCGGGGCGATCGTCGCCCGAATCCCCATCTTCGTCCCGGGCAGTGCGGTGCTCTCGAGCTCAAACGAGCGGCCCTCCTCGTAGTGGGTGACGACGACGTCGTGTTTGCCTCCCGAGCGCGTGTCGATGTTGCCCGTCGTGCCCAGCTTCAGCGGCCCGTCGAGCCGCGACGCCTTCATGTCCGGGTTCCATTCCGGCCAGTGGTTGACGTCGGACCATACGCGCCAGACCGTGGCGGGATTCGCGCTCGTCTCCAGCGATGCCTCTCGAAACGCCATCGTCTTACCTCCTATCCGAAAAGCGCCTTCAGCTGCGCGGGGCTGATGTTGCCCCCGCTGCAGATCAGTGCCACGCTCCGATCGGCCAGCCGCGACCGGATCTTCAAGGCCGCCGCCAGTGCCGCCGCCCCCGCCGCCTCGACCAGCGTCCGCGTCTTCTCGATCATCACCGCCGTCGCGGCGTCGATCTCGTCGTCCGAGACCAGCACGAAGTCGTCGAGCAGCCGGCGAAGGATTCGCTGCGGAAGCTCGAACGGCGCCGCCGTCGACAGCCCTTCCGCTCGCGTCCGGTTGGGCGATTCCTGCAGCTCGCGCGCCTTCCAGCTCAGGTAAGCCGACCGGGCGGCGTCCGACTGCACGCCGATGACCTGGATTTCGGGGTTGACCGCTTTCGCCGCGATGCACGCCCCCGCCGCGCCGGACCCGCCCCCGATGGGCACGATCACCGTGTCCACGCGCGGCTGCTCCTGCAGCACCTCCAGCGTGTGGGTGCCCACACCTGCGATCAGGAGCGGTTCGTCACCCGAGTTGATGTAGCGGTAGCCGTGCTGTTTCGCCAACCGCTCCGCGTTGTGCTTGGCGTCGTCGTACCGCTCACCTTCGAGGATGACCTCGGCGCCCAGGTCCTGCATCGACTCGACCTTCACCGGGTTGGCCGCCGCGGGCGCGCAGATGATCGCGGACACGCCAAACAGCCGCGCCGCGAAGGCCACGGACTGTCCGTGGTTGCCGGTCGAGGCGGCGATCACGCCGCGTCCCCGCTCGTCGTCGCTCAGGCGACTCACGAGGTTCACGCCGCCGCGCACCTTGAAGGCGCCGGTGGGGTTGTGGTTCTCGTGCTTGACATGGACCTCGGCGCCGACCAGGCGGTCGAGGGCCGGGTAGCGCCGCAGCGGCGTGGGAGAGAGGTAGGCACGGATCGTCCTTGCCGCATCGAGCACGTCTGCGAACGCCGGCTCGCTAAGCTGCGTCATCGGAGGACAGCGTAGTGGTAGCGAACGTGCGCGGACAGAACCTCTACTACGAAGACACAGGCGGAGAAGGCCTGCCGCTCGTGCTGGGCCATGGCTTCCTCATGGACCTCGAGATGTTCGCGCCACAGGTCCACGCCCTGCGCGGCAAGCATCGCGTCATCACCTGGGACCAGCGCGGCCACGGCCGCACGTTGTCGACGTCAGAACCGTTCAGCTACTGGGACTCGGCCGAAGACCTCGCCGCGCTGCTCGACCACATCGGCGTCGACCGAGCCGTGATCGGAGGCATGAGCCAGGGCGGTTTCGTCGCCCTCCGCTTCGCGCTCCGCCACCCCGACCGGACAGCAGGCCTCGTCCTCATCGACACCCAGTCCGGGACCGAGGACCCGGAGAAGTCGCTGCAGTACGACCTCATGCACGACGTGTGGGTGAGCTCCGGCCCGAACGACCAGCTGGTCGGCATGGTGGCGGCGATCATCATCGGCAACGAGCGCCCCGAGTCGGCTCCCTACGTGGCGAAGTGGAAGGAACGCGAGCCTGCCGCCCTGACTCAGATCTACCGCACGCTCATGGACCGGGACGACATCACGGACCGACTGGACAAGATCGACGCGCCGGCCCTCGTCATCCACGGCGACCAGGACGTGGCCATCGACATGGCGCTGGCGGAGGCCCTGTGCCGGCGGCTGAAGGCATGCCGCGGCCTCGTCCGCGTCGAGGGCGCCGGCCACGCGAGCAACTACACGCACCCCCAGCCGGTGAACCGGGCCATCGAGGAGTTCCTGGTCAAAATCGGCGAGCGCCAGCCGGCTTAAGCCGGCTCGAAATCGCGCCCGGGCGCTCAACATATCGACCCGTGCGCAAGACCTTCGCGGTCCTCGTGATCGCCTTCGCCGCGGCCGCCTGCGGCGCCGACACCAGCGCGACCTTCAACGCCGACGGCTCGGTCACGGTCGGCCTGAAGTTCCTGTTTCCCAAGTCGGTGATGCAGGGGAGCAGCGGCACGTCGGTGAGCGGGTTCAGCCCCTCCGACATCGCCAACGCCAACAAGCAGCTGCAGCAGAAGTACCCGGGCGGTAAGGTCACCGTTGTCACCGAAGGCGACGAGACAGGCGCGCTCATCACGATCCCCTTCAAGACCGAAAAGGACGCCTTCGCATTCCTGACCCAGCCATCGAAGCTCAGCCCCTCCGGCGCGACGTCAGGGACGAGCGTCGGCCTCAACCTCGGCAACACCGGCGGCATCTTCTCGTCGGCGTCGCACACGTCCAGCGGTGGCACCGACAAGTACACGTTCAAGACCGTGGCCCAGCCTCAGTCGACCCAGTCTGGCTCGCAGCAGATGATCACCGACGACGAGCTGCAGTCGATCTTCACCATCACCTTCGCGATCACCGTTCCGCACGTCATCACATCGGCGCCCGGCGCGCTGTTTACGCTCGACCGCAAGACCGCGATCTGGAAGCTGCACTGGACGAAGGCGGAGACGCTGACCGCGACCACCGGGCCGGACGCCGGACTGGTGGGCAACGTTTCGCCCCTGCAGGACTGGAGGCTCTTGCTCGCGGTCGCGTTCGTGGCCATCGGGGCCGGTTTCCTGCTCGGCATGTTTATGACCTGGCGCGGCCTCATGCCGGGGCGCCAACCGATTGCCCAGTCGCCCTCGCCGCCTGTTCAGTAGCCCTCGAGCGGAACGTCCATGAATCGCGCCAGCTCGCGTAGCTGGTCACGGCCGTAAAGGTCGGTCGTGCGCAGCAGCGAGCGGCCGTCCGCAGAACGGAAGTTGACCGACCGCGAAACGTCCTGGGTTACTGCCATCACGCCGACGCCCGCCCAGAACCTGACGGGAGTGTCGCCTGGTGGTTCCATCGCCATCGATGCAATGTCGGCTCTCCGGATTCTGCGAACGCCAAACCGCACCTCTTCCTCGTCGGCGTAGATGCTGAGTGATCGCCACCTCCTGACGATCGCGAAGACAAACCCCGCACTGACCAGCAGCACGAACGCCGCGACCGACCGGCCGCCCCAGTCGAACCCGCCCCAGCTCGCGACAACAATGAGCACGACAAAAGCGAGCCACAGGGCAGCGGCCACCCACCCCATCACGAGCCATCTGCGTCTCGGCCGGATCTCCAAGCGCGCCTCGGCATTAGTTTCCGCGCATCCCAGAGAATTGACGGGATGAAGGTCGGCGTCTTCCTGCCCCAGGGCTGGCGCATGGACCTGCTCGACATCGCCGACCCGGTCGAGAAGTACGAGACCATGAGCCGTTGCGCCGTCGAGGCGGAGAAGGCCGGCTTCGACGGCGTCTTCCTCTACGACCACTTCCACACCGTCCCCGACCCCACCCTCGAGGCGGTCTTTGAGTGCTGGACCTCGATGGCGGCACTCGCCCGCGACACCAAGACCATCCGCCTCGGCCAGATGGTCACCTGCAACAGCTACCGGCCGCCTGCGCTCCTGGCCAAGATGGCGAGCTGCATCGACGTCATGAGCCACGGCCGCCTGATCCTCGGCATCGGCGCCGGCTGGTACCAGCACGAGTACGAGGCCTACGGCTACGAGTATCCGGACACGCCCGAGCGGCTGCGCATGCTTCGCGAGTCGCTGCAGGTCATCAAGGCGATGTGGACGGAGAAGGAGGCCAGCTTCGAGGGCGGCTACTACCGCCTGCGCGGCGCCATCAACGAGCCCAAACCGGTCCAGAAACCGCACCCCCCGATCTGGATCGGCGGCGCGGGGGAGAAGGTGACACTGAAGCTGGTGGCCCGGTCCGGCGACGGATGCAATGTGCGTGCTGACCTCGCCACGACCCGGCACAAGCTCGAGGTCCTACGTGAGCACTGCCAGGATGTCGGCCGGAATTACGACGAGATCCTCAAGACGGCCGAGTTCTACGCCATCGTCGGTGACGACAAGGAGGTAGAGAGGGTTATCAGGGACACCGCACGGCGCACCGGCAAGGACGAGGCCTTCGTCCGGACGTGGAACGAGCACATCGGCGACGCCGACCACATCGCAAGCACGATGCGCGAGTACGCCGCGGCCGGCATCGACTACTTCATTGTCAACCTGCCCAACGTTGCCGAGGGCGGCGTGATCCAACGCTTCGCCGAGGAGGTCTTCCCAAAGCTGGGATTGCGAGTCGCTCCCTAGACGCCCACAATCCCCGCCATGACCGCCGCCCGCGTGCCTACGCTGGCCAGCGACCACGCCGTGGAACCGGTGCCGCATTGATCCGGTCGCTGACCACGCCGCGAGTGGGAGGCGCTTGCGGGATCGTCTTCGCGGTTCTGCTCTTCGCCAGCGCCGCCCTGGCCTCCCTGCCGACGTCCGCCGACAGCGACGGCACGATCAGGGCGTTCTACCGCGACAACGCGGCTGTCGTCGTGGTTCAGCAGGTGATCGGCGCCGCAGCGCTCGCGCCGCTCGCCGCGTTCGCGTTGTCGCTCCAGCCGAACCGGCTGCTCCGGCCGGCGCTCTTGCTCCTAGTCGGGGCCGAGCTCGTGACCAACGTGGCGCCGCTCTTGATCCTGGCCGCGCCGGACTCAGCCCGGACGCTCACGCGGGTGGAAGACCTCGCCGACGCCGCCCTGTTCCTTACCGTCGCGCTGTTCGTGGTGGCGGCGGCTGTCAGCGAGCCGCTCTGGTTACGAGTGGTGAGCTACGTGGTTGCGCTGGTGGCCGCGCTCCATGGGCTGGGCGTGGCCTATCTCGGAGTTGCGGCGCCCCTTATGTTCATCGCCTTCGTTTTGCTCCTGAGCGTGCGCAACCTCGTCAGTTCTGGTCCACCGAGAGCCGGCGGACCTACACCGACCGGCTGATCGTGACTGCCATGCTTTCGTAGAGCAATGGACCTCGACCTCACCGGCAAGACCGTCATCGTCACCGGGGGCGCCTCCAACCTCGGCCGTGCGATCACGCTCGGATTTGCCGAGGAGGGCGCCCGCGTCGTCATCGCGGACGTCGACGACGACCAATCCAGGAAGGTCGAGCGCGAGGCGCCGTCCGGCACCATCCTAGCGCGGCACACCGACGTCACCGACTGGGAGTCCGTGAGGGCGATGGTCGACTTCGTCCGCAAGACCCTCGGCACCGTCGACGTGCTAGTCAACTGCGCCGGCTGGACCATCGACCGGCTCTTCATGGAGAAGCCCCGCGCCGAGTGGGAGCGCGAGATCGCGATCGACATGTGGGGCTTCATCAACTGCACGCGCGCGGTGCTCGACGTCATGGTCGAAAAGCGCTACGGGCGCATCGTCTCCATCGGCTCCGACGCCGGACGCATGGGCGAGTGGCGCGAGGCGGTGTACAGCGGCACCAAAGCGGGGGTGATCGCGATGTCGAAGGCGATCGCGCGCGAGGTCGGCAAGTTCGGCATCACCCTGAACGTGGTCTGCCCGGGGCTCACACCGGGCGCTCCGCAGACAAGCGGACGAGAGTCGATGTGGGCGGGCGACCAGGCGGCG